>NZ_JAOCEA010000011.1:0-226022 GCF_029841165.1 Pseudomonas sp. GD03842 | reverse complement strand
TTAACTCATTGATCTTCAAGGAGTTTTAGGTTCGGACTGCGCCGGAAGTGGGGCGAATTATAGAGACATCTGAAGGCCCGTCAAGCACTTATTTCGGAAAAGAAGAAAGTTTCTAATTTAAAGCTGCAGGAGCGCGAGGTGGAAACTCGCGCTTGCAGCTTATAGCTTCAGGCTGATGGCGACACTTAAAGGCTAGGGAAGGCGAACTGGGACGCCTCGTGACTCGCACGCTGTGGCCAGCGCTGAGTAATCGCCTTGCGGCGGGTATAAAAGCGCACGCCATCGGGGCCATAAGCATGGAGGTCGCCAAACAACGAGCGCTTCCAGCCACCGAAGCTGTGATAAGCCACAGGAACCGGCAGCGGTACGTTGACACCCACCATCCCCACTTCGATCTCATCACAAAACAGCCGCGCCGCTTCACCGTCACGGGTGAAAATGCAAGTACCGTTACCGTACTCGTGGTCATTGATCAATTGCATCGCCTGCTCAAGGCTGTTCACCCGCACGATGCATAAGACCGGCCCAAAGATCTCTTCTTTATAGATGCGCATGTCCGGGGTGACCTGATCGAATAGACAGCCTCCCAGGAAGAAACCTTCTTCGTGCCCCGAAACGGTCAGTCCGCGTCCGTCGACCACCAATCTGGCACCTGCCGCCACGCCGTCCTCTATATAACCGCTGACTTTGTCGCGATGCTGACCGGTGACCAACGGCCCCATGTCCAACCCACACGTGGTGCCCGCCCCGATCTTCAACGCTTGAATTTGAGGCACCAACTTGGCCACGAGTGCATCGGCCACCTGATCGCCCACGCAAACGGCCACCGAGATTGCCATACAGCGTTCGCCGCACGAACCATAGGCCGCTCCCATCAATGCACTGACGGCATTGTCGAGATCGGCGTCGGGCATCAGCACGGCGTGGTTCTTGGCGCCACCTAACGCCTGAACGCGCTTGCCTCGTGCGGTCGCTTCCTTATAGATGTACTCAGCGATAGGGGTGGATCCGACGAAACTCAAAGCCTTGACCTCCGGCGCCTCGATCAACGCGTCGACGGCGACCTTGTCACCGTGGACCACGTTCAGTACGCCCTTCGGCAAACCGGCTTCGTGCAGCAATTGTGCGATCAGCAGCGTCGAACTCGGGTCGCGCTCGGAGGGTTTGAGGATGAAGCAGTTACCGCAGGCGATGGCCAGGGGGTACATCCATAGGGGAACCATGGCCGGGAAGTTGAAGGGTGTGATGCCAGCCACCACGCCCAGTGGCTGGAAGTCAGACCAGGCATCGATATTCGGCCCAACGTTGCGACTGTATTCACCCTTGAGGATTTCCGGCGCGGCACTGGCGTACTCGACGTTCTCAATGCCACGTTTCAGTTCGCCCGCTGCATCTTCCAGTGTTTTGCCGTGTTCTTCGCTGATGAGCTGGGCGATGCGCGCCTCGTTCTGCTCCAGCAGTTGTTTGAAGCGAAACATGACTTGCGCGCGTTTGGCAGGCGGCGTATTGCGCCACCCTGGAAACGCCGCCTTTGCCGAATCGATTGCCTTCTGAACGGTTTCACGACTGCCCAGCGCCACTTTGTGAACTGGCTGGCCGGTCGAAGGATTGAACACATCAGCGGTGCGGCCATTTTCATTGACCAATTCACCATGAATCAGGTGTTGAATGATGCTCATGTTTGACTCCAAAGGACTGTCCCGCTGGCGCAACCGAAGCTGCGCGCGGACTGGAAATAGGGGATGGATCAGTCGATCTGATTGAGTGCGTCGCCCACCGCGTCGAACATGCGGTCCAGGTCTTGGGGCAGGCTGTTGAACGTCGGGCCGAATTGCAGGGTGTCGCCACCAAAGCGGACGTAGAACCCAGCCTTCCACAGTTTCATCGCAGCTTCGAACGGGCGCACGATGGCATCGCCGTCACGGGCTGCAACCTGAATGGCGCCCGCCAGGCCGAAGTTGCGAATATCGATCACGTTTTTGCTGCCTTTGAGGCCGTGCAACGAGCGTTCGAAATGAGGTGCGGTTTCTGCCACCTGCTGAACCAGGTTTTCGCGCTTGAGAATGTCCAGTGCTGCCAGCCCCGCTGCACAGGCCACCGGATGCGCGGAATAGGTATAGCCGTGCGGGAATTCCACGGCGTACTCCGGCGTAGGCTGATTCATGAAGGTCTGGTAGATCTCGGAACTCGCGATGACTGCGCCCATCGGGATTGCGCCGTTGGTGACCTGTTTGGCGATGCACATCAGGTCAGGCGTCACGCCGAAGCTATCCGCGCCGAACATGGCACCCGTACGCCCGAAGCCGGTGATGACCTCATCGAAGATCAGCAGGATATTGTGCTGATCACAGATTTCGCGCAGGCGTTTGAGATAGCCCTGCGGCGGCACGATCACCCCCGCAGAACCCGCCATCGGCTCGACGATGACGGCCGCGATGTTCGAGGCGTCGTGCAGCTCGATCAACTTGAGCAGCTCGTCCGCCAGTGCAATACCGCCCTGTTCCGGCATGCCGCGGGAAAATGCGTTGCTTGCCAGCAGGGTATGGGGCAAATGGTCGACGTCCATCAACTGACCGAACATTTTGCGGTTGCCGTTCACGCCGCCGAGACTGGTGCCAGCGATATTCACACCGTGATAGCCACGGGCACGACCAATGAGTTTGGTCTTGGTCGCCTGCCCTTTCAGGCGCCAGTAGGCACGGACCATTTTTACCGCGGTGTCTGCGCACTCGGAACCCGAGTCGGTGTAGAACACATGATTCAGTTTGCCGGGCGTCAACTCGGTAATCTTTTCAGCCAGTTGAAACGACAGCGGATGACCGAATTGGAAACCAGGCGAGTAGTCCAACGTGCTCAATTGCTTAGCGACGGCTTCCTGGATTTCTTTGCGAGTATGCCCTGCCCCGCACGTCCACAACCCTGAAAGGCCATCGTAGATCTTGCGACCCTTGTCGTCTGTCAGATAACTACCCTGAGCTGCCACGATCAACCGAGGATCTCGCTGGAAATTGCGGTTCGCGGTATAGGGCATCCAGTGAGCGTCGAGCTTGAGCTGACTGGCCAGGGACATATCGGACGTTTCGGGCATGTTCATTGGAATGACCTCACAAGGGCGTGGGTGGCCTGGCTACCGACTGCAAGGACGGAAACGGGGCCGGTTGCGGCTACGTTGCCATGGGCATAAAGTCACTAAAATCCTGCTTTTTCGATCTTCAGTTGACGGAATACTAAACAATGAGCACTCGCCGTTCTGAAGCGCTGGCCCAGGTCAGCGACTTCGACATTCGTTTGCTGCGCATCTTTCGAAGCGTAGTCGAGTCGGGAGGATTTTCTGCGGCCGAAAGTGCGCTGGGGATTGGCCGTTCGGCGATCAGTCAGCAGATGGGCGACCTCGAGCAACGTCTCGGCTTGCGCCTGTGCCAGCGCGGGAGGGCAGGCTTTTCGCTGACTGAAGAAGGTCGGGAGGTCTATCAGTCATCGCTTCAGCTATTAAGCGCGCTCGAGAGTTTTCGTACGGAAGTGAACGGCCTGCACCAGCATTTACGCGGAGAACTCAACATTGGCCTGACCGATAATCTGGTGACCCTGCCCCACATGCGCATCACTCACGCACTGTCGCAACTGAAAGAACGCGGCCCAGACGTGCACATCAATATCCGCATGATTGCGCCCAATGAAGTAGAGCAGGGCGTGCTGGACGGCAGCCTCCATGTGGGCGTCGTGCCACAAGCCAACGCCTTGTCAGGCCTTGAATACCAGTCGCTCTACAGCGAGCGCTCGCTGCTGTACTGCGCCGTAGGCCATCCGCTGTTCTATGCCGAGGATGCGCAACTGAGCGACGAACGTCTCGCTGGCCAAGAAGCGATCGCCCCTACGTTCCGCCTGCCTGCGGACATTCAGGCTCATTACCAGGCCCTCAACTGCACCGCCAGCGCATCCGACCGGGAAGGCATGGCGTTCCTCATTCTGACGGGCCGATATATCGGCTACCTGCCGGACCATTACGCCACCTTCTGGGTGCAGCAAGGTCGGCTGCGGGCTTTGAAACCTCAGGCACGCTTTTACGATTTGAGCTTGGTCACGGTCACCCGCAAAGGACGCCGCCCTCATTTGGTGCTGGAAAGCTTCCTTGAGAGCCTCGCTGCGACGCGATGATGCTCGCAGAGGTAAAACCGCGTACCTCTGGTTGTTGAAGGAAAATCGCCAACTCATTGTTTCAAAAGAAAATAAAAAAATATCAACATCAACGACCTGATCACTTGGACAGGTTTTTGCAGACGTTCTCGGCAAACACGCTGTCTCAGCAGCGCCCCGCACGCGGCGGGAGGCCTGAACACCCGGACCGCGAGCAAACTCCGCATGAACTGCGGGGATCTCGCAGGGCGGTCACCCCTGCCACGCCGCACATAATACCGAGAGTCCAGCATGCAGCCCCAAATGCCAGATACCCAAGACCTGATCTACGGCCTCAATGACCGGCCTCGCCCTGCCCCAGCTCTCCTGGCGGCTGTGCAGCACGTACTCGCCGCCTTCGTGGGCATCATCACACCACCGCTCATCATCGGCTCAGCCCTGGGACTGGGAGCCTACCTGCCCTACCTCATCAGCATGGCTTTGATGGTCTCCGGCGTAGGAACCTTCATTCAAGCGCGTCGCCCCTTGGGTATCGGCGCGGGAATGATCTGCTTGCAAGGCACCAGTTTTGCGTTTCTCGGTGCCGTTCTTTCCGCCGGTTTTATGGTGAAACAGCGTGGTGGGACGCCCGAGGACATCATGGCCATGGTGTTCGGTGTGTGCTTTTTCGGCGCGCTGGTGCAGATCATATTGAGCCGTTTCATCGGTCAGTTACGTCGCGTCATTACGCCACTGGTAACAGGCATCGTCATCACGCTGATCGGCGTCAGTTTGATCAAGGTCGGGGTGACCGATCTGGGCGGCGGCTTCAACGCCCCCGACTTCGGCGAGCCGACAAATCTGGCGCTCGGCGCCTTCGTGTTACTGGTCATTATTCTGCTCAACCGCTCAAGGACTCCATGGCTGCGACTGTCGGCGATCATCATCGGCTTGGCCGTAGGGAGCATTGCGGCCTGGTTCAGTGGCAAGCTCACGCCTCATTCGATTCATGATGTGGCATTGATCAGCGCGCCTATGCCTTTCCGGTTCGGCTTTCAATTCGATTGGGCGGCTTTCCTGCCTGTCGCGCTGATTTATCTGATCAGCAGCATTGAAACTGTTGGCGATCTGACCGCTAATTGCATGCTCTCCCGCGAGCCCATTCAGGGGCCGAGCTACATCGCTCGCCTTAAAGGCGGCGTACTGGGCGATGGCGTGAGCTGCATGATTGCCGCCACCTTTAGCGCCTTCCCGAACACTACGTTCGCACAGAACAATGGCGTGATTCAGCTAACCGGCGTGGCCAGCCGCTACGTCGGCCTGTATATCGGGGCGCTGCTGTTTCTGCTCGGACTTTTCCCTGTGATTGGTGCGATTCTTCAACAGATTCCCAAGCCAGTACTGGGCGGCGCGACGTTGGTGATGTTTGGCAGCGTCGCGGCAGCGGGCGTGAGGATCCTCGCGCAGTCAACCCTGGACCGTCGCAGCATGCTGATCATCGCGACTTCATTTGGCGTCGGCCTCGGCATCGCCGCGCAACCCACATTGCTGCACCATTTGCCGCAATGGGTGCAGAACCTGTTCGACTCCGCCATCACCAGCGGCGGCCTGACGGCCATCCTGATGTGCCTGTTGCTGCCCGAGAGCACGGTAAGTGCTGCCGAAAAAAAGCCTGAAATCGAAGCCCTCGACCACTGATTTCACTGTCAACGCTTGTCGGATCGTCCTGGGTGCGTTATCTGTTCACACCGTCGCACCCAATGATCCGTCTGGAACCGCTCATGACCCTCGAAGTCCCTGCTCACAGCGTCAGCGCCACCAAACCGGCGAGCCGCATTCGCCAGAAAAACGAAGAAGCGATCATGAAGGCTGCCGAAGACGAGTTCGCGCGTCATGGCTTCAAAGGCACCAGCATGAACACCATCGCTCAAAAAGCTGGGCTGCCCAAGGCCAACTTGCATTACTACTTCACCAACAAGCTGGGGCTTTACATCGCGGTATTGAGCAACATCATTCAGTTGTGGGACAGCACTTTCAACCACTTGAAGGCCGAGGACGATCCCGCCCAGGCACTGACTCAATACATCCGCGCAAAAATGGAATTTTCGCGCCGCCAGCCACAAGCCTCACGCATTTTCGCAATGGAGATCATCAGCGGCGGGGAATGCTTGAACGAATATTTCAGCCAGGACTACCGAACCTGGTTCCAGGGACGGGCATCGGTGTTCCAGGCCTGGATCGATGCCGGAAAAATGGACCCCGTCGATCCGGTGCATCTGATTTTCCTGTTATGGGGCAGCACGCAGCATTACGCCGATTTCGCGACGCAAATCTGCCAGGTCACCGGGCGTGCGCGCTTGACCAAGCAGGATATGGAAGAGGCAGGCAATAACCTGATTCGCATCATCTTGAAGGGTTGTGGGCTGACGCCTCCGCTCTGAACGTGCGACATTTCTGATTTTCGGCTGGAACCGTTATGCCCTTCACCCTCGTCGGCCCTTGCGAATTCCGCGAAGAGATTCGCAAGAGCCGGTTCATCACCCTCGCGGCCCCCATCGTCAAACCGAGTGACGCCCAGTCGTTCATCGAACGGAACAGCGACCCCAACGCCACCCACAATTGCTGGGCCTGGAAACTGGGGCCTCAGTACCGAAGCACCGATGACGGCGAGCCGGGTGGCACGGCAGGACGCCCGATTCTCGCCGCCATCGAAGCGCAGGACTTCGATCAAGTCGTGGTGCTGGTCATTCGCTGGTATGGCGGCATTCAGCTGGGTACGGGCGGACTGGCGAGGGCCTACGGTGGCGGAGCCAACAAGTGTCTGCAACAGGCCGCTCGCTCGCCGCTCGTGAACCGGGTGCCGCTCAGCTTCGAGTGCACGTTCAGCGAGCTGGCTCTAGTCAAGTTGCGGCTGAGTGAGTTGAATGGATTGGTAGAAGAAGAACACTTCACCGCTGTGGGCGTTGAGCTGTCGATCGCGATCGGGCCTGAGCAGATCACGACTTATCAACGTCAGCTTTCAGACATCAGCCGTGGGCGCATTGTTATGCACACTCCAGGGGATGCCTGACATCTGGTTTCACAAATATTGTCCAGCGAAGGTTTCCCACATCTACTGTGCACCTGCCTGTGGACAAGCTGCGCACACAGCGCCGCACACCTTGAATTACAAGGCCTACAGCCATCTGATCGTTTTTTGATCAGCTTATCGGAAAACGAGGCAAACCACCTAAAAAACAGGCGGTTAGCGGCGCTTATCACCCTCCGCTCCTAAGCTCGGCTGCTTTATGCCCCTCGTTTACGCTTGCGCACAATTACTGTGGAGCAACCTGTGGATAAGAGGTGCACGCCTTGACGCAACGCCGAGGCTACCTTGCCCGTCGTCATTTGGTCATTTTTTAAACAAAATATTTGAACCATTTTGACTCCGTAACACACGTTGGCGCCCCGCGATGGTGCCGACAGTTCGGGCTCCGAGCATTCCGACCACGTAGCCGCTCGCCGGCCCACTCGACATTCAATTGCCAAAGCCGCGCTGCAAGCGGGATCGGGCGTGAGCAAACAAAAAAGCTGACCGGCTGGCCAAGAAATTGCTAAGTGCAGGAGCGATCCACTTTCACCGAGTCCGATATGTCCCATTCAGCGAGCCCTGCGCGGTTGCAATTGCGCCACATCACTAAGCGGTATCCCGGCTGCCTTGCCAATGACGCCATTGATCTGAGCATTGAGCCGGGTGAGATACATGCGTTGCTCGGAGAAAACGGCGCAGGCAAAAGCACCTTGATGAAAATCATCTATGGCGTGGTCCAGCCTGATACCGGCGACATTCTTTGGGAGGGGCAGCCGCTGACCATGCGCAATCCTGCGCAGGCCCGCGAACTGGGCATCGGCATGGTGTTCCAGCATTTCTCCCTGTTCGAAACCCTGACCGTGGCGCAGAACATTGCGTTGGCGATGGGACCGGCGGCGGGCACGCCCAGGCAACTGGAACCGAAGATCCGGGAAGTCTCGCAACGCTATGGCATGGCGCTGGAACCTCAACGGCTGGTGCATAGTTTATCGATCGGAGAACGGCAGAAGGTCGAGATCATCCGCTGCCTGATGCAGGACATCCGCCTGCTGATTCTCGACGAACCGACCTCGGTGCTGACGCCTCAGGAGGCGGAAGATCTGTTCGTCACGCTGCGTCGCCTCGCCAGCGAGGGCTGCAGCATTTTGTTCATCAGCCACAAACTGGGGGAAGTCCGCGCGCTGTGCCACAACGCAACCGTGCTGCGAGCAGGCAGGGTGTCCGGGCACTGCGTGCCAAGGACGTGCAGTGACCTGGAGCTCGCGCGGCTGATGGTGGGGGACGCCGATGGGCTGGTGGCACAGTACCCGAAAACGATCGGCACGGCCCCCTTCCTCCGTGTGGATAAGTTGTCATGGCACAACCCGGACCCGTTCGGCTGCTCGCTGGTCGACGTCGACCTGGAGGTGCGCAGTGGCGAGATCGTCGGTATCGCCGGCGTCGCCGGTAATGGCCAGGACGAGTTGCTCGCCCTTCTCAGCGGTGAGCAAACGCTGAGCAAGCATCGAACCCAGCCCATCCGCTTCGTCGACCGGCCCGTCGCTCATCTGCGCCCGGATGCGCGACGCAAACTCGGGCTGGCCTTCGTACCCGCCGAACGTCTCGGTCATGGTGCGGTGCCGGACATGAGCCTGGCTGACAACGCCCTGCTCACGGCTTTTCAACAGGGGCTGGTCAGCAATGGGTTGGTACAGCGACAGAAGGTTCAGGCACTGGCCGAACGCATCATCCAGCAGTTTGCCGTAAAAACCCCTGATGCCGAGACACGGGCTCGCAGCCTGTCCGGCGGCAACCTTCAGAAATTCATTCTGGGCCGCGAGATCCTACAGAACCCAAAACTGCTGGTGGCGGCTCACCCCACATGGGGGGTGGACGTCGGCGCCGCCGCCGCAATCCATCGCGCCTTGATCGCCCTGCGCGATGCGGGCGCCGCCATTCTGGTGATTTCCGAAGACCTCGACGAACTGTTCCAGATCAGCGATCGCGTGGCCGCGCTGTCAGCAGGTCGCCTTTCCACCCTTGCGCCCACCGCGCACACCAGCCCCGTGCAAGTCGGCGGCTGGATGGCGGGTCAATTCGACGCTGCCCCGCTCATTTAACGGAGACACTCATGCTGCTTTCACTGGAACCGCGCGGCCAGGAATCCCGCGCCATGTTGTGGTTTTCCCCTTTACTCGCAGCGGTGCTGACGCTGGTATCAGGGGCATTACTGTTTTTGGCACTCGGCCTTGACCCGTTGCTGACGCTGCACACGTTGCTGATCGCACCGGTCAGCGATCTGTACGGTGTGTCTGAATTGATGGTCAAGGCACTGCCGATTCTGCTGTGCGCACTGGGCTTGGCCGTGGCTTATCAAGCACGGATCTGGAACATCGGCGCCGAGGGCCAATTGTTGATGGGCGCGCTCGCAGGCAGTGCCGTCGCGGTCAACGTGATCGAGGTCGACAGCCGCTGGGTATTGATGCTCATCCTGAGCGCTGGCGTGCTGGCGGGCGCCGCCTGGGCGGGGCTGACCGCCTGGTTGCGCACGCATTTCAATGCCAATGAAATCCTGACCAGCATCATGCTCAATTACATTGCGCTGAACCTGCTGCTGTTTTTCGTGCACGGCCCGTTGAAGGATCCAGCCGGCATGAACTTCCCGGAGTCCGCGATGTTCGGCGACGCCAGCCGATTGCCTCTGCTGAGCGAAGAGGGGCGCGTCCACGCTGGGGTGTATTTCGCGCTGCTGGCGCTGGTGGCCGTGTGGGTCCTGCTGCAGCGCAGCTTCACAGGCTTTCAGGTCAAGGTGCTGGGCCTGGATAAACGAGCCGCTGGTTTCGTCGGTTTCCGGGAGAAACGCCTGATATGGCTGTCGCTTCTGATCAGCGGCGGTTTGGCGGGGCTGGCTGGCGTGTGCGAAGTCACCGGGCCCATTGGCCAACTCGTGCCTCAGGTGTCGCCAGGTTATGGCTACGCGGCGATCACCGTGGCGTTTCTGGGCCGCCTCAATCCGCTGGGCATTCTGTTTTCCAGCCTGCTGATGGCGTTGTTGTATCTGGGCGGCGAGAGCGCGCAGATGACGCTGAACCTGCCTCAAGCCATCACGCAGTTGTTTCAGGGGATGATGCTGTTCTTCCTGCTGGCGTGCGATGTGTTGATTCTCTACCGCCCGCGCTTGAAATGGCGCTGGGCCCGACGCCAGATGGCCGTTGTGCCGGGAGCCGTGTGATGGATATCGATCTGTTGAGTAATATCTTGTTCGCGACTGTACGCTGCGGCACGCCCCTGCTGCTGGTGGCACTGGGTGAATTGGTCTGCGAAAAAACCGGCGTCCTGAACCTGGGCCAGGAGGGCATGATGCTTTTCGGGGCCGTGATCGGCTTCATCGTCGCCCTCAGCACCGGCAGCCTCTGGCTGGGTGTGCTGCTGGCCATTCTGGCGGGAATGTTGCTGTCGTCCCTCTTCGCGCTAGTGGCCTTGGTGTTCAACGCGAATCAGGTCGCGACAGGCCTGGCGTTGACCATCTTCGGGGTCGGCCTGTCGAGCTTCGTGGGAGCAGCCTGGGTAGGCAAGCCGCTGATCGGCTTCGAGCCCACGGTGATCCCAGGGCTCAGCGATATTCCACTGATCGGCCGCATGCTGTTTGCCCAAGACGTGCTGGTCTACCTTTCCTTCGGCCTGTTCGCCATCGTGGCGTGGACGCTTCTGAAAAGTCGCGTCGGCCTGGTCATCCAGGCCGTAGGCGAAAACCCCAATGCGGCCAGTGCGATGGGCTTGCCGGTCCTGCGGGTTCGAACGTTGGCGGTGTTGTTCGGTGGTGCCATGGCGGGGCTTGCCGGGGCGTACCTGTCGTTGGCGTATACCCCGATGTGGGCTGAGAACATGAGCGCGGGCCGCGGCTGGATCGCCTTGGCCCTGGTGGTATTTGCCAGTTGGCGCGTTTGGCGCCTGCTGTTGGGTGCGTACCTCTTCGGCTTCGCCAGCATTCTGTATCTGGTGGCTCAGGGTGTGGGGTTGGCGATCCCTTCCAATCTCCTGGCCATGCTGCCTTACGTGGCAACCATCCTGGTGCTGGTGTTACTGTCGCGCAACGCTTTGCGTACCCGACTGTATGCGCCGGTGTCGCTAGGGCAACCCTGGCAATCGGGACACTGAAGTGCCAGGCGGCATGACCGTTGCGCGAAAAGATCAAATTCCTCGCAAGACGCGCGGTCAACCCACCTGCACTGCATCGTTTCGTTCTTCAAGGAGTGACCTTCATGTCTGCCAACAAAACTGCGTTGATCATTGGCGCCTCTCGCGGCCTGGGGCTAGGGCTGGTCAAACACCTGACCGAACAAGGTTGGGAGGTCACGGCAACCGTCCGTGACATGCACAAGGCCGATGCCTTGAAAGCCGTCCCCGGTGTGCATATCCAAACCCTGGACATGGATGAACAATCGTCGCTGGAAGTCCTCACCCATAACCTGAAGGGCCAGGTCTATGACCTGCTTTTCGTCAATGCAGGCGTTGCCGGTCCGCAGCATCCCAATCCCACCGACGCCACGGCAGGGGAGCTGGGTCAGTTATTTCTGACCAACGCTGTTGCGCCGGTTCGCCTGGCAAAACGGTTCGTCGAGCAGATCCGGCCAAACACCGGGATCATCGCGTTCATGAGCTCCGTGCTCGGCAGTGTGACCATGCCCGACGCCCCCGAAATGGCGTTGTACAAGGCCAGCAAAGCGGCCCTTAACTCGATGACTCACACCTTCTTCACGCAATTGGGCGAGAACCGGCCGACCGTCATTTCGATGCATCCCGGCTGGGTGCGCACCGACATGGGCGGCGAAGGCGCGGACATCGACGTTGAAACCAGCGTACGCGGCATGGTGGAACAGCTTGAACGGTTCGCCGGCGAAGGCGGGCATCATTTCGTGAACTACAAAGGCGAAACCATTCCCTGGTGACCCTTCCCGCTCCTCGGCACGCCCTGCCCGTCAGGGCGCTGTGCCTTGCACCCCGTCCTGGGATCCCCCTACACTTGCGCCTTCGCCCGAGGGCGACCCTGGATCAGCAGACAGGGCAACACTGAGCTGGCGACCTGAACCCATCTTCAGAGGAGCCGGCTCATGCCTGCGATCCGTATCTGGTTGAAAAACCCCCTTGCCGTATTCACTGCCAACGACTGCGACGCCCGTGGCGGGCTGGTGGTGGAAAACGGGGTCATTGTCGAAATGCTCGCCGCCGGTCACAGTCCGGCGACGCCTTGCGACGAAACGTTCGATGCCCGAGACCATGTGCTTCTCCCCGGGCTGATCAACACCCATCACCATTTCTATCAAACCCTGACCCGCGCCTGGGCGCCGGTGGTAAACCAGCCGCTGTTTCCGTGGCTGAAAACCCTTTATCCCGTGTGGGCGCGGCTGACACCTGCGCAATTGGCTCTGGCCAGCAAAGTCGCGCTGACTGAACTGTTGCTTTCCGGCTGCACGACCGCCGCCGACCACCATTACCTGTTCCCCAACGGGCTCGAAAACGCAATCGATGTCCAAGTCGAGAGCGTTCGCGAGTTGGGCATGCGGGCGATGTTGACCCGCGGCTCGATGAGCCTGGGCGAAGCCGATGGCGGCCTGCCGCCGCAGCAGACCGTACAACAGGGGCAGGTGATTCTGGACGACAGCCAGCGCCTGATCGAGCGCTATCACGAGCGGGGCGCGGGTGCGCAGATCCAGATTGCCCTCGCTCCCTGCTCGCCGTTTTCAGTGACCACCGAGATCATGTCCGAGAGCGCGGCGCTGGCCCGTCAGCTCGACGTCCGGCTACACACTCACCTGGCGGAAACCTTGGATGAAGAGGCGTTCTGCCTGCAGCGTTTCGGCCTGCGCACGGTGGATTATCTGGACAGCGTTGGCTGGCTGGGACCTCGTACCTGGCTGGCCCACGGCATCCACTTCAATGCCGAGGAGATCGCCCGACTGGGCGCTGCGGGCACCGGCATCTGCCACTGCCCGAGCTCCAATATGCGGCTGGCGTCGGGCATCTGTCCGACGCTTGATCTGATGGAAGCTGGCGCGCCGGTCGGGTTGGGTGTCGACGGCTCGGCCTCCAATGATGGATCGAACATGATCCTCGAGGCCCGGCAGGCCCTTTACCTGCAACGGCTGCGCTACGGCGCAGAGAGAATCACCCCGCAGGTCGCACTCGGCTGGGCGACCAAGGGGTCGGCGAAGCTGCTGGGCCGCACCGACATCGGCGAACTGGCCATCGGCAAACAAGCCGATCTGGCACTGTTCAAACTCGACGAACTGCGCTTTTCCGGCAGCCACGACCCCTTGTCAGCATTGCTGCTGTGTGGGGCGGATCGCGCCGATCGGGTAATGATTGGGGGCCAATGGCGGGTGGTCGACGGCCAGGTCCAAGGGCTGGATCTGAAAGGGCTGATCGCCGATCACCGGCAGGCGGCCGCGGCACTGATCCGCGGTTGACCGACCGCTCACCCGACCAGGCCGGTGGGTCAGCTGCAGGACACTCGTTCTCGCCGCGGCCTGCCGGACCGCCTTCGCAGAACGCTTCAAAGTCCCAGCAACGACAGCATGATGAACGTTGCGAACAGCACAAAGTGAGTCATGCCCTCGATGGCGTTCGTCTCGCCATCATTGAGGTTGATGGCGCAGACCAGCAAGGTCACGAAAATCATCACGGTCTGCACGGGCGTCATCGCCATCTGAAAGGGCTGGCCGGTATAAAGCGCCATCGCTTCCATCACCGGAACCGTCAAGATGACGGTCGACAGAGAAGCACCCAATGCGATGTTGACCACTGACTGCATGCGGTTGGCCAGTGCAGCACGCAAGGCCGTGAGGATCTCGGGCGCAGCCGAAATGGCCGCCACCAGAATCGCCGTGATGACCGGGGGCGCACCACTGCCTTCCAGACCCAGGTCCATGGCTTTGGACATGACCTCGGCCAACGCGCCGATGATCACCACCCCGAACACCAGAACGCCGATGGAGAACGCCAGGCTGACTTCCTCAGTGGCATGCTCGGGCTGCTCCTTGCGGCGCTTCTTGTCCGGATAGCTGTAGCTGAAGAAATAGCTGTGCGGGCCGACTTGCATGCGTAGAAACAAGCCATACAGAAGGATCATCGCGCCTATGGTGAACGCTGAGTACATTTTCCAGTTGGATTCCGGGATGAACTCGGGCACCACCATCGACACAGCCATAGCCGTCAGGATCATCACGCTGTAGGAGCGAGCGGAGTCGTCGTTGTAGGGCTGTTCGCCGTGCTTGAGCCCGCCCATCAACGCTGCCAGGCCGAGAATTCCGTTGATGTCGAGCATCACTGCGGAATAGATGGTGTCCCGCACCAGCGTCGGAGAAGGCTCGTTGCTCATCATGATCGCCAGAATGACCACCTCTACCAAGACCGCGGAGAGGGTCAAAATCATGGTGCCGTAGGGGTCTCCGACCTTTTCCGCGAGCAACTCGGCGTGATGAGCCACTCGCATGGAGGCGCAGACGATGAACGCCACCAGCGCCAGGCCTGCGAGCAATGCGACCACGTTGCCGTGGCTCAGCAGCTGATGTTCGAAGGGGTAAGCGAAGCACGTTGCAATCACCGCCAACAGGAGAAACTTTTCTTGCTTGAGAATCGTGCCCATCGTTGCCTTTATCCCTGCGACCAACGCCGCACGTCCATAAAATTTCACTGCTTAGGGGGTTGAGAGTGCTGGTTGTAAACAAAGGTTTCAAGGCATCCTCGCACGGACGAACTTAGCGCTCCATGGCCGTCCCCGCTCCGATAGGCTGGGGATCGAGAACGGGCGTGTGCCCCATCTCAGGACGGCGCCGATAAAGCGAACGGCTGCACCAGTACGCGGCGCGCGTGATCATTTCGGCACCGTCTGTGACCAATGTTTGCCTGGTACCCCTGTTGAACAGCGGGTAAACCGGAAGACCTGTCTTATTGGTCAGCTTTTTGCATCGAGTGGAGCGCCCAGCCCTGACGGCCCGGCCTATAAGACCAAAGGAGCTAGATCTGCATGTTTTCCACCCTTCACTCACGTCGTCCGCTGAAAAAACTGATGTGCGCCATGGCCGCTGTCGTAGGGCTGAGCTCGAGTCTGATGGCTGCAGCGGCCGATCCGCTGAAAGTCGGTTTCGTCTACATCGGCCCGATCGGTGACCACGGCTGGACCTATCAGCACGAACAGGGCCGCCTGGCGATGGCCAAGGCGCTGGGCGACAAGGTCACCACCAGTTACGTCGAAAACGTGCCCGAGGGAGCGGACGCCGAGCGGGTGATCCGCAACATGGCCAAGAGCGGCTATGACTTGGTGTTCACCACCTCGTTCGGCTACATGAACCCGACCTTGAAGGTCGCCAAGCAATTTCCGAAGGTCATCTTCGAACATGCGACCGGCTATAAGCAGGACAAAAACCTGGGCACCTACCTGGCCCGCACTTACGAAGGACGCTACGTCGGCGGTTTCCTTGCGGCGAAGATGACCAAGACCAAGAAAGTCGGCTACGTGGCGTCGTTCCCGATTCCTGAAGTCTTGCGTGACATCAACGCCATTCAACTGGCACTGAACAAATACAACCCTGGCACTGAGATCAAGGTGGTGTGGGTCAACTCCTGGTTCGATCCAGGCAAGGAAGCCGACGCCGCCAACGCGCTGATCGATCAAGGCGTGGATGTAATCTTCCAGCACACCGACAGCCCGGCGCCGATCCAGGCTGCCGAGCGCCGAGGCGTCTATGCCGTTGGCTATGCGTCGGACATGGCGCACTTCGGGCCTAAGGCAGTGCTGACCTCTATCGTCAACAACTGGGGGCCGCATTACATCCAGGCCACGGAGGCGGTCATCAACGGCAGCTGGAAATCCCAGGATTATTGGGGCGGTTTGAAAGAAGGCACTGTTGAGTTGCCGATGAGCGACCTCGTACCTGCCGACGTGAAGGCCGAAGCGCAGAAGATCATTGCAGACATTGAAAGCGGCGCGTTCCATCCGTTCACCGGACCGATCAAAGACCAAACCGGCGCGGTGAAAATTCCTGAAGGCAGCATCGCCACCAATGCCGAATTGGCGTCGATGAACTACTACGTAGAAGGTGTGAAAGCCGAGTTGCCAAAGTAGGTTGAGCGCCTGAACAGCGGTAGCAGCGCGGCGCAGTCGGGCTGCTACGTTTTCTTATACGTGCATCAGGAATCAGTATGAACCGGCTTCCCCTCATCGACATTGCCCCGCTCTATGCCAGCGACGAACAGGCCTGGCACGAGGTTGCCCGTCAGATCGACTCAGCATGCCGCGAATGGGGCTTCTTCTATATCAAGGGCCATCCCATCAGCGCCGAGCGCATCGAGCAGGTCATGGGCCACGCCCATCGCTTCTTCGCTCGGCCACTGGAAGAAAAGCTCAAGATCGACATCACCCAAAGCCTGCATCATCGCGGTTACGGCGCCATCGCCACCGAGCAACTGGACCCCAGCCTGCCGAGCGACTTGAAGGAAACCTTCGACATGGGGCTGCACTTGCCTGCCGATCACCCCGACGTGATCGCTGGAAAGCCACTGCGCGGTCCCAATCGCCACCCTGACCTTCCCGGCTGGCAAGCGTTGATGGAGCAACATTACCAAGACATGCAGGCGCTGGCCCAAACACTGCTGCGCGCGATGACACCCGCGCTGGGCATCGAGCGCGACTTTTTCGACCAGCGCTTCGCGCAGCCGGTCAGCGTCCTGCGGATGATCCACTACCCGCCTCGCCACACCGCCAGCAGCGAAGAGCAACAGGGCGCAGGGGCGCATACCGATTATGGCTGCGTGACCCTGCTCTATCAGGATGTCGCCGGGGGGCTGCAGGTGCGCGATGTGCGGGGTCAGTGGATCGACGCGCCGCCCATCGACGGCACGTTCGTGGTGAATCTGGGCGACATGATGGCGCGCTGGAGCAACGACCGTTATGTCTCCACACCGCACCGGGTGATCAGCCCGTTGGGCGTGGACCGTTATTCGATGCCCTTCTTCGCCGAGCCGCATCCGGACACCCGCGTCGAATGCCTGCCCGGGTGCACGGACGCCGAGCACCCGCCATTGTACCCACCGACCACGTGTGCGGAGTTCCTGCTGTCACGCTTCGCTGATACCTATGCCTACAGACGGGAACCCGAAACCGAGGTCTGAACCTTTCGGTCAGGTTTTTAACCAGCCGATGCGCTCGACTCTGTAGAATGACCGCCATTGCACCTGATGAGAAAAGCACATGTACGATTGGTTGAACGCCCTGCCCAAGGCTGAATTACACCTGCACCTGGAGGGTTCCCTGGAGCCTGAGCTGCTGTTCGCCTTGGCCGAGCGCAACAAGATTGCCCTGCCGTGGGCGGACGTCGAGACCTTGCGCAAGGCCTATGCCTTCAACAACCTGCAGGAGTTCCTCGATCTCTATTACCAAGGCGCGGACGTGCTGCGTACCGAACAGGACTTCTACGACCTGACCTGGGCTTACCTGCAACGCTGCAAGGCGCAGAACGTCGTCCACACCGAACCGTTCTTCGACCCCCAGACCCATACCGATCGAGGCGTTCCGTTCGAGGTCGTCCTCAATGGCATTTCCCGGGCGCTCGATGATGGCAAACGTCAACTGGGCATCGGCAGCGGTTTGATCCTGAGCTTCCTGCGGCACTTGAGTGAAGAGCAAGCACACCAGACACTGGACATGGCCTTGCCCTACCGCGACACCTTTGTAGCGGTAGGGCTGGACAGCTCGGAAATGGGCCATCCGCCCAGCAAGTTCCAGCGAGTGTTCGATCGTGCCCGCAGCGAAGGCTTCGCCACGGTCGCTCACGCCGGGGAGGAAGGGCCGCCCGAATACATCTGGGAAGCATTGGACCTGTTGAAGATCACCCGCATCGACCATGGCGTGCGCGCCATCGAGGACGAGCGTTTGATGCAACGCATCATCGATGAGCAGATTCCATTGACCGTCTGCCCGCTGTCCAACACCAAATTGTGTGTGTTCGACCACATGAGCCAGCACAACATCCTCGACATGCTCGAGCGTGGCGTGAAGGTGACGGTGAACTCCGATGACCCGGCATACTTTGGCGGCTATGTGACCGAAAACTTCCACGCGTTGCACGAACACCTGGGAATGACCCAGGATCAGGCCAGGCGTCTGGCTCAGAACAGCCTCGATGCACGACTGGTAAAATCCTGAACCTTGCGCATGGCTGGCTGACCTGCTGACCGTGGCGAACATGCGTCGCCGCTGTCAGCCAGCTGGAAGCGCCGAACCCTGAGCAACGCGCCTGTTGTCAGGCTGCGGCGGCGATCTTGTTGATCTCTCTCTGCCCATTGGAAGAAACCTGCAAGGTGCTGGCCTCCTCCGTAGTGCGCAGCCATCCCAACTGCATGAACAATTGCAACAGCCCCGCGCCCAGCGCCCCGCCCAAGTGGGGTGCGGCTCCCTTGCACTCGGTACAAACGCAAACGGTTTCCCGTTGCCGATGCGCCAGCGCCGGAACGAAGATGCCCCGCTCGGCGAAACGCGATATGCCCACACTGGTCACTTCTAGCCGCTGATCGGACTGCTCGATCCACCCGGCGCCGAGCATCCGCTGATAGAGCGCCGTCCCCAACTCCCCGCCGAGGTGATCCGAGCAGATGCTGGCCCTGAGCAGCGGCAACGGCGGAAGCGGCTGTGCAACGCTCCGGCTGACCAATTCGGCGCTGACCATCGAAGCACTGGCCAGCGCCTGGACCGCCATCCCGACTTCCGGCGCCGCTATCCGGAAAAAGCGCTTCTTGCCGCGCGCTTCCTGCCTGAGTAATCCACCCGCGGCCAGACGCCCCAAGTGTGCGCCCGCCGATGAAGTCGACAGCCCCACCAACAATCCAAGCTCATCTGCCGCTCGGGACGCCCCATCCATCATCGCCCACATCATCGCGCTGCGTTTGGGATCAGCCAGCAGTGCCGCAATCTGACTGATGCACGGTGCCTGTTCCATGTCCTCACTCCCTGTTGAAACTTTTCCAATACGGTAGCCAAGTCGCTTGAACGACTACATTGTTGTCTTGAACGAATGATGGCCTTGATCCATATCACTTCATGGAAATTCCAGGTAACCAAAATTGCGGAAGTTACAGATCTGGCGATTCACCCACGACAGTTTGAAGACCGGAACGTTGTCCGGACTTAACGTGGCGACAATAGTATAAGCGCTGCACCTGGTAACCAAGACAACTCCCAGGCTAGGCGAGTAAGCACCACTCTATCGGGAAGGCAGAACATTCCGCAGGATGTGCCACATACACCTTGGAACAAGGTGATGCGATATGTAGCGGGCAGGCTTGATGCAGCGGGGCCGCTTTTGGAGTTTCGGCCATTTGTACGGATCTACATGAGGCAATTGCCTACACGAAAAACTCCAGAAACTCTCAAGAAAAAAATCTACATTCCCTTTGGAGCGCCAGCCGCTCAAAGCCCCCCCGTCAACACTAACGGCACCCGCCGAGGAAAATTCTTATGTGGAAGTGTCCGTGCCAGAGATAACAACCGCCGCGGCTCAATCCGGTAGTCAGGTGATTGCTTCAGTGTGTGTACGGCAACTCGTAACAGCCGCCGTACAGGGGATAAACGCTGAGCGACGTCAGATACGAACGTCCGCGTGTAAGGCCGAGGCTTCACGCTTTTTCTGAGCATGCCGGGTGATGGTCGCCAGCCCTGCGGTCAACACGCCGCACAGGGTAATGACAGTTGCCATCGGCACCGCCGTGCCGTCATGCAGGACACCCACCAACGCCGCTGCACCCGCCGCGACGCTAAATTGCAGGCACCCCAACAACGCTGACGCGCTGCCTGCACGTTTGCCCTGGCCAGCCATGGCGCACGCCGAGGCGTTGGGGATGATGCAGCCCAGGCTGGCGATGTAAATGAACAGCGGCACCAACAACGGCCAAAGCTGACGGGTGTGCAGCGAAGCAATGCCCAACAGCACCAAGGCGCCGCTCAGATACAGCCAGACCGCCCGTGACAGCAACCCGCCCGGCCCGAAGCGCCCGACCAGTCGAGCGTTGATTTGCGCCACCAGAATGAAGCCCGCTGCGTTGGTCCCGAACAACCAACCGTAGTGCTCGGCGGGTACGCCATACAGTTTGATGAATACGAAGGGCGACCCTGCAATGTAGGAAAACATTCCAGCCATGGCGATGCCACCGGTAAGCGCATGACCCAGAAAGATCCTGTCCCTGAACAAACGCAAGTAGGCACCCAGCGCACCGGACAAGGGGGGTCGAGGATGCCCCGCCGGCATGCTCTCCGGCAGACCGATCGCTACCGCAGCGGCAGTGAAGGCGCTGAACAGCGTCAGTGTCATGAAAATGGTCTGCCACCCGTAAACGTTAACCAACACGCCTCCGAGCATGGGGGCGAGAATCGGCGCCAAGCCCATGACCAGCATCAATTGAGAAAACACTTTCGCCGACTCGACCGGGGAGCATTTGTCGCTGACGATGGCCCGCGACAGCACCATGCCGGCGCAACCGCCGAGGGCCTGAACGAAGCGCGCAGCAATCAACCACTCCAGGCTTGGAGCGAACGCGCAGGCCAAGGACGCAAGCGTGAACAGCCCTACGCCAAACAGCAAGGGCACCCGACGTCCGAAGCGATCCGCGATCGGGCCATAAACAAGTTGGCCAATACTCAAGCCGAGAAAATACGATGCCAGCGTCAACTGGACATGCTTTTCATCGGTGCCGAATGCCGCAGCGATGGCAGGAAATCCCGGCAGGTAGAAATCAATGGCCAAGGGCCCGAAGGCGCTAAGAGCGCCCAATATTAGGATCGTTCGCAAATTCATTTATTTTTCCAGGCAAGTGCGCGCAACGGTGCAGTTTAACAACCCTGCACCTTGAGCGGCGGTTGAGCAGCCATTGATTCATCGATTTTTTCCGTCGCGTGCCGCTCGGCGCAACAGGGGAACTAATGGAACATGACCGGGCATCGGTTAATGGATTTCTCACAGCGCTTTTACAAATAACTCACGGATCCGCTTCTAGACTTTTTACATAAGTCGAGGAAAACGAAGATGAACACGCGTTGGGTTGTGCTGTGGTGCTGCTTGGTAGTTGCCGGTTGTCAGTCTACCCACGACCAATTGTTGGCCGAAGGTTATCCACCGGCGTTCGCAGACGGGTTTCAGGATGGCTGTGGCAGTGGCCGGCAATCCATCGACCCCATGAAAGGTCAGTACAAGAAGGATGTTCCGCGTTACTTGCGCGACACGATTTACGCGCAAGGTTGGGGCGATGGCTTCCAGCAATGCCAAGCGCAATTGGTCAACCGCAATGCGCAGGACCAAGGCCGTGACAGTATCTGGAACGACCGGGACCGCGCGTGGGAGCAGCAGAAAACCCAGGATGCCGCCAAAGCGTATCGTTCTCGCTGAACCTAAAGCCGTTTGGGGACGTCTTCTCTGTCATCTCAGCCAAGATGCCTGCCCCTTCAGGCTTCAACAAAGGAGCACACAATGAGTCGGGCCTTCGTCAACGAAGACCATGCTGCAGCGCAGACCAGCCAACCGGTCGAACGCCAGATCAGCGAACAGCCCAATTACGTCACCGCCCAAGGTCTGGCCCAACTGCAGGCCCACGTCGCGTCGCTGCAGGCCCAGCACAGCGACCAGGCAGGGCGTGGCGAAATGGCCGACCAGCAGCGGCTGGCCGATATCGAACGGGATTTGCGGTATTTCACGCAACGGGTCAATAGCGCGCAGGTGGTGGTGCCAGCGACCTCGGTCGATAAGGTGCAAATCGGCAGTTGGGTCACCTTCGCTGATGAAGAGAATCGCGAGCAGCGTGTCCAACTCGTGGGCGAGGATCAAGCGGATGCCGCCAGTCAGTTGATCAACTGGGCCTCTCCCTTGGGGGTCGCTTTGTTGGGCGCTCGCGTGGGCGATGAGGCGATCTGGAAACGTCCCGCGGGGGATCAAGTGATCGAAGTGGTACGGATCGAGGGCGAGGCCTGAGGATCCCGAACTCGAGTCAACCCTCATCTGCCCATAAAAAACGGAGCCCGAAGGCTCCGTTCTTGTGACGCCATCCAGTATCAGGCGAGCTTCTTGTGACGCACGCGGTGGGGCTGAGCCGCGGCTTCACCCAGGCGTTTCTTGCGATCGGCCTCATACTCGGTGTAGTTGCCTTCGAAGAAGACGGCTTGCGAGTCGTCCTCATAGGCCAGGATGTGAGTTGCCACGCGGTCCAGGAACCAGCGATCGTGGGAAATCACGATGGCTGCGCCGGGGAAGTCCAGCAACGCTTCTTCCAGAGAGCGAAGGGTTTCAACGTCCAGGTCGTTAGACGGTTCGTCGAGCAGCAGGACGTTTCCGCCCTCCTTCAAGGTCAATGCCAGGTGCAGGCGTCCGCGCTCACCGCCGGACAGGTCCTTGACGAACTTCTGCTGATCGCCGCCCTTGAAGTTGAAGCGTCCGACGTAGGTGCGCGAGGGGATTTCGTAGTTGCCAATCTTGATCAGGTCGGAGCCGTCGGAAATCTGCGCGAAAACGGTCTTACTGCCGTCCAGGTCTTCGCGGCTTTGGTCGACGCAGGCCAGTTGAACGGTTTCACCGATTTCGATCGTGCCCGAATCCGGTTGCTCCTTGCCCATCAGCATCCGGAACAAGGTCGACTTACCGGCACCGTTACCGCCGATCACGCCAACGATGGCGCCTTTTGGCATCGAGAACGACAGGTTGTCGATCAACACGCGATCGCCATAACCCTTGGTGACATTCTTGAACTCGATGACCTTGTCGCCCAGGCGCGGACCGGCCGGGATATAGATCTCGTTGGTTTCGCTGCGCTTCTGGAATTCCTGAGACTGCATCTCTTCGAAGCGTTGCAGACGGGCCTTGGATTTGGACTGGCGGGCCTTGGCGCCTTTGCGCACCCACTCCAGCTCCTCTTTCATGGCCTTCTCATGAGCCGATTGCTGCTTGGACTCCTGGGCCAGACGGTCGGACTTGGCTTCCAGCCAGCCCGAATAGTTGCCCTCATAGGGAATACCCGCGCCGCGGTCGAGTTCCAGGATCCAGCCCGCAACGTTGTCGAGGAAATAACGGTCGTGGGTAATCGCGACCACGGTACCTGGGAAGTCGTGCAGGAAATGCTCGAGCCAGGCAACGGAGTCGGCATCCAGGTGGTTGGTCGGCTCGTCGAGCAGCAGCATGTCAGGCGCCGACAGCAACAGGCGGCACAGGGCGACACGGCGCTTTTCACCACCGGACAGGTGTTCCACCTTGGCGTCCCATGGCGGCAGACGCAACGCATCGGCGGCGACTTCCAGTTGGCGCTCCAGGTTGTGACCGTCGCTCGCCTGAAGAATGGCCTCCAGCTTGGCCTGCTCGGCGGCCAGCTTGTCGAAATCGGCATCCGGCTCGGCGTAAGCGGCATAGACTTCATCCAGACGCGCCTGAGCGTCCTTGATCACGCTCACCGCTTCCTCGACCACTTCGCGCACGGTTTTGCTCGGGTCCAACTGAGGTTCTTGCGGCAGGTAGCCGACATTCAGCTCCGGCATCGGACGCGCCTCACCATCGAACTCAGTGTCGACGCCCGCCATGATTTTCAGCAAGGTGGATTTGCCCGAGCCGTTGAGGCCGAGAACACCGATCTTGGCGCCCGGGAAAAACGACAGGGAGATGTTTTTCAGGATTTCCCGCTTCGGCGGAACAACTTTGCTCAGCCGATGCATGGTGAAGACGTATTGGGCCATGGAATGAAAACCTGGAATGTGACAGTGAATGTTCAAAGACGCGAGCTTACTGCCCCGCTGCAAAAATCGCTGTTATTTATCGTCGAAACTTGCCGCCAGCCGATTCAGCGCCTTGAATGGATTGAGACTTGAACCGTAAAACCGCGACGCCGGGAGCTTCCGAGCATCGGTCATGAAGCTGGAGCAATGTTTGCAAGCCATGCGCACGTCTTGCAGAAAACGGGCACCTCGCGCGTGGCGCCAAACTACCCGAATGCAGTCGACAGGGCAAACCGTCCGGCCCAATAAGGCTGGCACTTAGCCACAAGTCAAGGCATGCTAGCCGCCCTTTGGGCGTCGAGCTTATAGTGCGCTTCGCACACGCTGATTCAGTCCAGCAGTCAGGATCACAGTTTGTCCACACCAGGCCCCCTTTCTCCTTTGCGCTCAACTCACAGCGCGACGTCTGTGCCTTCCCGAGGCTCGCTCAAGGGCGCGCTGGCGGTGCTGGTGCTGCTGATGCTCGTGTTGCTGTTATGGCAACTGTTCGAACAGTTCCAGCAGACGCAGGAGCGGCAACATCAGCGCAGTGTCGATTACAGCATTCAACTGGCCGACCGGTTGAGTTTGAACATGGCGCTCAATGCCCAAGTGGCCCTCAACGTGCTGGATGACGCAAAAAACCGCGTACAGGGCTCGGTCCTGACCCCCTCCACACTCGACCGCCTGCGCCAGGCGATGCCAGGCTTGCTCAGCGTAGCGTGGCTGGACGAAAACGCTCAGGTGTTGGCCGACAGCGCGTCCGGCAGTCCGGATGCCGGCTTTTTGGCTCAACAGCATGAGCGGATCGGTGGGCGTACCTACTATTACGCCGACGCGCCTGACGGTTCGCTGTTCTATCTCTTCGTCCGCCAGTCCGGCAGCGACGCCGAGCGCTACTGGGCCATCCGCTTGAGCCCTCAGGCGCTGAAGTCCCTGACGCGGGAAAGCGATCAGGACTATAAAGCCGTCTGGCAGTTGGAAAACCGCACGACTCAGCAGGTGGTGTACCGGGGCAATGCCGATGACGAAGCGTCGGCCAGCGGCGACATTCAGACCCTGTTGCTCGAACCGCTGACCAACAGTGAATGGCAACTGCGCGGGCTGTTCGACAGTACGAAGGTGCGCCAGGCGCTGATCGCCCCGTTGATCGGCAAATGCCTGATCGCGCTGGTGTGCTCCATTCTGCCTTTGCTCGCATTGCGCAGCCTGCACCGTCGGCAGTTGCAATTGCATGAAAGCCGTCGGCGCTACAAGGACATTTTCGAAGGCACCGGCGTGGCGCTGTGTGTGCTCGACCTGTCCGGCCTGACGGCCTACCTCAGGCACCTGCAACTGAACAGCAGCGCAGACCTGCACCGGCGCTTGCTCAATCACCCGGACCAGCTCAAACCGCTGCTGCATCAATTGCGCATCACGGAGGTGAACCAGGTGGCCGCCGGCCTGCTGCGGGCCGAATCCGCCGAGCAGGTCTGGCAACAGCTGATCGAGGGCTGCCCGCGTGCTCGCCAGGGCATCGGCGTGCAGTTGATCGGCGCGGTGCTCGATGGCCTGCCGCAACTCGAGCTGGAAATCGTGCTACCCGACGCTCAGGGCAATGATCAGCATCTCTGGCTGGTGGTACGTCTGCCCGAGCAACCGGAAGACTTCAATGCCGTCATTCTCAACATCAATGATGTGACCAACCGCAAGCAGACCGAACTGGCATTACAAGAGCGCGAGAGCTTCTGGTCGGAAGTGGTACAAACGGTACCCGACCACTTGTACGTTCAGGACGTCGCCACGCGGCGCATGCTTTACAGCAACCATCATCTGGGTCATTCGCTGGGCTACAGCAAGCAAGACGTCGAGCAGATGGGCGAATACTTCTGGGAGATCCTGCTGCACCCGGATGACGCCGAAGCGTACGAACGCCTGCGCCTGATGCGCAGCGAAGACAACCGCAGCGACCTGATCGAGCAACAATTGCGGTTTCGTGATCGCGGTGGTCGCTGGCGGCGTCTGGACATCCGCGAGCAAGCGTTGGCCCGCGATGAAGATGGCCGGATCACCCGGATTGTGGGTGTGGCCAAGGACATAACCGAACAAGTGGAGGCAAGCCAGTCCCTGCGTGACAGCGAACAGCGCTACCGCATGCTGGCAGAAAGCATCAGCGACGTGATTTTTTCCACCGATGCCCGGCTGCGCCCCAACTACGTCAGCCCGTCGGTCAACACCGTATTGGGTTACAGCGCCGAGTGGATTCTGGAGAACGGCTGGAACTCGATCATCGCCAACCCGCACCAGTTGGGAAACCTGCAAACCCTGCTGCATCGGGTCGGCAAAGCGCTGAACAAGCCCGAAACGCTGGCGCAATTGCGCAGCGAGGTGCCCACTCAACTCTTCCTCTTCGACTGCCTGCGCGCGGATGGGCGCAAGATCCCCGTCGAGCTACGGCTGGTGCTGGTGTGGGACGACTCGGGCGCCTTCGAGGGCATTCTGGGCGTGGGTCGTGACATCAGTCAGCAACGCCGTGCAGAAAAAGACCTGCGCATGGCGGCCACGGTCTTCGAGCACTCGACGTCGGCCATTCTGATCACAGACCCCGCCGGCTACATCGTGCAGGCCAACGACGCCTTCAGCCGGGTCAGCGGCTATGCGGTTTCCCAAGTCCTCGATCAGTTGCCGATGATGTTGACGGTCGAGAACCAGCAGGAAGCCCACATGGGTTACATCCTCAAGCAACTGCATCAGCGCGGCAGTTGGGAGGGCGAACTGTGGTTGAAGCGCCGGGACGGCGAGCATTACCCAGCGTGGGTCGGTATTACTGCCGTATTCGACGATGAGGGCGACCTGGCCAGTTACGTGTGTTTCTTCAGTGACATCAGCGAACGCAAAGCCAGCGAGCAGCGCATTCATCGCCTCGCCTATTACGACGCCTTGACGCATCTGCCCAACCGCACCTTGTTCCAGGACCGTCTGCACACCGCCCTGCAACACGCCGAGCGGCAGAACGCTTGGGTTGTGCTGATGTTTCTCGATCTGGACCGTTTCAAACCGATCAACGACTCGCTGGGCCACGCCGCCGGCGACCGCATGCTCAAGGAAATGGCCTCGCGGCTGCTGGAGTGCGTCACCGAAGACGATACCGTGGCGCGCATGGGCGGCGATGAGTTCACCCTCCTCCTGCAACCCGGCGCCACGCAGCAAGCGGCGCTGACCCGTGCCATCCATGTCGCCGAGCAGATCCTGGCCAGCCTGGTGAAGCCGTTCGTACTCGAAGGTCGGGAATTCTTCGTCACTGCCAGCATTGGCATCGCACTCAGTCCTCAGGATGGCCATGAACTGAGTCAGTTGATGAAGAACGCCGACACCGCCATGTACCACGCCAAAGAGCGCGGCAAGAACAACTTCCAGTTCTACCAGGCGGACATGAACGCCAGCGCCCTGGAGCGCCTGGAACTGGAGAGCGATTTGCGTCATGCACTTGAGCAAAAAGAATTCACCCTGTTCTACCAGCCGCAGTTCAGCGGCGACGGCAAGCGGCTGACCGGCACCGAGGCCCTGTTGCGCTGGCGTCATCCTCGCCGCGGGCTGGTCCCCCCTGGGGATTTCATTCCCGTCCTGGAAGAGCTGGGCCTGGTGGTGGAAGTCGGCGAATGGGTGCTCAAGGAAGCGTGCCGTCAGTTGCGCGAATGGCATCAGGCCAAGGTGCGGGTGCCGAAAGTGTCGGTCAACATTTCCGCTCGGCAGTTCTCCGATGGGCAGTTGGGTACGCGCATTGCCAATATCCTCCAGGAGACTGGCCTGCCCCCTGCCTGCCTGGAGCTGGAATTGACCGAAAGTATTCTGATGCGCGAGGTCAGCGAAGCGATGCAGATCCTCGATGGCCTCAAACGCCTGGGGTTGAGCATTGCCGTAGACGACTTCGGCACCGGCTATTCGTCGCTCAACTACCTCAAGCAATTCCCTATCGATGTCTTGAAGATCGACCGCACCTTCGTCGACGGCCTGCCGTCCGGCGAGCAGGATGCCCAGATCGCCCGAGCCATTATCGCAATGGCCCATAGCCTTAACCTGGCCGTGATCGCCGAAGGGGTGGAAACCCACGAGCAACTGGACTTCCTGCGCGAACACGGATGCGACGAAGTGCAGGGCTACCTGTTCGGCCGCCCGATGCCCGCGACACGGTTCGAAGCGCAGTTCAGCAATGACACGCTCTTCATGATTGATTGATACGGCAGGGGCGCCGCCAAACCCGCTGACTCACCGCATTGCGTCGTAGGAGCGCGCTTGCCCGCGAAGACTTTTGTACAACCGACACGGGTGCCGGGTGCAAAAACGTATCGCGGGCAAGCGCGCTCCTACAGGTGTCGGGTCAGGCTGGATGAAGACAGCTCGTCTGCGGCATGACCGCCTTTCAACTGATTGATGCGGCAGGGGCGCCGCCAAACCCGCTGACTCACCGCATTGCGTTGTAGGAGCGTCAGGCTGGATGAAGACAGCTCGTCTGCGGCATGACCGCCTTTCATATGCCATCTAAAAGCCGATGAGTTAGAATGCCCCCCTTTTCAACTGCCCGATCCCCGAGGACCGCCATGTTCAGCCGTCATTTGACTATCGCCAAGTACGACTCCGACCTGTTTGCCGCTATGGAGCAAGAAGCCAAGCGCCAGGAAGAGCACATCGAGCTGATCGCCTCGGAAAACTACACCAGCCCGGCCGTGATGGAAGCGCAGGGCTCGGTCTTGACCAACAAGTACGCCGAAGGCTACCCAGGCAAGCGTTACTACGGTGGTTGCGAATACGTCGACATCGTCGAACAACTGGCCATCGACCGCGCCAAGGAGCTGTTCGGCGCCGATTACGCCAACGTACAGCCGCACGCAGGTTCCCAGGCCAACAGCGCCGTCTATCTGGCGCTGCTGAACGCAGGTGACACCATTCTGGGCATGAGCCTGGCCCACGGTGGCCACCTGACCCACGGCGCCAGCGTTTCCTCGTCCGGCAAGCTGTACAACGCGGTGCAGTATGGTATCGATGGCAATGGCCTGATCGACTACGACGAAGTCGAGCGCCTGGCCGTCGAGCACAAGCCCAAGATGATCGTGGCCGGTTTCTCGGCGTATTCGCAGGTTCTGGATTTCGCCCGCTTCCGCGCCATCGCTGACAAAGTCGGCGCTTACCTGTTCGTCGACATGGCTCACGTTGCCGGCCTGGTTGCTGCGGGTGTCTACCCCAACCCGGTGCCGTTCGCCGACGTCGTCACCACCACCACTCACAAGACCCTGCGTGGTCCACGTGGCGGCTTGATCCTGGCGCGCGCCAACGCCGACATCGAGAAAAAACTGAACTCTGCCGTCTTCCCTGGCGGTCAAGGCGGCCCGCTGGAGCACGTCATCGCTGCCAAGGCGATCTGCTTCAAGGAAGCGCTGCAGCCTGAGTTCAAGGCTTACCAGCAACAAGTGGTTAAGAACGCCAAGGCCATGGCTGCCGTCTTCATCGAGCGTGGCTTCGACGTCGTCTCGGGCGGCACCGAAAACCACTTGTTCCTGCTGTCCCTGATCAAACAGGACATCTCCGGTAAAGACGCCGACGCCGCGCTGGGTCGCGCTTTCATCACCGTGAACAAGAACTCCGTGCCAAACGACCCACGCTCCCCGTTCGTCACCTCCGGCCTGCGCTTCGGCACCCCGGCTGTGACCACTCGCGGCTTCAAGGAAGCAGAGTGCAAGGAACTGGCGGGCTGGATCTGCGACATCCTGGCTGACCTGAACAACGAAGCGGTGATCGACGCCGTCCGTGAGAAGGTCAAGGCCATCTGCGCCAAGCTGCCGGTTTACGGCACCTGATAGCGGTTCATCGATGTCAGAAAGCCCGGCTCTTGAGCCGGGCTTTTTTGTCTGGAAACTCCGCACCGCAGGAGCGCGCTTGCCCGCGCGACGTTTTGGTCCCCGGCCCTTCGTATCGGATGTACGAAAGTCTTCGCGGGCAAGCGCGCTCCTACAGTTAGTAGTTACTCTGCTGAAACGCCGGCAAAGCCTTCCCGGATCTTTTGCTCCGGCAATTCGTCGGCGATGAACACGATGACGCTCTCGCGCTTCTCGGCCGGCCCCCACTCCACATCGAAATCGAAGCCGTATAACTTCAGCACGCCCTGAAACACCAACTTGCGGTCCTCGCCAGCAATGTTCAGCACGCCTTTATAACGCAGCAACTGCTTGCCATGGGCTTCCAGCAGCTCGTTCATGAATTCGCTGAGTTTGTCGATATCAAGCGCCTTGTCGCTGCGCAGGACCACGCTGCTGATGCGGTCGATGGAACGCCCTGCCGGGGCTGCTGGGCGCAGCACCATACCGCCCACGTCTGCATTCAAGTTGAAGCCACGGACATCGAGCAACTCGGCGAGGTCAATGCGGCCGTGCTCGACCAGGCGGATCGGTGCTCGGCGGTTGATTCGGGTCAGGCGCTCGCTCAGGGCGTCGAAGGCAGAACGATCCACCAGATCGGTCTTGCTCACCAGCAGCCGGTCAGCGAAACCGATCTGGGCCTGGGCAATGGTCTGCTCCAAGTGGGTTTGCGCGTGAGCCGCATCCACCAGGGTGATGATCCCGTCGAGGATGTAACGCTCGCGCAACTCTTCGTCGATGAAGAATGTCTGGGCCACTGGCGCAGGGTCAGCCAGCCCGGTGCACTCGATCACCAGCCGATCGAAGGCGATTTCACCACTGTCCAGCCGTTCCAGCAGCAGGTACAGCGCGCGGGTCAGGTCGGTGTGGATGGTGCAGCACACGCAGCCGTTGGACAGCGTCATGACCTGCACGGGTTCGCCACCCAACAACTGGGTATCGATCCCGGCATCGCTGAATTCGTTTTCGATCACGGCGATTTTCAGGCCGTGCTCCTCCTTGAGCAGGTGACGCAGCAACGTGGTCTTGCCCGCGCCGAGAAAGCCACTCAGGACGGTGACGGGGATGGGATTGAGCAAACAGAAATCTCCAGCACACATGAATACCTGCAGGAACGCGCTTGCCCGCGCCCTACGATGCGTCACCGACATTCGTCGTTTGACACTACGCAAATCGCGGGCAAGCGCGCTCCTACAAACGAAAACGCATCAGCCGATCAACAACACTTAGGCCCGCCCTTGCCGCCGTAACGCGCATCCTGGCGTTCCCGAAAGAACGCCTCGTACGACATCACCGGCTTGTCCGGGTGCTTGGTCTGCATATGTTCGACGTAGGTGTCGTAATCCGGCATGCCGACCATCAGGCGCGCTGCCTGCCCCAGATACTTACCCAGACGGCTCAGGTCATTGAACATACACAGCTCCTCGCTTCAGGGCGAACTCAATGGGTTTTCGGGAACGCTTGGAAAGGCGCTTCCTTGTCGCTGCGTTCTTTCTTGACCCAGGCGGCACGACCGACCTTGATCGCGTAGAACAGGATGCTCAATACCACGAACAAGAACAGGACGGTCAGCGCCGCGTTGGTGTACGCGTTGAAAATCACGTGCTGCATCTGCTCCATGGATTTGGCCGGAGCCAATACCTGCCCCGCTTCGGCCGCCGTGCTGTATTTCTTGGCCAGGGCGAGGAAGCCAACGGCGGGGCTTGGATCGAACAGTTTGATCAAGCCTGCGGTCACGGTGCAGATCAACAGCCAGGAAGCAGGCAGGATGGTGACCCACGCGTACTGCTGACGCTTCATCTTGATCAGCACGACCGTCGCCAGCATCAACGCGATCCCGGCCAGCATCTGGTTGGAGATTCCGAACAGCGGCCAGAGGGTGTTGATGCCGCCCAGTGGATCGATCACGCCTTGATACAGCAGGTAACCCCACAGCGCCACGCACCCACCCGTGCCGATGGCGTTGGCAGCCCAGGACTCGGTCCGTTTAAGCGCGGGCACGAAGCTGCCCAGCAAGTCTTGCAGCATGAAACGACCGGCGCGAGTACCGGCGTCGACCGCCGTCAGGATGAACAAGGCTTCAAACAGGATCGCGAAGTGGTACCAGAACGCCATGGTGTTCTGGCCAGGGAATGCCTGATGAAGGATCTGTGCGATGCCGACAGCGAGGGTCGGCGCACCACCGGCACGCGCCAGGATGGTGTTTTCACCGATGTCTTTGGCAGTCGCCACCAGTTGATCCGGCGTGATGACGAAGCCCCAACTGCTGACCATCTGCGCGACTGCATTGACATCGGTGCCGACGATCGCTGCGGGGCTGTTCATGGCGAAGTACACGCCAGGTTCGATGACCGACGCGGCGACCATGGCCATGATGGCCACGAAGGATTCCATCAGCATGCCGCCGTAACCGATGTAACGGGCGTTGACTTCGTTATCCAGCAGCTTGGGCGTGGTGCCCGAAGAGATCAGCGCATGGAAGCCCGAAACGGCGCCGCAGGCGATGGTGATGAACAGGAACGGAAACAGGGTGCCTTTCCAGACAGGGCCGGAACCGTCAGTGAACTGGGTCAGCGCTGGCATTTTCAGTTCGGGCGCCAGGATCAGGATACCGATGGCCAGCGCGACGATGGTGCCGATTTTGAGGAAGGTCGACAGGTAATCCCGCGGGGCGAGTACCAGCCAGACCGGCAACATGGCCGCGACGAAGCCATAGCCCACCAGCATCCAGGTGATCTGCACGCCCGTGAAGGTAAACAGCGGCGCCCATTCCGGACTGGCTGCCACCTGGCCGCCGATCCAGATGGACACGAGCAACAGCACCACACCGATGATGGAAATTTCACCAATGCGGCCCGGGCGAACGAAGCGCATGTAAATGCCCATGAACATCGCGATCGGGATCGTCGCCATGACCGTGAACATGCCCCATGGGCTTTCGGCCAGGGCCTTGACCACGATCAGCGCCAGCACCGCGAGGATGATGATCATGATCAGGAAACAGCCGAACAGGGCAATGGTGCCGGGAATGCGGCCCATTTCCTCGCGCACCATGTCGCCCAGCGACCGGCCATTACGACGGGTGGAAAGGAACAGGATCATGAAGTCCTGCACGGCCCCAGCGAGCACCACCCCGGCGATCAACCAGAGCGTGCCGGGCAGATAGCCCATCTGCGCCGCCAGCACCGGACCGACCAGCGGGCCTGCCCCAGCGATCGCTGCGAAATGGTGGCCGAAGAGAATGTGTTTGTTGGTCGGCACATAGTCCAGACCGTCATTGTTCAGCACCGCCGGGGTAGCCCGAGTCGGGTCGAGTTGCATGACACGATTGGCGATGAACAGGCTGTAGTAGCGATAAGCGACCAGATAAATGGCAACCGCGGCGACCACGATCCAGAGTGCGTTGATTGCTTCTCCCCGACGCAATGCAACTACCCCCAGGGCGCAGGCCCCAAGAATCGCAACAATCAGCCAGGGCACATGGCGCAGCAGACTATTATTGTTTTTCATTTTTTATTTCCAGCTGAGTGGACTTGTTATTGAGCAGCGTATGGAGTTTAGCGCTGCTGAAGCGAAAGGCCACCCCCGACCATGGTCTCGCGCGGGATTTGACCTATAGTCAAAGCAGTTGCCGTACACGGCTCAGGAGAAGTCGAGTCATGACAGATTCCCGCGAAGACCGCCGCCGTTTCAAACGCATTTCCTTTGATGCCAGGACCGAATTGAGCCAGGACGGTAAAAGCTGGCCGGTTCACCTGATTGACCTGTCACTCAAAGGCTTGCTGATCGAACGCCCCTCGCCTTGGCTGGGCGACCCGGACAAACCTTTTCTCGTCGACATCCACTTGAATGTCGATATCGACGTGCAAATGGAAGTCAGGTTGACCCACGACGACCACAACCACCTTGGGTTTGTCTGCGAGCACATCGGGCTGGAGTCCGTGACCCACCTGCGCCGACTGGTGGAGTGGAACCTGGGCGATCCCGAGGAACTGGAGCGCGAGCTGGCCGCATTGATCGAGGTGTGAGGCGTACCGCCGAATCGGTAGCGGCGAATGCTGGGGTTCTGTCTGACTGCACGAGCCGACGACATACCGCCCAGGCAGTCTCATTCTTCAAACAACGCATCCAATGCTTGGTCAAGTCGGGTCACGGCCACCACCGTAAGCCCCGGCGGCGCTTCCTTCGGGGCGTTGCCCTTGGGCACGATGGCGCGTTTGAAACCGTGTTTGGCCGCTTCTTTCAAACGTTCTTGACCACTGGGCACCGGACGCACTTCCCCTGACAACCCCACTTCGCCGAACACCAGCAAATCGCCCGGCAGGGCGCGATTGCGCAGGCTCGACATGACCGCCGCCATCAATGCCAAGTCAGATGCCGTTTCCAGCACCTTGACCCCACCCACCACGTTAAGGAAAACGTCTTGGTCGTGAGTGGGAATTCCGCCATGGCGGTGCAGGACGGCGAGTAACATGGATAACCGGTTCTGATCCAGCCCAAGCGTGACGCGCCGCGGGTTGGAGAGGTGGCTGTCATCGACCAATGCCTGAACCTCGACCAGCATGGGCCGCGTGCCCTCCCACGTCGCCATGACCACGCTGCCAGCAACCGCTTCCTGCGCACGGGTCAGAAAAATCGCCGAGGGATTGGAGACTTCTTTCAGGCCTTTGTCGGTCATGCCGAACACGCCCAGTTCATTGACTGCACCAAAGCGGTTCTTCACCGCCCGCAACAAACGCAGGCGGCCATCGGACTCCCCTTCGAAATACAAAACGGTGTCGACCATGTGTTCGAGAACGCGAGGCCCAGCCAGCGCGCCCTCCTTGGTCACATGGCCGACCAGAAAAATGGCCGTGCCGCTTTGCTTGGCGTAACGGACCAACAGCGCTGCACTCTCTCGCACCTGGGCTACGCCACCAGGAGCCGATTGCAGTTGTTCGGTGAAGATGGTCTGGATTGAGTCGATCACCATGACCTTGGGCTGCTCGACCCTGGCCGTGGCGATGATGGTCTCGATGCTGGTTTCGGTCATGACCCGCAGTTTTTGCTGGGGCAGGCTCAGGCGGCGGGCGCGCATGGCCACTTGTTGTTGCGACTCTTCGCCAGTGACGTAGAGCGCAGGCATGTGCTCGGCGATCGCACAGAGGGTCTGCAACAGGATCGTCGACTTGCCGATGCCCGGGTCGCCCCCTATCAGCACCACCGACCCATCGACCAGGCCGCCACCAAGCACGCGGTCCAACTCGGCGGAGTGGGTGGAAAAACGCGGGATCTCCTCGACGCTCACCTCAGCCAGCGTCTTGATCTGGGCTTGCTGCCCAGCCCAACCGCCGCGGCCCGCCGGCGCCGACGCGCCGCCGCTTTCGATCATGGTTTCTGTAAGCGTGTTCCAGGCGCCACATTCACCGCACTGGCCGGCCCACTTGGGAAAGGTCGCGCCGCATTCGGTGCAGCCATACATGCGTTTGGCCTTGGCCATGAAACCCCCGCCGAAAAAAAGACCCATGATACCCCAAGGCCCACATTCGGGCGCGAGTCGGCGGTCAGCGGCGGTGGGGCTGGTCATTCGATAAAACTATCGCGCCCCAGTCCGGTCGATTGAATGGATTACGCGGGATGCACGTAGCTGACTTACACTGCATTCACCACCCTCATCTGTAACAAAGGAATACACCATGAGCGTACTGAGCGAATTCAAAGCCTTTGCCGTTAAAGGAAACGTCGTCGACATGGCCGTCGGGATCATCATTGGCGCGGCATTCGGCAAAATCGTTTCGTCGTTCGTCGGCGATGTAATCATGCCGCCCTTGGGGCTGCTGATTGGCGGCGTGGACTTCAGTGATCTGGCCATCACCCTGAGAGCCGCAGAGGGCAATGCCCCGGCGGTGGTATTGGCCTACGGAAAATTCATTCAAACGGTCGTCGATTTCGTGATCGTGGCGTTCGCCATTTTCATGGGTGTCAAAGCGATCAACCGCCTGAAACGCGAAGAAGCCAAAGCGCCCTCCGTTCCACCGGCGCCTTCGCCGCAGGAAACCCTGCTGACCGAAATCCGCGATTTGCTCAAGGAGCAGAACAGTAAGCCGGCCGCGCCGCTGCCAGTGAATCCTGATCGGTTGGTCTGAGCCTCGTCTTGCAAAGCCAAGGGGGCGAGCCAGCGGTCTCACTCGCTCCCATTTCACCATTTCCAAAGCGTGTCGCGAAAATCGTCCCCATGGATGGGTGAGCCGGCCTCACTTCGCTGTCGCAGCGTCACTACCAGTAGTTTTCCACTGCCACCTGGCCAGGCTTGCGGGTCAGCGCCAAGCGCATGTCCCGGGTTTTGAGCAGCGCCCGGGTGTCCTCGATCATTTGCGGGTTACCACAGATCATCACCCGCGAATGCTCAGGGGACAGCGCCACGCCAGCGGCGTTCTCCAGCGAACCATCCTCGATCAACGTCGTAATGCGCCCGCGCAGGGCTCCCGGGTGCGCTTCGCGAGTGACGGTCGCGATGAATTGAAACTTGTGGGCATGCTCGGCCAGATATTCGCGCTGTGTCAGCTCGTTGATCAACGTCTGGTAGGCCAACTCCTTCGCCTCGCGCACGCTGTACACCAGAATGATGCGCTCGAATTTTTCCCAGACTTCGAAATCCTGCAGGATCGACAGAAACGGTGCGACGCCGGTGCCGGTTGACAGCATCCACAGATCTCGCCCGTCGGTGAACCGATCGAGCGTCAGAAACCCCGTGGCCTGCTTTTCCACCATCAAGGTGTCGCCAATGCGCAGACGGCTGAGCTCACTGGTGAACTCGCCGCCCGGCACCACGATGGAGAAGAACTCGAGAAACTCGTCGAACGGCGACGACACCACCGAATAGGCCCGCCAGACAGTGCTACCGTCGGCTTTGGTGACCCCCAGACGCACGAACTGCCCCGCCGTGAAGCGAAACCCAGGATCGCGGGTCGTGCGCAGGGTGAAAAGGCTGGGCGTCAACGAAGTGACCTCCAGCAGGGTCTGGCGGGTGAATTTCTCTGCGCTGGCGGTCATGGGCGTGTAGGGCTCTCGCACGTGATGGTGTAACGCACAGTTTCCCGCAATCGGCCGCCGATAAACACCGCAGGTTTGTAATGGTATCGACGGTCCTATGGTTGAAATCGGCCTTTTTTAGAGCATTTCGCAATTGCGCTTATTGCGACACGGAAAAAAGGATTTCCCGACGGCTGCCAATCCACTGAAACTCCTGCACTTTTTCGCCCGCTCTCCACGGAACTGGTCTTTCCGTCTGTCAGCCGTCAACCGGTGCGATGCGCCCGCCTGCGTATTCCTTTCCTAGACTTCAATCAACGGAGTCGTTCAGCGAGCGATGAACTTGGAGATATGTAATGGATTACATGAGATTGGATCTGCTGCGCATGGCCACCGCCGGCCCATTGATCCACAGCGGTCTGACACTGCGGGAGATTGAAGTCCTCAAATGGTCCGCCGAAGGGAAAACGGCGGCCGAGGTGGCGCTGATTCTGGATGTGAAGATCAGAACGGTTAATTTTCACGTCAGCAGCGCGATTCGAAAAATGGGCGTGACCAACAAGATGTCGGCGGTGGTGCAGGCAGCGCTGCATGGCATGCTGCCCCTCGCCGATGCTGCCGACACGAGCGTGAGCGGCCCTACGAAGACGGAGATGCGCGAGCGCGAAAAACACGTAAAATCGCTGGTTTCGTGAGCCGGTTGCCGTGGTGCTTCGTTCGCCATCGGTCGCCCGACCACGTCGTCAACGAACGGACTTTTCCCGCACATGCCCCTGCTTACCACGCCTTTCGCCGAGCTCGATCTGCTTCGCCAACCGGAGCAATCGGATGACCCCCTGCAGGCGTTCGACGCCGCCGACGAGTACTTGCTCCAGCATGTCGCCGAACAGGGTCTGACCCTGCAGACACGCGTGCTGGTTCTCAACGACAGCTTTGGCGCGCTGGCGGCAAGCCTCTCACCCCACGCCACCGTGTTCAGCAGCACCGACTCGTTCCTGGCGGCACAGGCTCTGGAAAAGAACCTCGCGCGCAACGGCCAGGCCTGGAACGCGGTGCCTGTCATCCCGGCCAGCGAACCGCTGACCGGCCCCTTCGACTGGGTGCTCATTCGCGTACCCAAGACACTGGCGCTGCTGGAGGAACAACTCATTCGGCTACAGGGCCAGTTGGCACCGGGCGCGAAGGTCGTGGCAGCCGGCATGATCAAGCATCTGCCACGCTCGGCAGGCGAACTGATGGAAGAATACCTCGGCCCCGTTCAAGCCTCGCTGGCAGTCAAGAAGGCCAGGCTGCTGTTCTGCACGCCTGAACCGAAAGACTTCCAGCCGTCGCCGTTCCCGACCCGCTACAGGCTGGATGACCCGAACATCGAGTTGGTCAACCACGCCAACGTCTTCTGTCGTGACGGGTTGGATATCGGTACCCGAGCGTTTCTACCGCACTTGCCGATGCACCTGGGCTCAGCCCGGGTCGCAGACCTGGGTTGCGGCAACGGGGTGCTGGGCATCGCCAGCGCACTGGCCAACCCCCAGGCGCACTACACCCTGGTGGACGAGTCCTTCATGGCGGTGCAATCCGCACGGGAGAACTGGCAACTGGCATTGGGTGGTCGCGAGGCGGCGATTCACGCTGCCGACGGGCTGGCTGGGCAAGCACCGGATTCGCTGGATGTGGTGCTGTGCAATCCGCCGTTCCATCAACAGCAGGTGGTCGGGGACTTCCTGGCATGGCGCATGTTTCAGCAGGCGCGCTCGGCGCTGGTGACAGGCGGCGCGCTGTACATCGTCGGCAACCGCCATCTGGGCTATCACGCCAAGCTGGCGAGGCTGTTTCGTGGCGTGGAGCAAGTGGCGGCGACGCCGAAGTTCGTGATCCTCAAGGCCCGTAAGTAAACCCACGGCAAACATGCAGAACCCGGCCTTCGCCGGGTTCCAGTCACTCTCAGTGGGTCTTCATCCCCGCTGCCGTCATGAACATCCTCAGCAGGCTGGCCACCACGAACAGCGCCAGCACGCTGCCCGACCAGATGACCACCAGCCAGCCAAGGCGCTGCCAGAGCGGCTTTTTGGCCGAGCCATCGTCTTCCCTCACCACGTGTTTGCCCGTCATCGCCCTGCCCTCTTAGTGGTAGCCATGCTCGTGGGTGACCTTGCCGCGGAATACGTAATAGCTCCAGAAGGTGTATCCCAGGATGAACGGGATGATGAACAGCGTCCCCACCAGCATGAAGCCTTGGCTCTGCGGAGGCGAAGCGGCATCCCAGATCGACACCGATGGCGGAATGATGTTCGGCCACAGACTGATCCCCAGGCCGCTGTATCCCAGGAAGATCAGCACCAGCGTCAGCAGGAACGGTGTGTAGTGCGCATTGCGCTCTACCGCCTTGAACAAGCCGTACATCGTCACCAGCACCAAGGCCGGTACGGGCATGAACCAGAACAGGTTCGGCACGCTGAACCAGCGATCGGCAATGTCCTGATGCGCCAGTGGCGTCCACAGGCTGACGATTCCCATGACCACCAGCGTGGCAATGGCGAGCGGACGGGCCAGATCGTGCATCGCCTTCTGCAAGCCGCCTTCGGTCTTCATGATCAGCCATGTGCAGCCGAGCAACGCGTACGCAACGATCAGCGCCAGACCGCAAAACAGCGAGAACGGTGTCAGCCAATCCAGGCCGCCCCCGGCGTAGGCACGGTTGACCACGGGAATCCCGTCGATGAACGCACCGAGCGCCACGCCTTGAAAGAACGTCGCTACCAATGAACCGCCGATGAAGGCTTTGTCCCACAAGTGGCGCTTGGCATCGGTGGCCTTGAAACGGAACTCGAATGCCACGCCACGAAAGATCAAGCCGAACAGCATGAAAATCAGCGGCAGGTACAAGGCTTCCAGCACCACCGAATAGGCGAGGGGAAAGGCGCCGAACAGCCCTGCCCCGCCCAATACCAGCCAGGTCTCATTGCCATCCCACACCGGTGCGACAGTGTTCATCATCACGTCGCGGTCGGTCTTGCCCTTGATGAACGGGAAAAGGATGCCAATCCCAAGGTCGAAGCCGTCCATGACGACGTACATCATGATGCCGAAGATAATTATCACGGCCCAGATCAGCGGAAGATCGATGCCCATGATTCAGTTCCCCTCGCGCAGGCTGTCTTTGAGGCCTTCTTCGGTGCCTTCGTCGGCAGCGGAGAGAGGACGTGCTGGTGTGCGTTTCTGACCCGGCCCACCGTGCGGCAGGTCGTCACCCTCGTGGGTTTTCGGCCCTTTGCGCACTAACCGCATCATGTAGCCGAAGCCCGCGCCGAACAGCGCAAAGTAAACGATGACGAACAACACCAACGTCAGGGTCATTTGCTCCACGCTGTGGTTGGAGGAGGCGTCGGCCGTGCGCAGCAGCCCGTAGACCACCCACGGCTGACGGCCGATTTCCGTGGTGAACCAACCAGCCAGCAGCGCGATCAGGCCCGACGGCCCCATGACCATGACCAGCCTGAGGAACCAGCGATTGCTGTACAGCCCGCCGCGCCAGCGCAGCCAGGCGCTCCAGAGCCCGACGGCAATCATCAGCATGCCCAGGCCGACCATGATGCGGAATGACCAGAACACCACGGTGGCATTCGGGCGATCCTCGGGTGGGAAGGACTTGAGGGCCGGAATCTGTTTATCGAGGCTGTGGGTGAGAATAAGGCTGCCCAGGTACGGCACTTCGAGCGCGTATTTGGTCCTCTCTTCCTTCATGTCGGGCCAGCCGAACAGGATCAGCGGCGTGGGCTCATCGCCAACGTTTTCCCAGTGCCCCTCGATGGCCGCGATCTTCGCCGGTTGGTGCTCCAGGGTGTTCAAGCCGTGGGCGTCGCCCACCATGGCCTGAATCGGAGCCACCACCAGCGCCATCCACATGGCCATCGAGAGCATGCGGCGGATGGCCGGGTTGTCGCGTCCGCGCAGCAGGTGCCATGCCGCCGACGCGCCGACGAAGAATGCCGTAGCGACAAACGCGGCAATGGCCATGTGCGTCAGACGGAAGGGGAATGAGGGGTTGAAGATCACTGCCAGCCAATCGACGGGAATCACGCGGCCCTCGACGATCTCATAGCCCTGTGGCGTGTGCATCCAGCTATTGGACGCCAGGATCCAGAAGGTGGAGATCAATGTGCCGATGGCGACCATGACCGTCGAAAAGAAATGCAGACCTCGACCGACCCGGTCCCAGCCGAACAGCATGACGCCCAGGAAACCGGCCTCGAGGAAAAATGCGGTCAACACCTCATAGGTCAGCAAGGGCCCAGTAATGGCACCGGCAAAGTCGGAGAAACGGCTCCAGTTAGTGCCGAACTCGTAGGCCATCACCAGGCCCGACACGACACCCATACCGAAGTTGACGGCGAATATCTTCGACCAGAAGTGGTAAAGGTCGCGGTAGGTGTTGTCGTGGGTCTTGAGCCAGAGGCCTTCGAGCACCGCGAGGAAACTCGCCATGCCGATGGTGATGGCAGGGAACAGAATGTGAAATGAAACGGTGAACGCGAACTGCATTCGGGCGAGATCGAGCGCCTCTAAACCGAACATGGGTTTTCCTCTATCAGGTGATACCGGCTAAAGAGCGACTGCCCCACACGAAGTATTGAGCGCTCCGTGGTGTGTTTGTTCTTTTGAATTGCGTGACCGGATTCGGCTCGCAGGGGCCGTGTCAAGCCAACCCGTCAAGCAAAGGGCTTCGCGCCCTTGATGCAAGTCAACCGACAATAAAAGAGTAGTCCGATTTCGGCACATGGCCCGCGTGGTGTTTTGTCGCGTGACGAGTTGCCTCACCTTTTGCAGCGGAGCAGGGAGCGAAAAACGAATCAGATGAAGGCAACGAAGAGGCGCCGAGCCGCTCGGCCGTGCGGCTGAATCGACTGGCGCGTCAGACGAGGGTCAATTCGAGGGGCGCAAAAAAACCAGCAAGGCAGCGATCAGTCGCTGGTACATCGCATCGACTTCCGGTACCTGTCCCTTTCCGCGCAGGCAGCCGTGCACCAGGCCCAGCCCTGGATCAAACACGGTCGTCACGCCCGCCTCACGCAGCGCCCGCTCGTAGCAGACGCCGTCGTCGCGCAGCGGATCGAACTGCGCAACACCGATGAATGCCGGTGCCACACCGCGAAAGTCGGCAGCACTGAGTGGCGCGGCATAGGGCGAGCGTTCGCCGTCCTTGAGGTACAACTGCTGATAGAACCCGATGTCTGCAGTGCTGAGCAGCGGCGCATCGAAGCATTCCCTGCGCGAAGGCAAGTCCTCAGCCCCGCCGAGCCCAGGGTATATCAACGCCTGGACCACGGGCTGACGTTCGCCGGCGTCACGCAGGGCAAGGCAAACTGCCGCCGCAAGGTTGCCGCCTGCGCTGTCGCCGGCGATGGCGATCCTGTGTGGGTCGATATCCAAACGAGGGCCCTGAATCTGCAAGGCGTGCCAGACCGCCAGGCAATCGCCAAAGCCCGCCGGGAACGGATGCTCGGGCGCCAGCCGGTAGTCCACCGCGATGACCACGGCATTCAGGTCGACCGCCAGGGCGCCGGTGAGAAAGTCATGGGAATCCAGATCCCCCTCCACCCAGCCACCGCCGTGCAGATACAGCACACAGGGCGCAGGTTGTTCGGGGGGCAACGCGTGCGGTCGATAGTGACGCACCGGCACGCCTGCCAGCTTCAGATCATTGACATCCAGCGCGCCGGGACGCGGAGGATTCAACGCTTGGCACATGCGCGAGTAGGCGCAACGCTGGGCACTGATCTCCAGTGAATCGACGCTGAAGCTCAAACTGTCGCTGATGAAATCGGCCATTTCTGGCGACACCGGATAACCCATGACATTCTCACCCCATCAGTGCGCCAGAAGCTGTAGCGGCCTGCGGGGGAAGTGGCAGCGAGATCACTGCCACTTGAGCCAGCCCACTGCAGCATGGACAGCCATCGGCTTTCCGATTACTTGTTAACCGCCACCTGCACCGCTGAGGCCGCATCCTTGCCATCGAACGTCGTCACGCCGTCCAACCAACGCTTCATGTCTTCCGGATGCTCTTTGAGCCACTGCTTGGCGACATCGGTCGGCGCCTTGCGGTCCATGATCGGCACCATCATTTCGCTTTCCTGAGCCGCCGTGAATTTCAGGTTGCTCATCAGCTTGTTGACATTGGGGCAACGGGTCGCATAGTCCGGGGCGGTGACCACCGAGACGGTTGCTGCACCCTCGTTAGGACCGAATACGTCTTCGCTGCCGTTCAGGTAAGCGATCTTCATGTTGATGTTCATCGGGTGCGGAGTCCAGCCAACGAACACCACCCATTCGTTGCGCTTGGTCGCACGTTGCACGGCGGCCAGCATGCCCGCTTCGCCCGACTCGACCAATTGGAAGCCGCCGAGACCGAACTGGTTCTTCTCGATCATGCCCTTGATGTTGGCGTTAGCACCCGTACCCGGCTCGATGCCGTAGATCTTGCCGCCGAGTTTGTCCTTGAATTTGGCGATGTCGGCGAAGGTTTTCAGCCCGCCGTCATACACGTACTGCGGCACCGCCAGAGTCGCCTGGGCATCGTTCATGCTCGGCGTGTCGAATACCTTGACCTGCTTGGCTTCGACGAACGGGGCAATGTTCTTGTCCATCGCAGGCTTCCAGTAGCCCAGGAACACATCCAGACGGTCGTCGCGCAGGCCGCCGAACACGATCTGCTGAGCGGCACTGGTCTGCTTGACCTCATAACCCATGTTTTGCAGCAGCACTTCAGCCACTGCACTGGTGGCGATCACGTCGGTCCAGTTGACCACACCCATCCGCACGTTCTGGCATTTGGCCGGTTCGGCCGCCATCAAGGCGGTACTGCTCAGCATCAACACACCGCAACTGATCTGACGAATAAATCTCTTCATGCGTGCTCCTCGGGTCGGCTCGTTATTCTTAATCAGCTCTTTTCGGCAGTTTTCTAAGGCTTCAAGACCCACGACAATGCATTGCTGCCGCGTTGATGCAAATTACGCAGCCGCCTTGCCGACAAAACGCACCAGCGCGACCTGTGTTTGCACTGGAGCGACATTGACAAATGACTTGATCGCAACCCCCATCGCCCAATGCTGCTGGTATGATGCGCGGCTTTTTGCGACTGGCAGAATTTGTGCAGGTTGTTTCAGACTGCTGTGCTTTGCTGTTTTAGTCGAATTCATTCATGGCGCGATGCGTCACCGGGGAGCCACTCATGCTGGAACGGCTGTTTCAACTCAGAGCACATAACACCACTGTGCGCACCGAAATCCTGGCCGGGGTCACGACATTCCTCGCCATGGCCTACATCCTGTTCGTCAACCCGAGCATTCTGGGTGCGACCGGCATGGACAAGGGCGCCATCTTCGTCGCGACCTGCCTGGCAGCCGCCATTGGCTCCACGGTCATGGGCCTGATCGCCAACTACCCGATTGCGCTGGCGCCGGGCATGGGCCTCAACGCTTTCTTCACTTACACCGTGGTGTTGCACATGGGCCACACCTGGCAGGTGGCGCTGGGCGCGGTGTTCATTTCCGCGGTGATGTTCTTCCTGCTATCGATCTTTCGCATTCGCGAATGGATCATCAACAGCATTCCGCTGCCGCTGCGCTCGGCCATCGCCGCGGGTATCGGCCTGTTCCTGGCGCTGATCGCCCTGCACAACGCCGAGATCGTGGTCAGTAATCCGGCCACCATGGTCGGGCTGGGCGATCTGGCCAAACCTGCACCCATCCTTGCGACACTGGGCTTTGCACTGATCGTCGGCCTGGAAGCGCTGAAAGTACGCGGCGCAGTGCTGATCGGTATTCTCGCCGTGACGATCGTGTCGATCCTGCTGGGCTTCTCGCCCTTCGGTGGCGTGGTTTCGATGCCGCCGTCGCTGGCCCCGACCTTCCTGCAACTGGACATCCCAGGGGCGTTGAACATTGGCCTGGTGAGCGTGATTTTCTCGTTTCTCTTCGTTGACCTCTTCGACAACTCAGGCACGCTGATCGGGGTCGCCAAGCGCGCTGGCCTGATGTGTAAGGACGGCCACATGCCGAAAATGGGCCGTGCGCTGATCGCCGACAGCACCGCAGCCATGGCCGGTTCGCTGCTCGGGACCTCGACCACCACCAGTTACATCGAGTCGGCCGCCGGCGTGAGCGCCGGTGGTCGCACCGGTCTGACGGCCATCGTCGTCGCTGTGCTATTCCTGCTGGCCCTGTTTTTCGCCCCGCTGGCGGGCAGTGTCCCGGCCTTCGCCACCGCGCCCGCGTTGCTGTTCGTGGCCGTTCTGATGACCTCGGGATTGGCGGAAATCAATTGGGAAGACATCACCGAGGCCGCGCCTGTGGTGCTGACCGCACTGGCCATGCCTTTCACGTACTCCATCGCCAATGGCATCGCCTTCGGCTTCATCTCCTGGACGGTGATCAAGCTGCTGTCGGGCCGCGGCCGTGAGCTGAATTCGGCGCTGGTGGTGTTGTCGATCCTGTTCGTGATCAAGCTGGGCTTCTATCCATGAGTGCACCGTTCGACCCCGCCAACTACACCCGGCAGCTCGACGAAAAGGCCCAACGCCTTCGCGAGTTGCTTGCGCCTTTCGATGCCCCCGAACCGCAGGTCTTCGATTCGCCCCGCGACCACTATCGCCTGCGCGCCGAATTCCGCCTGTGGCGCGAAGACGGCAAGCGGCACTACGCGATGTTCGCACCGGGCGATAAGCACACGCCCATCCTGATCAATGAATTCCCCATCGCCAGTCGGCAGATCAATGCCTTGATGCCGGTGCTGCGCGATTGCTGGGAAGCTAGTCAGGTACTCAACCACAAGCTGTTTCAGGTGGACTTTCTGACCACGCTGACGGGTGACGGGATGGTCACACTGTGCTATCACCGGCCACTGGACGACGCCTGGAAACTGGAGGCCGAGCGCCTGGCGGCCGACCTCAACGTCAGCATCATCGGGCGCTCCAAGGGTCAGCGTCTCGTAATCGGTCGCGACTATGTCACCGAGACCCTGGACGTAGCGGGGCGCAGCTTCCGTTATCGCCAGCCGGAAGGCGCATTCACCCAGCCCAACGGTACCGTGAACCAGAAAATGCTGAGCTGGGCCTATGAAGCACTCGGCGACCGCCAGGATGACCTGTTGGAGCTCTATTGCGGCAACGGCAACTTCACGCTGCCCCTGGCGACCCGGGTGCGCAAGGTGTTGGCCACCGAAATCAGCAAGACCTCGGTCAATGCGGCCTTGAGCAACCTGGCGGACAACGCGGTGGACAACGTCTCGCTGGTGCGACTTTCAGCGGAGGAGCTGACCGAGGCGCTGAACGATGTGCGCCCGTTTCGCCGACTGGCCGGTGTCGACCTCAAAAGCTACGACTTCGGCTGCGTGTTCGTCGACCCACCCCGCGCGGGCATGGACCCGGACACGTGCGAACTGACTCGCCGCTTCGATCGCATTCTGTACATTTCCTGCAACCCGGAGACCCTGGCGGCCAACATCGCCCAGTTGCACGACACCCATCGGATCGAGCGCTGCGCGCTGTTCGACCAATTTCCGTATACCCATCATATGGAGTCGGGCGTACTGCTCGTCCGCCGCTGACCGGCATCGAGCAGACCCGCGGTCGACGCGGGTCTGCTCGGGCGTCATCTCCTCGAACACACCGCACCACCCATCATTAATTTTCGGACAGTCAGCGGCATATGCCTGCTTATCGGTGTATAACAGTCGGCCGTCTTTCGCTTCGATGGATGCCCTGCCTTGAGTTCCGAATCATCTGCTGCCCCTTCTTCTGAAAGCGCTCTCAAACTGCCTGGCTTTTTCGCTTTCCTGACCGCCCGCCTCGCCGCCGTCTTCGCCATGCAGATTCAGGCCGTTGTGGTGGCCTGGCAAGTCTACGACCTGACCCGCGATCCGATTTCCCTGGCCTATGTGGGGCTGGCACAGTTCATTCCCATGCTGTTGCTGTTGATGCCGGCGGGTGACCTGATCGACCGTTACGACCGCAAGCTGATCCTGACCATCAGTTGGACGGTACAGGCCGTATGCAGCCTGATGTTGATGCTGTTTTCCGTCACCCATCATCAGGATACGCGGCTGATCTACGCCACCCTCGCCTTGTTCGGGTGCGCCCGCGCCTTCACTGGGCCCTCACTGCAAAGCCTGCTGCCGCAAGTGGTGCCCCGAGAAAAGCTCGCTTCGGCGATTGCCACCAACAGCATGATCATGCGCATCGCCACCATTGCCGGGCCCTTGGTCGGCGGTGGGCTCTACGCGGTGGGAGGGGGTGGGTTGACCTACTCCGTGTGCATGGTCAGCTTCATCGCCGGGGTGCTATTACTGACGCGCGTCCCGGTGCTGTTCGCCGGTAAGAAACAGATCCTCGAATCCACCGCCTGGAAACGCTTCACCGCCGGTATTGCATTCATCCGCTCGCGCCCGATCATCCTGGGCACCATTTCGCTGGACTTGTTCGCCGTGTTGCTGGGTGGCGTGGTCGCCCTGCTGCCGATCTATGCGCACGAGGTGCTGCACCTGGGGCCGCAGGGGCTCGGCGCTCTGCGCAGCGCAATGAGCCTGGGCGAAGTCGCCACGGGCCTGTACCTGGCCGCCCGCCCGTTCGATCGGCATGTGGGGATGGTGATGTTCATCGCCGTGGCGGTGTTCGGTCTGGCGAACCTGGTGTTCGCCTTGTCGACGCTGTTCTGGCTTTCGCTGCTGGCGCTGATGGTCGCTGGTGCAGCGGACATGGTCAGCGTCTATATCCGCTCGACGCTGGTGCAGTTCTCGACACCCGACGACATGCGCGGCCGGGTCAATGCGGTGAACATGTTGTTCATCGGCTCCTCCAACGAACTGGGTGAGTTCCGCGCCGGCAGCAGCGCAGCCTTGTTCGGTGCGGTGCCTGCGGCGGTCATTGGCGGGTTGTGCACCTTGGGTGTAGTCGGCACCTGGATGTGGGGCTTCAAGCCGCTGCGGCAGGTCAACCATTTTGCTGATGCATCGCCCGGCGAAGTCACGGAAAAGCAAACGGCGCGCGTTTGACCTGCCCAAACGGCAGGATCGCGGTGCCCTGCTGAATGACCGACCAAGTCACCGAAGTGGATAGAAGGGGCCTACCCGCCCCTCGATGTTTCGAGATGTGACAAATGTGCCCATAATCGGACCCTCCGATCCGATACCAGCGTTGTCCCGATGTCAGAACCGATCGCACCGTCCAGCGCACCCGAGCAGCCCTCCCCAAGCGAATTGCCCAAGCGCCGATTCAAACGCCCGCGCTGGCGGCAATGGCGACAGCGCCTGGCGTTCTGGGTGGGTGCACTGCTGGCAGGGCTGGTGGCGCTGGCCTTTGCCTGGCTGGCCGATCAAGCCTTCATCCTGTTCCAACGCCTGCTTGGCATGGCCAGTTGGCTACCGCTGCTGATCACCCCGCTGGGTTTCGGTGTGCTCGCCTGGATCACTCATCGCTGGTTCGGCAACGCCCGAGGCAGCGGCATTCCGCAGGTAATCGCCGCCTTGGAATCACCTTCGCGGCGCTTCCGTGCCCAGGTGCTTGCCGTGCCGGTCGCGGCGGTGCGCATGCTCTTCACCCTCGGCGCGCTAGTGGTGGGTGGCTCTGTCGGACGCGAGGGTCCCACGGTGCACGTCGGCGCAGCGGTTATCTACGCATTTGGTCGACAGCTGGGCCTGCATGGGCGAAACACGACGGCAGGGTTGATCCTCGCCGGTGGCGCCGCCGGCATCGCTGCTGCATTCAACACTCCCCTGGCGGGGATCGTGTTCGCCATTGAAGAACTCAGCCGCACCTTCGAACAGCGCTTCAGTGGTCTGGTGCTGACCGCCGTGCTCATCGGCGGCGCCGTCACGCTGGGCCTGATGGGGCACTACGCCTACTTCGGGGATATCGGCGGCAGCCTGCCCACCGGGTGGGGCTGGAGCGAAATACCGGCCTGCGCGCTGCTAGGCGGCGTCCTCGGCGGCCTCTACGTCAAGTTGGTGTTGCCCATACAGTCCGGCTGGCTGGGGCGCATGGGCCAATGGCGAGCACGGTTCCCGGCACGCTTTGCTGCGGTCTGCGGCCTGCTGCTGGCGGTGTTGGGGCTGATATCGGGAAATCACGTCTATGGCACGGGATACGAAGAAACTCGCGCCTTGCTCGAAGGGCACCCGGTGACTGACAGCACCTTTTTGCTGTGGAAGTTTCTGGCGAACGTGGTCTCCTATCTGGCCGGCATCCCAGGCGGTTTGTTCTCCCCGTCCCTGAGCGTGGGCGCTGCGTTCGCGCCGCTCCTCGCTCTTCTGCCGGATGTGAACCCACAGACCTGCGCGCTGCTCGGGATGGGCGGCTACCTCGCGGGCGTGACACGCTCCCCCTTGACCGCCTCGGTCATTGTCCTGGAGTTGTCTCACAGCCCCGACCTGGTCATCCCCATGCTCGCCGTCAGCGTCCTGGCCTCGGCCGTATCCGGTTGGATAGCCCCGGTCTCGCTCTACCATGCACTGGCCCGGCAAGTGTTGGATAAGGTTGCTCCTGCGAAGGCGTGAGCGCGCACTGACGGACCGACGTTGAGCGCGTTAGCCGGAAGGTTCGATGTGTTCGAGGTGACCGACGCGTCGGGCACCTCATGACTTCAGGTTGCGCCACGGCATCTAAACAACGCTCTGCAACCGAACTATCCCCACCCACCACCCTCTTAAATCCCGATGGCCGGACGCCCCGTTTCTCGCGCCGTCTACACTTTCCACACGATTTAAAAGAGGGTTCGGCCATGCTCTGGAAAAAAGGACGTCGCAGTGACAACGTCGTCGACGCGCGCGACGACACGGGGGGAGGGGGCGGGCTGCGCATTGGCGGCAAGGGGCTGGGGCTTGGCGGGATCGTGATCATCGTCGCCATCGGCCTGCTCACCGGCCAGGACCCGATGCAGATCCTCGGGCAGATCGCGGGCCAGATGGGCACGCAACAGACCAGCGCGGTCGATCCGCAAACCCGTCAGGCGCCGCCGGCCAACGACGAACAGGCTGATTTCGTGCGGGCGATACTGGGTGACACCGAGGACACCTGGCGTCAGGTCTTCCAGCAAGGCGGCCGTCAGTACAAGGATCCGACGCTGATCCTCTTCCGAGGCCAGGTGCAATCGGCTTGTGGCTTTGCTTCATCGGCCAGCGGGCCTTTCTATTGCCCGGCGGATCAGCGGGTCTACCTGGACATGGATTTCTTCCGCGAAATGGCCCAGCGCTTCAAGGCCGCCGGTGATTTCGCCCAGGCGTATGTGATCGCACATGAAGTTGGCCATCATGTGCAGACCTTGCTTGGGGTTTCAGCTAAAGTTGACGCCGCCCGTCAGCGCGGCGCCCGCATGGAAGGTGATAACGGTTTGCTGGTGCGCCAGGAACTACAGGCGGACTGCCTGGCCGGTGTTTGGGCCTACAACGCTCAAAAGCGTTTGAACTGGCTTGAGCCCGGTGATATTGAAGAGGCTTTGAATGCGGCCAACGCCATTGGCGACGACCGTTTGCAACAACAAAGCCAAGGGCGGGTAGTGCCCGACTCGTTCACCCATGGGACGTCTGCCCAGCGCGTCCGCTGGTTCAAGACAGGTTTCGCCCAGGGACAAATCAACCAATGCGACACGTTCGCCGCCAAGAGCCTCTGAATCCTATGATGAAACCGCTTTCGATCCTGTTGTTGGGCACCCTGATGAGCGTCACTGCTCATGCTGCGGATCAGGCGGTCAAATCCATCAGCCCCGACCGGCTGCTGATAAACGGAACCTCCCAGGCGACGCTGGGCCTGAGCCAGAACTGGGTCCATCCCAGCCCCAACATCCAGCGGGTGGTGATCGTGTTTCACGGTCGCCTGCGTAACGCCCAGACTTACCTGCGCAGTGTCGAGCGTGCCGCCAACCAATCGCGGCAGCGCTCGAAAACCTTGCTGATTGCACCGCAATTTCTGGACGAGAAAGACATCACCGCCCATCGCCTGCCCGACAGCATCCTGCGCTGGCACGGCAACGACTGGATGGCAGGCGAAAAATCGCTGGGAGCCAAACCGGTCAGCTCATTCGTGGTCATCGACCACATCCTCAAGCGCCTGAGCGACAGCAAGCTGTTTCCGAACCTGAAAGAAATCGTGATTGCCGGCCACTCCGGCGGTGCCCAAGTGGTGCAGCGTTACGCTGTGATCGGCGGCAAGGAAGACGCGCTGTTGAAGAAGGAAGGGATCAAATTGCGTTACGTGATCGCCAACCCGTCTTCATATGCCTATTTCGATGCCACCCGCCCCCTGCCGGTCAATGCGGCCACCTGCCCGGCGTTCGATACCTGGAAATACGGCATGAACAAACTGCCGCCGTATGCGGGTAAGGACACTCCAGCCGAGCTGGAAGCGGCGTACGCGAAGCGTGATGTCACTTACCTGCTGGGCGATCAGGACACCGATCCCAACCACCCCGCGTTGGACAAGGATTGCGGCGCGGAAGCCCAGGGGCCGTTTCGTCTGGCACGCGGGCACAATTACTTCGACTACCTCACCCGGCGTCATCCGGAAGGCATTAACCAGCGGTTGATCGAAGTCAAAGGGGTGGGTCACAACGGCAGCGCAATGTTCACCTCGCCAGAGGGGCAGGCGGCGTTGTTCAAAGGGAACTGACCGGCGTCGCTCGCGACACCCCGCCCTGTGGAATGAGCCTGCTCACACCCACGGGGCGAGGTGTGCGGCGCGATCAAAACGTTAACGCAGCCATTCACGCACTGCGCCGCAATCCTGCGCGTGCCAGTCCGTCAGCTCCGGCCAAGGGTTATCCGGCAGGTTGACCAGGACCGTGTGCGTTCCCGCCGCTTTGCCACAGCGCAGGTCGAACTGATAGTCCCCCACCATGACCATCTGCGAAGGCGCGACGTCCCAAGCCCGCGCCAGCTTCAACAGCCCATCCGGATCAGGCTTGGGTGCAGCTTCATCGCGCCCGAGCACATCATCCACGTGAAAACAGTCCGCGATGCCGATGGCCTCCAGGGTCACATGCGCCAATTCGCGGGCATTGCGGGTCAGTACGCCCAGGCGGCAGCCCCGCTGCGCCAGTTCACGCACCAGCTCGACAGCGCCTGGCGCAGGTTTGGAGGCGATGGCCAGTTCACGTTCGTGTTCGAGCAACCAGGCGTGCTTGGCTGCGGCCTCCTCAGAGGGCAGTGCGGCAAGGTGGCTGAGAATGTCGTCTTCCTGCGGGATGCCCAGCGCCCGCTTGATTGCCGGGAAATCATGCACGGCAATCGTCAGGGTGCCGTCCATGTCGAACACCCAATGGCGCAGTTGCGCGAGGCTCATGACCAATCCTTGCGATGGCGAATGAGGCCTTCCTGACTGACCGACGCGACGAGGTTGCCCGCACGGTTGTAAACACTGCCTCGGGAAAAGCCACGAGAATTGCCGGCCCAGGGGCTGTCCATGGCGTAGAGTAGCCAATCATCCGCGCGCAGCTCGCCATGGAACCACAACGAGTGATCGAGGCTGGCGATCTGCATGTCCTTCTGCCAGACAGTCTTGCCGTGAGGCAACAGCGACGTGGTCAGCAGGTTGAAATCCGACGCGTAGGCGAGCATGTATTTATGCAGCGCGGGAATATCCGGCAACGTGCCATCGGCGCGGAACCACACGTACTTCACCGGATCGGTCGGCTTCGGGTTATAGGGGTCCGATTGGGTGACCGGCCGGAATTCGATCGGTTTCGGGCACAGTAATTTGTCTTTCAGGTGCTCGGGAATCAGGTGCTCGCGCTGGCGCATCAACTCCAGTTCGGAAGCCAGGTTCTCCGGCCCGACCACTTGCGGCATCTGGCTCTGGTGCTCGAAGCCTTGCTCGTCGTATTGAAACGAGGCGCTGCAGGTGAAGATGGGGTTGCCCTTTTGAATGGCTGTCACACGGCGCGTGCTGAAACTGCCGCCATCGCGCACGCGGTCGACCTGGTACACCACCGGCAGATGCGCATCGCCGGGGCGTAGAAAGTAACCATGCAACGAATGGACATGGCGCTCGTCTTCAACGGTCTGGCTCGCCGCCGACAGCGACTGACCCAGCACCTGCCCGCCAAATAGCTGACGAAAGCCCAGATCCTGGCTACGTCCACGGAAGAGGTTTTCTTCGATGGGCTCCAGGCTCAACAGCGACACCAGATCATCCAGCACATGGCTCATTGGGGGTTCCTCGCACACAGTCATCACAAGCAGATCCAGCCACGGGCACCGTTGCGCGCCGGATGTGGCAATCGCGCGAGATGATACAGATGTTTACCGCGCGATTCGCGCCTCTTACAAGGTCGCGAGCCATTGCTGACGATTGATGCGATACAGCACATGCGCACGCAGCGGGTGGCCTTCGGGAAGGTTGGGGTGGTCGAAATCGTCGTCGGGGCGGTTCTGCATGCCGATGGCCTGCATCACCTTTTGCGAAGGCAGGTTGCTGACAGAGGTGAATGAAACGATCTCGTCCAGCTCGACGTGTTCGAACCCACAGCCCAGCACGGTCCAGGCCGCTTCACTGGCATAACCCAACCCCCAGTGTTCACGTGCCAGCCGCCAGCCGATTTCAACCGCAGGGGTGAACGGCGCGTCGAACCCGACCACATTCAGCCCGGTGAAACCGATGAATTCACCTGTGTCCCTGCGCTCGAGCGCCCAGAGCCCGAAGCCGTACTCCGCAAAATGACCGCGAATGCGGCCAATCATCTTTGCGCTTTCGAGGCGCGTCAACGGCTGCGGGAAATAACGCATGACCTGAGGATCGGCGCACAGGTGCGCGAAGGCTGGCAAATCGTCATCGCGCCATTGACGCATCAACAAGCGCGGGCTGTTGAGCTCCAGTATCGGCTCCATCGAACATCTCCCCTGATTCACTGCTCAAATCCCTCACCGATGAATCAGCAACCGGCTTGCCATGTGGCTGTGCGCTGACGGCCATAACTGGCAAGATCCCCTTTCGCATTCGACACGTAGCCGCCATGCCTCTGCCGCTTATCTACCACGAAGATTACAGCCCGGCGTTTCCGCCCGACCACCGTTTCCCGATGGACAAGTTCCGTCTGCTTCACGACCACCTTATCGACAGCGGCTTGACCACGGATGCTCAACTATTCCGCCCACAGGTCTGCCCTGACGATATTCTCGCGTTGGCTCATGATCCGTCCTACATCCGTCGGTACATGGATGGCGATCTTTCCCGCGAGGATCAGCGTCGTTTGGGGCTGCCTTGGAGTGAAGACCTGGCTCGCCGTACCGTACGCGCCGTCGGCGGTTCGTTGCTCACGGCCGAGAAGGCGCTGCAGCATGGGCTGGCCTGCCACTTGGCGGGCGGAACCCACCATGCGCATTACGATTACCCCGCCGGTTTTTGCATCTTCAACGACTTGGCCATCATCAGCCACTACTTGCTGCAGAGCGGCCGCGTGGACCGCGTCTTGATCTTTGACTGCGATGTGCATCAGGGCGACGGCACCGCGCGAATTCTCGAACACACCGACGACGCCATCACCGTTTCCCTGCATTGCGAGAAAAACTTCCCCGCGCGCAAGGCCCGTAGCGACTGGGACATTCCCCTGCCGATGGGCATGGGAGACAGCGATTACCTGAAAGTAGTCGACGACACGCTCAATTACCTCTTGCCGCTTTACCGTCCCGACCTGGTGCTCTATGACGCCGGGGTGGATGTGCACAAGGATGATGCGCTGGGGTACCTGAAGCTCACGGATGATGGTGTTGCGCAACGGGATGAAGCGGTCATGCGTCACTGCCTCGGGCGGGACATTCCGGTGATGGGCGTGATTGGCGGCGGCTACAGCAAGGACCGAGAGGCCCTGGCCCGGCGGCACGGGATTTTGCACCACAGCGCCAATAAGGTCTGGATGTCGGAAGGGTTGTAAGCTCGCCTTGGACAGACGGAGGCCTGACGAGTCAAAGACTTACCCACATCGGCTGTGGAGCGGCCTGTGGATAAGCTGAGCGCAAGCATAGAGGCTCCTGTAAACACGGGCGCGACAGCCCGCTGTACGTTTTTTGCTCAATAGTTTTCCACAGGGCGCTCGTTCACCCCAGCGCTCGGGTAGAATGCGCGGCCCACTTCTCGATTCGCACCTCGCTTATGACATCAGCCACCCTCACTTCCCTCCCATCCGTGGCCATTATCGGGGGAGGCCCCGCAGGGTTGATGGCCGCTGAGGTGGTCAGCCGGGCAGGTTATCCTGTCGACCTCTACGACGGCATGCCCTCCGTTGGGCGCAAGTTTCTGCTGGCGGGCGTCGGCGGCATGAACATCACTCACTCGGAGGCCTACCCCGCGTTTGTTTCCCGCTACGCCGAACGCGCCGCGACGATCGCCCCCTTGCTGCGCGGTTTTGATGCCCCTGCGCTGCGCGACTGGATTCACGGGCTCGGCATTCAGACCTTCGTCGGCAGTTCGGGTCGCGTGTTCCCCACCGACATGAAAGCCGCGCCACTGCTGCGTGCTTGGCTCAAACGCCTACGGGAGCACGGAGTGGCGATTCACACTCGCCATCGCTGGCTGGGCTGGAATGCCGACGGCAGTCTGCGCATCGCCAGCCCCGAGGGCGAATTGGCCGTTGCTCCAGCCGCCACCCTGCTTGCATTGGGCGGTGCCAGTTGGCCACGTCTGGGGTCAGACGGCGCGTGGCTTCGGCTGCTGGAGGAGCGCGGCGTCAGCATCGCCCCCCTTCAGGCATCCAATTGTGGCTTCGAGGTGGCCGCTTGGAGCGAGGTGCTGCAGAGCAAATTCGCCGGCGCGCCATTGAAGAACGTCGCCATCGGCTTGCAGGGGCAATCGTTGCGCTTGGGCGAATGTGTGATCACGCAGTCCGGAATCGAGGGCAGCCTGATCTACGCCCTTTCGGCGCAGATTCGCCAACAGATCGTTGATCAGGGTGCGGCGACGGTGGAAATCGATCTGCTGCCCGGCAGACGACGGGTGGATGTGGAGAAGGCACTCGCCAGACCCCGCGGCTCTCGCTCGATGGCCAAGCACCTGCACAGTCAGGTCGGCATCGATGGGGTCAAGGCCGCCCTGCTGCGGGAACTGGCCTCTGCAGAAACCTTCAACGACACCCGCCAGTTGGCGCAGGCCATCAAGGGGCTGCCGCTGACGCTGGTTCGGCCTCGCCCGCTGGAAGAAGCGATCAGCACAGCAGGGGGTGTTCCTTTCGAGGCGCTGGACGATAACCTCATGTTCAAGTCGCTGCCCGGCGTTTTCTGCGCAGGTGAGATGCTCGACTGGGAAGCGCCCACGGGTGGCTACTTGCTGACCGCCTGTTTCGCCAGTGGGCGTGCCGCCGGGTTGGGGCTGGTGGCGCACCTGCGCGGCAGTTCCTGACTCGAGCACCGCCGCGCCCACGCTCACGCCACTCGATCGACCTGCGGCTTCAGCGGCTGCACCGCCTCCGGCTTGTCGGCAGCGGGCCTGGCCTTGCCCGCCCCGCCCAACACCCGTTTGCCCAGTTCGTAGCCTTTCATCTCGATGTATTTATGGGCAAACGCGGCGAGGATCACGCAGGCGCCTGCCACGGCGATGACGAAGAGGTTGTTCGCCCACACCGATCCCGTGTCCATGAACCGCTGACCACCGATCATCGGCGCCAGAGCGAGCCCTGTGACCTTCTGCGCGACGATGAAAATCGTCGACAGTGAGAAGAGCAGCGCGGCATGGGTCATGTAGATCGAGTAAGACAACTTGCCCAGCAAAACGAACGGGCCAGTCTTGAGCAGCGTCGACACCAGGCCACCCTCGAAGGCGAACAAAAGCACCAGCGCACAGAACGTCAGGCTGCCGACCGGCGAGCGAAAGTTGAAGTCGTTCATCACGATCCACCAGGTGGCATACATCATGGCGCATTCGAGCACCGTGACCAGCCACGGCTTGAACGTCCACTTATCGCGGATCATCAGGTAGACCAGATAGGTGATATTACCGGCGAAGAAGCAGGACAGGCCGAGCATGGCCCGCTCCACCAGTGGCTCGTTTTCCGAAAAGATCAGCATGAAGGCGACCAGCGAAATGGCAGCGAACATCAGAAAGCGGTTCTTCATCGACAACAGGCACAGCGCGCCGAACAGCAGGTAAATGTAAAACTCGATGCTGATGGTCCAGGAAGGGTAATTGAACGACATGGTTTCGGTGAGCGAAGTCCATGCCTGCACGAGAAACAGGTTGGGCAGGATCTCGCGCGGGGCAAACAGGCCGGTAAACGGCACGTTGTTTAGATCAAAGCCCTTCTTGTAGGCCGTCCAACGGACCGTTTCAAACAGAATGAATACCGCCAGCATCGTCAGGTGCAGCGGGTACAGGCGAAAGACCCGGGAGATGAAAAACGCTTTGAATGAGAGGTTGGGCTTCATGCCGTAGGTATGCGCCAGAACGAAGCCACTGAGCACGAAGAAGAAGTTGAGCAGAACTTCGTCGCGACGAAAGAATGGCAGCGTGATGAAACTGTCAACGACATGCAAATGGAAAAACACAACCAACAAGGCGCAAATGCCTCTGAAACTGTCGAGGGTGGTAAAGCGCTGAACAGGCTTCATAACGCAACTTCCGTACTGGTTGATGAAATCGCCACCCTGCCGAAGCTGGCGCCAGTACACGGTATTGGGTTCCCCTGTGCCTCAACAGTTGAAATATTTCATCCCGCCGGTTCCCGGGTGCGCAAAAGTTGACGCCATCGATCGTGATCAATGACTTTACAGTCACCGAAAAATGTATCGCCCACGCAACGTCGGGAAATTGGCTTCGTGAACGCCGCATCCAGACGTGCTTCTCAGGTAACCCAGCCCCACGAACGCGCTTCGCTCAACTATCAATGGCAACGATGATCGCTACCACTCGTATTGACTTCTTAATCATTCGGCGCGGCGTAACATCACCTCCATACCGAGTCACCCACTACCGACTTCTGGAGCTACCGACATGAACACTCAAAAACTGATCCTGGGCCTGGCCTTCTCTGTACTGGCAACCGGCGCGTTTGCACTGCCCACTGTCCACGGCACCAGCGCCGTAGCGGAAAACGGTTCATCCCATACCCACATCGAGCGCGTGGCCGCCGATGGCGCGGACCGTGTAGGTGCCAATCGCGTGGCTGAAAACGGTTCCGATCGCACCGCTCTGGGCCGCATTGCAGCCGATGGCGCGGATCGCGTAGGTGCCAACCGCCTGAGCTGATCTTTCCGCCCCCAGCCCCTCCCAGCCCGGCCTTTGCCGGGCTTGATTTTTCCCCAATCAATCCGCGTCACCCCATGCACTTCTTCGCCCTGGCGTCTGATCCTCAGCCATGCTTTCAAGAAGCCCCGAGAGGCGTCCTGACATTTCTTTCAGTTTTTCCGAGACTGGCCGATGCATTCGTAAGACTCACTGTTTCGCTGGCCCTGATAACAATAACTCTCCAGCTGACGACTTCGAAAAAACGGACATTCTGGAGATTGACATGAAAAGCTGGTTCGCAAACATCAGCGTCAACACGAAACTGGCCCTTGGGTTCGGCATCGTTCTCGTTTTCACTGCCTTGCTGGCTCTCATCGGCTGGAACAGCCTGGGCAACATGACCTACCGCAGCGAGCGGGTGGCTGACATCACCAAGCTGGGTCAAAAACTCACCGACCTTCGCGTGACCCGCCTGCAATACATGCTCAGCAGTGGCGACGAAACCGCCGCGCAAAGCGTCCAGACGGCGTTGGATAACTACAAAGCCCAGCAGCAATTCCTGCTCACCACCTTCAGCAACCCGCTGAACGTGCCGGTGATCAAGGCGCTGAGCGATCAGATCAGCGCCTATCAAAATTCACTCAACAAAATGCGTGACGGCTATAGGCTCAGCGCCAAGGTCCGTGCCGACATGGGTGTGGACGCGGTGAAGGCGGCCGATCTGATCGCCGCAATCACCGATGACGTGATGAAGCTCGACCCGAGCGACGAACGACGATTCGCGCAGTACCAGACCATCATCAAGGCCAAGGAAGACGTTATGCTGGTGCGCTACGAAGTGCGCGGCTACACCGGTAATGTCACGGCCAAGACCGAGGAAGCGGCTCAGCGTCAACTGGCAGCGGCCATCAGCGGGCTGGATCATCTGAAGGCGACCTTCAGTGGCACCCAGGCCGATCGTCTCAAGCAACTGGAAGCGTCGCTGATCGGCTACCGCAACTCGGTACAAGGCTTCAAGGACGCTACGGACAGCATCAATGCCGCCCGCGCCGAGATGACGGAAGAGCAGACGAACATCGTCAAGCTCAGCCAGCAATTGGTCGATATTCAGAACTCGCTGGGCGAGTCGGATACGCGCCAGGCACGTATGCTCCAGATTGGCGGCACCCTGCTGGCGCTGATCTTCGGCGCGCTGGCGGCGGTACTCATTACTCGCCAGATCACCCGCCCCCTGCAAGAAACCCTGGCGGTGGTCGACCGAATTGCATCTGGGGACCTGACGCAGAACCTGGTTGTGACGCGCAAGGACGAGTTGGGTGTGTTGCAGCAAGGCATTCAGCGAATGGGCGCGACCCTGCGCGACCTGATCGGCGGCATTCGTGACAGCGTGACGCAGATCGCCAGCGCTGCTGAAGAACTGTCAGCGGTCACCGAACAGACCAGCGCTGGCGTGAACAGCCAGAAAGTCGAGACCGACCAGGTGGCCACCGCCATGCACGAAATGTCGGCCACCGTGCACGAGGTTGCGCGCAATGCCGAACAGGCCTCTGTCGCCGCATCGGCCGCCGACACGGAAGCGCGCGCGGGTGACAAGGTGGTTGGCGAGGCGATCGCGCAGATCGAGAAACTGGCCACTGAAGTGATTCGCTCGACAGACGCCATGAGCGTGCTGGAAAACGAAAGCGACAAGATCGGCAAAGTCATGGACGTGATCAAGGCCGTGGCCGAGCAGACCAACCTGCTGGCTTTGAATGCCGCCATCGAGGCGGCCCGAGCGGGCGAAGCCGGACGTGGATTTGCCGTGGTGGCAGACGAAGTGCGCGGTCTGGCGCAACGCACCCAACAATCGACGGAAGAAATCGAAGGCCTGGTTGCGGCGCTGCAGAACGGCACACGTCAGGTGTCGGACATGATGCTCAGCAGCCGTAACCTGACCGACAGCAGCGTGGCGCTGACCCGCAAGGCGGGCACCTCGCTGGAAAGCATTACCCGGACGGTGTCGAACATCCAGGCGATGAACCAGCAGATCGCAGCCGCAGCCGAGCAGCAGAGCTCGGTGGCTGAAGAAATCAGCCGCAGCATTGTCAACGTCCGCGACGTGTCCGAACAGACCGCCGCCGCCAGCGAGGAAACCGCCGCGTCCAGCGTCGAGCTGGCCCGCCTGGGCAACCAGCTGCAGATGCTGGTCAGCCACTTCAAGGTCTGATACGCAAAAGCCGCGTTCCGGGAGCTACCCGGACGCGGCTTTTTTGCAACTTCACCTTCTTGCAGCAGCCCGGTCAGTCACCCTTCACGGATTAGAACCGAAGAAGAGGGTGGACTGGATGCCCACTCCCCCTTCACATCGCACAGGCCTCAGCCCGAAAGCTGATTGGCAAATTGCCCCACCGCGCTCACCACTTTGCGCGCGCCGTCCTGGATCTCCACGATCACCGAGCCCGCCTCACTGGCCAGTTCCAGTCCCTGCTGGGCCTGTTGCTTGCCATTGATGATCACGTTGACGGCCTGTTCGGCCAGTTGCTGGTTCTGTTGAACCACGCCCACGATTTCTTCAGTGGCTTTGCTGGTGCGCGAGGCCAACTGCCGGACTTCATCGGCAACCACCGCAAAGCCGCGCCCTTGCTCGCCGGCGCGCGCTGCTTCGATGGCCGCGTTGAGTGCCAGCAGGTTGGTCTGATCGGCAATGCTGCTGATGCTTTGAATGATCGAACCGATCAACTGCGACTGTTTGTCCAACGCTGCAATACGTTCGGCGGCCTGCTCCATGTGCCCGGCCAGCTCACGCAGCGCGTCGACGGTCTGACTGACCACGGCGGCCCCTTTCTGCGCGCTGCCGTCGGTTTGCTGAGAGGTACTGAAGGCGATGCTCGCCGCATCCGCGACTGCCATCTCGCGGTTGACCTGATCGGTGATGACGGTGGCGAATTTCACCACCTTGTACAACCGGTCGTGAGCATCGGTGATCGGATTGTAGGACGCTTCGAGCCAGACCTCACGGCCACGGCTGTCGACGCGTTTGAAACGTCCGGTCACGAACTCGCCACGGCGTAACGTGTCCCAGAACGCTTCATACGCCGGCGAATTGGACTCCACCGCGTCGCAGAACATGCGGTGGTGCTGACCTTGAATCTGCGCCAGCGAGTAGCCCATGGAGCCGAGAAAACGCTCGTTGGCCGTCAGCACTTCGCCGTCGAGATTGAACTCGATCACCGCGGTAGAACGCTGCAAGGCTTCGATCAGATTTTCATGTTCGCGGGAGTTTTCGATGGTGCGTGTGAGGTCACTGGAGTGGACGGTGAAATGCTTCACCACCCCGGCACTGTCACGCACGGGCTGAACGATCGAGCGCAACCAGGCTTCCTGGCCGTTGCCTCGCATCAATCGCAGCGCGCCGCTGAGGTGCTCTCCCCGGCTGATTGCCGTTCTTACCCGATCGTGGAAATCCAGGTTCTTCACATGCGCAGGAACCAGTTCCTCGATGGAGCGCCCGACGAGGTCGGCGTTTCGATAATGCATTTCGTTTTCGAAATTACCGTTGACCGACTCGATACGACCTTGCGCGTCCAGGCGCATGCACAGCATCTCGCTGTCCAGACTGCTCCTCACCTGCTCTACGGACGAAAGTTCTTCGCGCAGGGCAGCCAACTCTTGTTTTAGACGTTTATTGAACATGAACGACGAGCTTCCGAAGAGGTGACGGGAATCGCCCTTAGCATCGGCCCCGCAGTGGCTTTCTTGAGGTGCGCCCCAGGCCAGCCGTCGTATTTCCCGGCACGCAAACCGAGGGAAACCTCACCACGCCCTCGTGCTCATGATCGTGCCGATTGTGCATAAAGGGATTTACACCTCCGACAATTGCCACATACTTGCCCGCGCCTTTTTTATTTCGTCAGCATCATTTTCAAAAGCCAAGGTCATCTTCATGAAGAAAATTCTCCCCTACCTTCTGAGCGCCGCCATCACCTTCATCCCGTCGGCCTTCACGCAGGCCGCAACCCCGGTCGCGCCCGTTCAACTGATCGTCCTCAGCTCCGGTGGCATCATGGGTGCGTTCAAGGCGGTCACGCCGGATTACGAACAACGCGTGGGCGTCAAACTTCAGGGCGAAGTCGCGCCGTCCATGGGCGCCACGCCGCAGGCCATCCCCAATCGCCTTGCCCGTAACGAACCTGCCGATGTGGTGCTGATGGTCGGGGCGGCGCTGGACAAGCTGATCAAGGACGGGCAGGTCGATCCGAAGACCCGCGTCGACCTGGGCAAATCCTACATCGCGATGGCCGTCAAGCACGGCGCGCCGCATCCGGACATCAGCACCATGGAAGCTTTCAAGCAGACCCTGCTCGACGCCAAGAGCATCGCGTATTCCGACAGCGCCAGCGGCGTGTACCTGTCACGGGTGCTGTTCAACCAGATGCACATTGCCGAACGCATTCAAGGCAAGAGCCGGATGATCCCAGCCACGCCGGTCGGTGAAGTGGTTGCCCGGGGTGACGCGGAAATCGGCTTTCAGCAATTGAGCGAACTCAAACCGGTGGAAGGTATCGACATCATTGGCCTGATCCCCGATCAGGCGCAGCAGATGACGCTGTATTCGGCCGGCGTGGTCGCCCGCAGCAAGCACCCGGAACAGGCCCGGCAATTTCTGGAATTTCTGAGTTCGTCTGCTGCGGCGCCCGCGATCAAGGCCAGCGGATTGGACCCGATCGCGAAGTAAGTCGGCGGCTGAGGCCGTTGGCGCGGTCTCTCCCTGGCGGCGCAGGCCGCCTCAGGTCAGATCCAGCTCGACCAATTCGCCCCGCACCGCGAGGCCATCGATGTGCAGGATTCCCACGGTGATCGGCAGTTTGAATCGTCGCGGCCCGGCACTGCCGGGGTTGATGAACAACACGCCGTGCCGTAACGCTTGCAGCGGCTTGTGGGAATGCCCCGTGACCACCACGCCAATGTCGGGCGGCAATGTCTCAGGGACATCGGCCAAAATGTGGGTCACGTAGATCCCGACCGACCCGACACGCACGGTGGCCGCGAAGGGCACGCTTGCCGCCCAGGCATCGTCGGTGTCGTTGTTACCGCGCACCACGGTCAGCGGGGCGATGTTCCTGAGCGCATCAAGGATCTCAGGCTTGCCGATGTCACCGCCATGAATCAGGTGATCGCAGCCCCGCAATGCGTCGACCGCCTGGGGGCGAAGCAAGCCGTGGGTGTCCGAAATCAGGCCAACCTTCACTGCCATCGCTCAACTCCCACTCGCCGCCAGTGCCGCCTGGCGAGACTGCACGCGCTTCATGCTGATCATCGCCAGCAATGCGACCAGTGCCACCAGCGTCGCAAAGAACTCGCCAACGTGGGGCAAGCCGAATGATCGGACGCTAAAGCCGACCGCCACCACAGGCACCGAGATGGAGATATACAACACCACGAAAAACGCCGACGTCACGGCCGCCTTCTGATGCGCAGGGCTGCAGGCGGTGACCGCGCCCATGCCCGCGCGCAGGATCATGCCTTGCCCGAGGCCCGCCAGCAGCCCCGCTCCCACCAACAGCAGCAACTGCGCCGTAGCAATGCTCAACCCCAGGCAGACCATGCCTGCGATCAACCCTGCGCAGCCCAGCGTCATATGCACGCCTTTGGGCAGCCATTGCAGCAACGCCTGCCCGAGGATCGACGCCACGAAAAACAAGCCGATCACTGCACCGATCAGGACCCCGCCCCGAACCTGCATGATATGCATCATCACCGAGGGCACCATGCTGGTAAACAATCCCGCTACGCTGAACCCGGCCAGCCCCGCAATCGACGCCGAGATGAACACGCCACGCACCGAGGCGGGCACCGAAGGTTTCTGTATGGCCAGCTTGAACCGTGGCGGGCGCTTTACCGTCTCGCGGATCACGGCAACGCCTAGCGCGGCCAGCAGGAGCAGCGCGAGATGAACGTAGAAAATCAGATGCAGCGGGTCTTGCAGATATTGGGAGGTGAACCCTGCCAACAATGGGCCGACGCCCAGGCCCAGCATGTTCGCTGCGGTGGCCACCAGCGTGGCGTTCTTCCAGGCCTTAGGCGCCAGTTCGATCACGGCGACAGTGGCGGTCCCCGTCATGATGCCAGCGGAAAAACCGGAAAACAGACGCCCCAGCAGCAGGCCCCCGATCGAATCGGACAGTAGAAAAATCACCGCACTGAGCGCCCCCATGAACAACCCGGCGAGCAGCATGGGGCGCCGCCCCACCTGATCCGACCAACTGCCGACCGCCAACAAGGCGGCGATCACGCCTGCCGCGTAGATCGAAAAGATGATCGTCAGCCAACTCGCATCAAACCCCAGCCGCTGTTGATAAATCGCGTAAAGCGGGGTGGGCAGCGTCGTGCCCACCATGGCAATCAGCAGGGCAGCCGCCGCGATGAGGAAATCGCGTGAGGACGTTGAATCGGGCGAGGTCATGAACCCTCCATGAACGGCAAAAAGGACACACAGTATTGGTCAATTCGATACCGGGCGCCCTGAAAGTTCTGCGAAGGTTGACCTGCTGCGCTTGAAACGGTGACCGAGCCCGGCAGACCAAGGCGTGTGAGCGCCCGAAAAACCGACAATGAAAACGTTAACATTTGCAGCGTTCTACTGAGCCGTTCAACCTGTCATCGTGCTAGCCTTAGCCCTTTAAGCGTCCATGCGGCCCTGCCGATGACGTCTCGTTCCAAGGCGCCCGGAATTCATGAGTAAAAAGACGCCCGTCACCATTTCCGACATTGCACGGCGAGTCAACATGACGCCGGTCACAGTGTCTCGTGCACTCAACAAACCTGACTTGGTCAAGCCTGCAACCCTGGCGCGGATTCTGGAAGTGGCGCAGGAGTTGGACTATGTGCCCAACGCTTTCGCCCGCAGCCTGAAGCGCAGCGAAAGTCTGATCATCGGTGTGATTACCGCGTCGGTGGATAACCCGTTCTACAGCGAAATGATCAAAGCCATCTCCCGTGAGGCGAAGAAGCACGGCTACACCATCATGCTGGTGGACACCGATGGCTCCGAGGAGTTGGAGCGCAAGGCAGTCGACACCCTGCTCAGCTATCGCGTGGCGGGCATCGTGTTGTCGCCGGTCTCGGACGAACCGGAATACCAGCCCAATTACCTTCATCGCTTGAGCAACGGCGACGTGCCCGTCGTGCAACTCGACCGCGCGCTGCATGGCAGCCCCTTCAGTCACGTGGTGCTCGACAACTATCACAGCGGGCTCAAGGGTGCCCGCTATCTGCTGGCGCAAAGTCCAGACATGCGTCGACTGCTGGTGCTGACGGGGCCGGCCCACTCACGGATTTCCGAAGAGCGCCTCAAAGGCGTGAAAGCGGCGCTGGCCGAAAGTGGCAAAGCGGTGCAGTTGGACATTCGAGTCGGGGATTACACCCTCGAACCCTCTTACCAGAGCACACTGGACTACCTGCGCGACAACACCGCACCGGACGCGATCTTTGGCTTCAACCAGTTGATCACACTCGGTGCGATGCGGGCATTGCGAGACCGCGGCATCGCCCACGACAGCCTGCCCATCTGCGGTATCGATCGCCTGCCCTTCGCGGATATTTTCGGCATCCCCATCGCATGTATCGCCCACGATGCCTCCCGGGCGGGAAGCAGTGCAGTCACGTTATTGCTCGAGCGTATTCAGGATCGCTACTTGCCCAAGGCGAAGGTGGTGATCGCAGGGGAGTTGGAGAACGGCACGGTCGGGTGAGGTCACCGCGGAGTCAACGAGGGCACGATCATGCCCGCCTGCTGATCTGCCCCACAGAGGTTATGGCCCCTCCCGGGTTTGAGAGGCAGCTCCACAGGGTTATCGACTGGTGTAACCCCCATCGATGGGCAGCGTGACCCCACTGATCATCGAGGCCGCCTCGCTCAGCAGAAACAGAATCGGTGCCGCCACTTCCGCTGTTTCAGCGAAACGGCCCAATGGAATGGCCGCCAGCGCCGGGTCGCGCTTGCTCGGCTCGCTCCAGGCCATCTGCGCCATGGGGGTGAGGGTAACCGTGGGATTGACGCTGTTGACACGGATCCCGTACCGGCCCCACTCGCCGCATTGCACGCGTGTCATGGCATCCATCGCGCCTTTCGACGCGCAGTAGCTCAGATGGTCGTCCAGTGCCACCAGAGAGGCCTGACTCGAAACGTTGACGATGCTGCCTTTCACCCCGTCCCTGATCATGGCTTTCGCCACCTGCGCGGCAACCAGCGCCGAGGCACGGACGTTGACCGCCATGACCTGGTCGAACGCCAGTGCGCTGACCTCGGTGGCAGCTTCCAGAATGGAAATGCCGGCGCAATTGACCAACCCGTGCATCGTGGGCAGATCATCGAGCGAAGCGCTCAGTTGCGCCTCATCCGCCATGTCCACCCGCAGGACACGGCAACCCTGCCCTTCCAGTTTCTGCAAGGCGGCCGGGTCACGGCCCATCCCGTACACCTCCGCGCCGCCGGCCAACAACTGCTGAACGACCTCCCAGCCGATGCCACTGCTGGCGCCGGTGACCAGCAACCGCTGGCCGCTGAAGTCAAAACGGACGTTACTCACATTCACGCTCCCTGCAGACGATGCATGATGGGTTTGAGCGCCGGGTAAAGCGCCACGTAATCGGCGAACAACCGCGAGTAGACGGCAACGTTGTCGGCTCGAGGTTCGGCTCGGCGCTCCAGTTGCACCCAGCCTTTGTGCACTTGGGCTTCGTCGACCAGCCCTACCGCGTGGGCCGCGAGAAGCGCCGCACCGAGTGCTGCCTCGACCTCCTGAACGATGGTGTACACGGGAAATTGGGTAACGTCGGCGATGATCTGCATCCACAGGTCCGAGTGACTCGCGCCGCCGACGACGATCAAACGGGGATCCAGCGACCGCGCGCCTTTGGTGCCCGCTTCGATGTTGTGGCGCAGCGCGTAGGTGACGCCTTCGAGCACCGCACGGTAGAGATGAGTCCGGGTGTGATACAGGTTGAGGCCGACAAAACTGCCACTGGCTTTCGCGTCCCAGACCGGACTGCGTTCACCCATCAGGTATGGCTGGAACAACACCCCGTCGCTGCCCGCCGGAATCTTCGTGGCGGCACGTTCCAGAATGGCGTGGCTGTCTTCGCCCGTCTCGCGGCTTTGGTTTTCTTCAGCCTGGCAGAACTGCTCGCGAAACCAACTGACGGACGCCCCGGCGGTGATTGCACCGCCAAAAATGTAAAGATCGCTCGCGCCATTGAAGACGTGGGGAAAACTCACCAGCCCGTGACGCGCATCGACCTGCTGATTGAGGTAGCCCCAACACATGCTGGTGCCGATCATTGCGACATGGTTACCCGCCTCTGTGACACCTGCGGCGAAGGTCGCCATGGCCGCATCGACCCCACCGCCGAGCAAAGGGGTTCCGGCCTTCAGTCCAAGGCGCTCGGCCCATTCCGGCAGCAAGCCAGCGACGACATCACCGGAATGCACCAGGCGCTCGGGCATCATCGCCCGGGGAATGCCCAGCGCATCCAGCATCTCGACCGACCAACGCCTGGCCTCGATATCGTAGACACCGCCGATATTGCCCGCCGAACTGTGGTCCACCGCCAACTCACCGGTGAGGCAATAGTTGATGTAGCTGTTGGGTGGCAATAGGTAGCGGGTATCCGCCCAAACGTTCGGCTGTTGTTCCTTGAGCCAGAGCATCTTGGTGAAGCCGTAATAACTGTCCACCCCGTTCCCGGTAATCGCGTACAGGCGCTCAAGATCCACGTGAGCCCGAACCCACTCCACCTGCGCTTCGGCGCGCCGATCCATCCAGATCAGGCAGGGGTAGAGCGGCGTGATCTGCGCATCCACCGCAATGCCGGAACCGCCGTACAGGCTGCTGACACAGAGCGATTTGACACGGTCCTTCGGCACCTGGCTTTTAGCCATGCAAGCCGCGACGCACACCTCCACCGCATCGAGCCAGACTTGCGGCCACTGCTCGGCCCAACGCGGCTTGGGCGTATCGACCTTATACGCGTGGCTGTGCTGCGCGACGATTCGCCCCTCGGCATCGACCAGCAATGCCTTGGTGCTCTGGGTGCCGATGTCGACCCCGATGACGTATTCCATCTTCACCCGCTCTCTTGTTAGGGGATCAGCCACAGGCGCCGGGCTGTCCGTCAGGCCCCAGTGACCGGCTTGAGCAGCACCTTGATCGACCGAGTCGAATTCGCCAGCTCGAACGCTTCGGCGAAGTCATCCAGGCCAAAGTCATGGGTGACGATACCCTTGGAGGTCACCAAGCCGCGCTCGAACAGGTCGATAGCGATCGGATAGCAATACGGCCCCAGGTGAGCGCCGCGCACATCCAGCTCCTTGCGGTCGCCGATGATGGACCAGTCGGCGCTGGTTTCGGCACCGAACACGCTGAACTCGACGAAACGGCCCAACTTGCGAATCAAGTCCAGGCCCTGTGTCACGCCCACCGGCACCCCGGTGGTTTCGATGTAGACGTCGCAGCCATAACCGTCGGTGAGGCCGTTGATGATTTCTTTGGCGTTGTCACGGCTAGGGTTGATCACCACGTCAGCGCCGAACTTCTTCGCCAGTTCAAGACGCTCATCGACCATGTCGATGACCACAAGCTTTTTCGGCGTTTTGAGGGCGGCTACCTGCACCATGCACAGGCCCAGCGTCCCTGCACCAGCGATCACCAGCACATCGTCGAGTTGCACGTCGCCGCGGTTGACCGTGTGAATCGAGCAGGCCATGGGCTCGATCAGCGCCGAGTCCTCCAGCGACACGGATTCCGGGATCTTGTGCACGATGGCAGTTTTCGGAATACGCATGTACTGAGCCATCCCGCCTTCGGCGACGTCCTTCTGGAAACCGAAGATGTTGTGCACCTCACACATCCAGTACTTCCCGGACTTGCAGAATTTGCACTTTTCGCAGGGGACGATCTGCTCGGCGATCACCTTGTCGCCGACCTTTACGCCGAAGTGCTCTTCGGCGCCCTCGCCGATGGAGTCCACATAACCGAAGAATTCGTGGCCCGGCACCACCGGTGCCTTGACCCAGGGGCTTTCGCCGCCCCAGAACATGGCCGCGCCGGAGTGACATTTGCAGTCGCTGGCACAGATGCCACACGCGCCGATGCGAATCACCAGTTCATTTGCACGGGCCACCGGCTTGCCGATGCGCTCCAGACGGTAGTCTTTCGGCGCGTGGCAGACGACAGCTTGCATGGTGTTCGTTGTGTTTTGTTCCATGTCGGTTCACCTGTTGAGGATGTTTGATAACCCGTAGGAGCGCGCTTGCCCGCGAAATGGACACGAATGATTATCCGAATCACCGCGTTATCATTCATCGCGGGCAAGCGCGCTCCTACATACGTTGTTGTTTCATCTATTTGTGCCGCTGCCGACTGATGAAAATCGCCAGCAGGATGATTCCGCCCTTGATGACGCTCTGTACGTAGGGCGACACGCCCAGCATGTTCAGGCCGTTGTTGAGCACGCCCAGCAACATGGCTCCCACAAGCGTGCCGATGATCACGCCGCGCCCACCGGCGATGGACGCGCCACCGAGCACCACCGCGGCGATAGCGTCCAGCTCGAAGCCAACCCCGGCGTTGGGCTGGCCACTCATCAACCGCGAGGACAGCACCAGCCCGGCAATCGCGGCAGTGAGGCCGCTGATCGAGTAGACCAGCAACTTGAAACGCGACGCACGCACCCCTGAAAGGCGCACCGCCTCTTCATTGCCGCCAATGGCGTAGACGTAGCGCCCGATACGGGTGTGTTGAAGCAGCACCCAGGCGAAGAGATAGGTCAGCAGCATGATCAGGATCGGCACCTGAATGCCGAACAACGTGCCGCGACCGAACCAGGCGAACCAGTCCGGCATGCCGGAAATCGGATAGCCATCGGTGTACATCAGGCCCAGGCCGCGAGCGATGCCCATGGTGGCCAGGGTGACAATGATCGGGGGCATTTTCAGGTAGGCGACGAATACCCCGTTCCCCACACCGAACCCTACGCCGATGAGCAACCCGATGAGTATCGCGATCGGCGCCGGTACGCCCGCCACCATCAGGCCGGTGGTCAAGGTGCCGGACAAGGCCATCACCGGCCCCACCGACAGGTCGATACCGCCCGTGAGAATCACACACGTCATGCCCACGGCGATGATCGCGTTGATCGAAACCTGCCGGGCAATGTTTTCCAGATTCGCGCCGGTGAGGAATTTGTCGCTGGCGAAGATCATGAAGATCGTCACCACCACCAGCCCGACGAAGGGGTAAAACGCCGGTGAGCGAAGCAACTGGGCGACATTGAATTTCGCGCTGGCCTTGGGGCGATCGGTTTGTGCGGTCATGGATTTAATGGACGTGTTCACTGTTCAGACTCCCGGTGGCATGGCGCATCACTTCTTGCGGGTTGATGGCCGATGACTCCAGCACGTTGACGATGGCGCCTTTGTTGAACACCGCCACGCGATCGCACATGCCGATGATTTCCGGCAACTCCGAGGAGATCATGATGATCGCGAAGCCTTGTTCGGTGAGTTTGCGCATCAGGTTGTAAATCTCCGCCTTGGCGCCGACGTCGATGCCACGGGTCGGTTCGTCGAAGATCAGAATGTCGCAGTGGTGATTGATCCAGCGCGCGATCACCACCTTCTGCTGATTGCCACCGCTGAGGTTGATGACGCGGCTTTCACAGGTCGGCGCCTTGATCGACAGCTGCTTCATCAGCGCCGCCGTGGTGGCGTCTTCCTTGTTCCGGTCGAGCAGGTGCGCAGCGCCTTCGTATTTGCCCAGGTTGTTCAGCGAGATGTTCTCGCGAATACTGAAATCGACGATCAACCCTTCGCTCTTGCGGCTTTCCGGCAACAGGCCGATGCCATTGGCGAGCGAATGCGCAGGGTCGCTGAGGTTGACCGGCTGGCCACGCAACACCACGTCCTTGGTGACAACCGGCAAGGCGCCAATCACCCCGAGGGCCAATTCCGTCCGGCCTGAGCCGACCAGGCCGGCAAACCCGAGAATTTCGCCCTTGTGCAAATCAAAGCGGTTGTGCGGGCCATTACGCGTCAGTTGAATGTCACGGACTTGCAGCACCACATCGCCCAGCGGCTTATTGGGCTTGGGTGGGAAACTGGCCTCGAGGCGTCGCCCGACCATCATCTCCACCAGCGTGTCGATGTCGCTGTCGGCCACGGTCAACGCCCCGACGTTGGCACCGTCACGTAGCACGCTGATGCGGTCGCACACTTGGAAGATTTCCTCCAGATGGTGCGAAATGAAGATCACCGCCACACCTTGGCTTTTCAGCTCACGCATGATGTCGAACAGCAGATCGGCTTCGGACGGTGTCAGCGTGGCGGTCGGCTCATCGAGAATCAGCAAGCGCGCATCCAGGGCAAGGGCCTTGGCGATTTCGACGAATTGCTGCTCGGCGACGCTCAGGTGCTCAACGGAACAGTCGAGGTTGATCTTCACCCCCAGCCGATCGAACAGCGCGATGGCTTTTTCGCGCATGTCCTTTTTGCGCAACAAGCCCAGCCCATTGACCCACTCATGGCCAAGAAAGATGTTCTCTACGGCCGTGAGGTAAGGGATCAGGCTGAACTCCTGGAACACGATGCCGATCCCGGCCGCGATGGCTTCGTTGTACGTTGCGAAATGCTGCTCGGCCCCATCGATGAGAATGCTGCCTTTGTCCTGATGTTCGACACCGGCGAGGATCTTCATCAGGGTGGATTTGCCCGCGCCGTTCTCGCCCAACAGCGCGTGGATCTCGCCGCGCTCGACCTGCAGATTGATCGACTTGAGCGCATGCACGCCAGGGTAGCTTTTACAGATGTTTTCCAGTTGCAGAAGGCAGCTCATGGGCACCTCGTCAGACCGCAGCTCGGCTGAAGCCGCACCGCTCGCCTTACCGGACGAGCAGCGACGTTTCGTTTACCAGGAAAAGGTTTTGGCCTTGGCCTGATCCACCAGCAGGATGTTGACCGGAAGGGTCGCCGGGACTTGCGCGCCCCATTTTTTGGCCAACGCCACGCCAAGGGCCAGACGCACCTGATCGCGTGGGTACTGGGCGGAGGTGGCGATGAACTTGCTGTTCGGCTTCTGGATTTCCTTCACCGCCTCAGGCGAGCCATCGACGCTGGTCAGCTTCACGTCCATGCCGCTGGATTCGATGGCGGCCAACGCACCAAGCGAACCGTTGTCGTTGACGCTGAACAGCCCCTTGAGGTTTGGCTGCGCCTGCAGCATGTTTTCGGTCACGCTGAGGGCCTGGTCGCGTTCCTGTTTGCCGTTCTGAATGCTGACAATCTTGATGTCGGGATGCTTGGCCAGTGCGTCCTTGCAACCGCGGACACGCTCCAGGATCGGCACCACGGCAATACCGTCGAGGATCGCAACGTCGCCTTTGCCACCGATGTTCTTGGCCAGGTACTCACAGGCCTCGACGCCCGCATCATAGTTCTTGGACCCCACGAAGGAGTCCAGCGGGCCGTCGGCCTGAGCGTCGACCGCCACGACGACCACGCCCTTGTCGTGGGCCTGCTTGACGGCGGACTGCACGCCAACCGAGTCGGTGGGGTTGATGATCAGGATATCGATGCCCTTCTGCAGCATGTCTTCGATATCGCTGATCTGTTTGGAAACGTCATGCCGCGCGTCGGTGACCAGCAGCGTCGCACCAATGCTGCCGGTCGCGTCCTGCAGGGCGTTTTTCATGGTGACGAAATAGGGGTTGTTGATCTCTTGGAACGACGCACCGATCTTCAGCGGCCCGGTCTTGGCGTCAGCGGCGTGCACGGAGAAAGACCCGGCGCACGCGACGGCTACGGCGAGAGAACACAAAACAGAGGAAAAGCCTTTTCTGAGGCGAGTTGTCATAGCGAAAAATCCCGTTGTTTTTATTGTTAAAGCGGAAATGTCATCGTTAACATTTTTGAAATTAGCAGAGAATATTAGGGTTCGCAACAGGCCGTCCCTGACCACATATCGGTTGACTCGGGCAAGGAGGTATCTCCTTCGATAGTTGCCGGGTTTCGGGGCGGGCCCTGGCTGTAGCCATCTGCGTTGACAAATTTCGTAACCGCTGCCGATAATCCAGCCCATGTCATACGACAACCGATAACACCCTTACAAGAACGTCAATATCAGGGCCCCTTACATGACTGAATCCGTCGCCCATTCCCCTTTCAACTGCATTCTGCTGACCGGTGCGGCAGGCGGGCTCGGTAAGGTACTGCGCGAGAGCCTGCGCCCTTACGCGCGTACCCTTCGCTTATCCGACATTGCCGAGATGGCCCCTTCGGATGGCCCTCATGAGGAGGTCAGGGTCTGCGACCTGGCCGACAAAAACGCGGTCGATCAACTCGTAGAGGGCGTCGACGCCATCGTTCATTTCGGAGGGGTGTCCACGGAGCACGCGTTCGAGGACATTCTCGGCCCGAACATCTGCGGCGTTTACCACATCTACGAAGCCGCTAGACGTCATGGCGTCAAGCGCGTCATCTTCGCCAGCTCTAACCATGTCATCGGCTTCTATCGCCAGGATCAGACACTCGACGCCGCTGCGGTGAAGCGGCCCGACAGCTATTACGGGCTGTCCAAGTCGTATGGCGAGGACATGGCCAGTTTCTACTTCGACCGGTATGGCATCGAGACCGTCAGCATCCGTATCGGCTCGTCATTCCCTGAAGCGCAAAACCGTCGCATGCTCAGCAGTTGGTTGAGTTACGACGACCTCACCCAACTGATCGAACGCGGCCTGTTCACGCCCAATGTCGGGCATACCGTGGTGTATGGCGCTTCGAACAATCGGACAGTGTGGTGGGACAATCGCCTGGCCAGCCATCTGGATTACCAGCCCAAAGACAGCTCCGAACAGTTTCGCGCAAAGGTCGAAGCGCAACCTGCACCTGCCGCCGATGATCCGGCAATGGTGTACCAAGGGGGCGCATTCGTTGCGGCGGGGCCGTTTGGCGACGACTGAGTGCCTGTGCCGCAGGCACTCTTTCCTCTACGGATGAACCCTCATGCAGGCTGAGCTGATTCTCGACGCGCGTAACGCAACAGGTGAAAGCCCGGTGTGGCATGTCCAGGAACAGGCACTTTACTGGGTCGACATTCCTGCCGGGCGTTTGCACCGCTGGCGAATCAGCGATGGGCGCGCCGACACCTGGACAGCCCCGAACATGCTCGCCTGCATTGCGAGCCAAGGCGATGGCAGTTGGCTGGCAGGCATGGAAGATGGGCTGTACCGCATTCACCCCAACGACGATGGCACGCTTGCGTCAGACTGTTTGACCCGCGTTGCGCATCCGCAAGCAAACATGCGCTTCAACGACGGACGTTGTGACCGTCAAGGCAGATTCTGGGCGGGCACCATGGCGATGGACATGGCTGCGGCCAGCGCCGTCGGCTCGCTCTACCGCTACACCGAGGATCAGCCAGAGCCGCTTCGCCCTGCCCTCTGCGACATGCTGGTGCCCAACGGACTGGGCTTCAGCCCCGATGGGCGCGTGATGTACCTCTCCGACTCCCACCCCTCCGTGCAGCGCATTTGGGCGTTCGATTACGACATCGATAGCGGCACCCCTCACAATCGCCGCCTGTTCGTGGACATGAATCACTACCCGGGCCGCCCGGACGGCGCTGCGGTGGACGCTGATGGCTGCTACTGGATCTGCGGCAATGACGCCGGCCTGATCCATCGCTTCACCCCTGGCGGCAAACTGGATCGTTCATTGTCCGTGCCCGTGAAAAAGCCCGCGATGTGCGCCTTCGGGGGGCGCGATCTGAGCACATTGTTCGTGACGTCCATCCGGCCGGGAGGGGACATCAGCGACCAGCCACTGGCCGGCGGTGTATTTGCGCTGAGACCTGGCGTCGGAGGCATGGCGGAGCCCCATTTCGGTGGGTGACGGGCCACTAGGATGGGGATTGCGCTCGCCTAAGGGGCGTTTTAAACAACACTTGGCGGATCCAGACATGCCGGAATGGTCGAGCTCAATCACGGTATCTGTCCCGCGCAAGCACTCTCCAGTCCGCTGAAAAGTACAAAATATATTTGTGAATAAACTTATGTAATTTTGTTATTTTCATAAATTTCCTGCATAAACTCCTCTTCTATATTTATGACAAATCGTGATTAGCGTTCAGCGGATTTATATCTTTATGATCTGAGCCACACCAACCTAAACAGGGGTTCAGGCATGGCCATTCAGATCAAACCCGTGGCAGGGAAAATAGGTGCCGAGTTGAGCGGCATCAAACTCTCCGGCGACATTTCCGAGCAAGACTTCGACTTCATTCACCAGGCACTGCTGAAACACAAGGTGCTGTTTTTCCGCGATCAATTCCTCACCGACGAACAGCACGAAAACTTCTCCCGCCGCTTCGGCGAGCAAGTGCCTCACCCGACAGTTCCCTCAGCCGAACAAAGTGCTGCCATCCTGAACCTCGACTCCCGGGAAACCCGCGCCAATTCCTGGCACACCGACGTCACCTTCGTCGCCAATTACCCGAAAATCTCCATCCTGCGCGGCGTGGTCATCCCGCCTTATGGCGGCGACACGGTATGGGCCAACACCGCCGCTGCTTATGCTGACCTTCCCGCCCCGTTGAAAACCCTGGCCGACAGCCTGCGTGCATTGCACACCAACCTCTACGACTACGCAGCGCCAAAGGACACCGGCGAGGCTGGCCTGAAGCGCTACCGCGAGCAGTTCACCGCGCAGGTGTACGAAACCGAGCATCCATTGGTGCGCGTGCACCCGGAAACCGGCGAGCGCAGCCTGATTCTCGGCCACTTCGTGAAGCACATCCTGGGCGTCAGCAGTAACGACTCCAAGCAACTGATCCGCCTGTTCCACGATCGCATCACCCAAATCGACAATACCGTGCGCTGGCGCTGGAGCGAGGGGGATGTCGCCATCTGGGATAACCGGGCGACCCAACACATCGCCATCAACGATTACGGCCAAGCGCAACGCATCGTACGCCGCACCACCGTTGCAGGTGACATTCCAGTGGGCGTCGATGGGCGTTCCAGCCAGGCAATCAAGCCCACACCTGAAACCCTCTCCCCACGAACAGAAGCCGATAAAAAACACTTGGCTGCCTGATTCCCTAACCCCCTCGTTCAAGGAAGCACCGTCATGGCAAAGGCCAAGCGAACATCTGTATTCAGCAAAACAAGCGTAGCTACCGCACTGGCGGCGCTGCTGATGATGCCCTTGGCTCAAGCCGACGTACTGCGCATCGGCGTGGCCAGCGCAGGCGGCGGCGACCCCGTGACCTTCAGTGGCTCACCGCTGGGCATCGTGCGCAATCAACAATTACTGGAAAAAGCCTTTGAGGGCACGGGGACCGAAATCCAGTGGTTCTTCTTCAAGGGTGCTGGCCCTGCCGTCAACGAGGCGCTGTCGAACAAGCAGCTGGATTTCGCCTACGAGGGTGACCTGCCGCAAGTGGTGGGCCGCGCCAACGGCCTGGACACCAAGCTGCTGGCCGCCATTGGCGTGCGCTCGAACGTTTACCTGGCCGTGCCGAAAGGTTCCGATATCAAAACCATCGAAGATCTCAAGGGCAAGAAAGTCGCTGTGTTCCGGGGCACCAACGGGCATCTGGTTTCGATCAACTTGCTGGCGGACCACGGCCTGACCGAGCGCGACCTGAAAGTGATCAACCTCGACAGTGGCAGCAGCCAGGCGGCGCTGGTTTCCAAGGGTGTGGACGCCGCGTTCGGCGGCCGCGAACTGTTCAAACTGCGCGACCAAGGGCTGGCCGACATCATTTTCGACAATCCGACCAACGATGTCCGGTACACCCGGCAGTGCGCCCTGTTGGTTCGTGGCGAATACGAAAAAGAGCATTCCGCCAACGTGCAGAAAGTCGTCGATACACTGGTGGAAGCCGCCAAGTGGGAATCAGAGGAAAGCAACCGGGACGCTGTGCTCAATGAATGGGCCAAAACCAACGAGCCGGTTGCCTCGCTCAAGGCCGATTTCAGCCACATCGCTCTGCGCGACAGTGCCTCGCCGCTTGTGGATGACTTCCTGCGCGCGCGTTACCAGGCGGTGGCCGATCAAGCCCGGGATGAAAAGATGATTCGCCGCCCAGTGAGCATCGATGGCTGGTTCGAGACCAAATACCTGGACAACGCATTGAAGTCCAAAGGCTTGCAGCATTACTGGACGGCCTACGGCGCGGATGGCAAATCCACCGGTACCACCGCCACGGCGTCGTCGGACAAAGCCGTCAATAACGGAGGCTGACGCCATGCCCAGAGCAAACGCCACCGCACTTGATCGACGAGAGCCCCCGACCAAAGCGCTCGCGCCGGTGGAGCGACTGCCCAACTTTCCCTCCCGTGCGCCCCGACGACTCGCGGTCCGAAAGGGTCCTCGATCACCTTGGCGGTACACTGCGTTGAACGCCGCCTTGCCGTGGCTGCTGCCGGTCACGTTGCTCGGGCTTTGGTACCTGGGCGCCGAGAGGGGCTGGCTGTCGGAGCAGGTGCTGCCGCCGCCCGCTTATGTCTACCAGACGCTGGTCGACCTGGTGACCACTGGCGACCTGTGGCTGAACGCTTCAGCCAGCCTGCAACGGGTGCTGGTGGGCTTCCTGATCGGCTCGGGGCTTGGCGTGCTTCTGGGTTTGGTCATGGGGCTGTCGAAGACGGTCGAGGATTATGTGCTGCCGACGTTCAACGCCTTGGTGCAAATCCCGGTCCTGGGCTGGATGCCATTCGCGCTGCTGCTGTTCGGCATCGGCGAACCGTTGAAATATGTGCTCATCGCCCACGCAGCGCTGGTGCCTGTCACGCTCTGCACCTTGCAAGCCTTCCATCAGGTGCCCAAGCGCCTGCTGGAAGTCGGTCGCGCCTACGGTTTCAGTCAGCGTCAGATCGTCACCGACATCGTTTTACCGTCAGCGGTGGCCCCGATCTTCACAGGCCTGCGGCTCGGTTTCACCAAGGCCTGGCTCTCACTGGTGGTGGTCGAGTTGCTCGCGTCCAGTGAAGGCCTGGGTTACCTGATCGCGTATGGGCGTCAGTTGTTCCAGCTGGATTTGGTGATGGCGGCCGTGGTGGTGGTCGGAACCGTCGGGCTGCTGATCGACCGCGGCTTCGAAGCCATGGAACGTCGTCTCAACAAAGGGCGACCCATCACGTCGGGGAGGCTCATATGACCAGCGCAACACTCATACAGGTCTCTCGCCCGCATCGTTATCGTGGCTGGGTACTGCCCGTCGTCGGCGTCGCAGTGTGGTGGCTCGCGGCAAGCCAGGGCTGGAGCGATTCGGGCCTGCTGGTGTCCCCGCAGAAGGTTGTCCTCACCGCTTGGGACCAAGTGATCTCGGGGCAATTCTGGCGGGCCATCTCGTCGAGCCTGGCGCGCAACCTCAGCGGCTTTTTCATTGGCACTGTGCTTGGTCTCATCCTTGGCTGTCTGCTGGGTATCTCGCGGCGTTTCGAGCGGCTCGTCGGCGCGAGCTTCAACACCTTCAAACAGATATCCCTTTTTGCGTGGATTCCACTGATCTCGGTGTGGTTCGGCTTGGGGGATGTGGCGAAGGTCGTCTTTCTGTCGCTGGCCGCGCTGGTGCCCGTGGTGGTGAACACCTGCGACGGCTTGCGCAATGTCCCCAATGCCTTTCTGGAGGTGGCGAGGGTGTATGGCTTCAGCCGTTGGCAAACCATCGTCGGCGTCATGCTGCCCGCCGCATTGCCGTCGATTTTCACCGGCATCTACCTGGCGCTGGTGTATTCCTGGCTGGCCACCATCGGCGCGGAATACCTGCTGGTATCCGGCGACGGGATCGGTAACACACTGATCGATGGCAGCGAACATTTCATGATGGACTTGGTGCTGTTCGGCATGGTGATCATCGGGCTGGTGGGCTGGGCGCTGAATGTGCTGGCACGCCGACTGGAGCGACGCCTGCAACGGCTGTATGGCATCACACCTCGTTAACGATTTTGCACAAGGGAATTACCATGACGGCCACCCCACAGCTTTCTCTTCCTGCGCAGCACGGCAATGGCCTGCGCCTGGAGCACGTCAGCAAACGCTTCGTCAACGCGGGCGGGGACACTCAGTTGCACGTGCTCGACAACATTCAACTGGACATCGCCCCGGGAGAATTCATCACCATCGTCGGTGCCAGCGGCTGCGGCAAGTCAACGTTGCTGCGGCTGATTCTGGGCCTGGAGGAAACGAACGAAGGGCGGATTCTGCTGGACGATAAACCGATCAAAGGCACCGGGCTTGAGCGTGGCATCGTGTTTCAGGACCACCGCCTGTTCCCTTGGCTGACCGTTGAACAGAACGTCGCCGTGGGCCTGAAAAATGCGCCACTGTCCCCTGCGCAAAAGCGCGACACGGTTCGGGAACACATTCACTTGGTCGGCCTTCAGGACTTTACGGCGTCCTACCCGCACCAGATCTCCGGCGGCATGGCGCAACGCGTGGCCATTGCGCGCGGGCTGGTCAATCGCCCGAGCGTCCTGCTGCTCGACGAACCCTTCGGCGCGCTCGATGCGCTGACGCGCACGCGACTCCAGCGGGAACTGCAGAACATCTGGCAGCAGGAAAGGATCACGATGGTCCATGTCACCCATGATGTGGACGAAGCGGTTTATCTGGGCGATCGCGTCGTGGTCATGCAACCCCATCCCGGGCGTATCCGGCGTATCGTCGACATTGACCTTCCCCGCCCGCGCAATCGCAGTGACGCGCGGTTCATTGCCCTGAGGGACGACGTCCTGAGCGACTTTGCGGAAGTTTCATAGGCGCGCTTGTCGCGTTGCCCCTGGCCTCAAGCAGCGCCGTGCAGCGATACCCGATTCCGTCCATTTTTCTTGGAGGCGTATAACGCCTGATCCGCCCATTCGATGAGGGTCTTGTGCTCCGAGAGTGGGGAGGTCATGTCGGCGACACCCAGGCTGATGGTGATCCGGATGGTTTCGCCTTCATGCTGGATTTCCTGAGCCTCGACCGCCACCCGCAGGCGCTCGGCGAACATCCCGCCACCGTATTTGTCGGTGTCCGGCAGCAACACGGCGTACTCCTCTCCCCCGTATCGCCCGGCGATGTCGGAATCGCGAACGTGCTCACGGATCACGTCGGCCACGCGCTGAATCACCTTGTCACCGCCTTGATGACCAAAGGTGTCGTTGACGCGTTTGAAGTGGTCGATGTCGAACATCACTAGGGCCGCCGAAGTGCCGTACCGCACGTGCCGCGCATATTCCAGGCGCAGCGCCTCCTCCCAGTGGCCGCGGTTGTAGAGTCCCGTCAACCGATCGGTGCTGGACAGCTTCTGCAGTTCCTGGTTGGCGGCCTGCAGTTGCAGCCGGTTGGTCGCCACGTCGGTCACGTCATAGATGACCAGGCACACGTGCGTCACTTCACCGCTGGTGGCCCGTAGCGGAAACATCGTGGTGTTCTGGTACATGAAGTCCTGTTGCCCGGTGATCGGCTGGTAGCTCTTGAAACGCACCAGGTAAGGACGCTGTTCCCAGATCGTGAACGCCGGGGTGCCGAGGGTGACCACACTGTCGATCTTCTTTTTCAGCCACTCCTGATGGACCTCGGGAAACAGCTCGAAGAACGAACGGTTCGCCGCTTCATACGGCAGCACGCCCGAGCGGTTTTCCATGAAGGTGTTCCACACCTGTACGCGGTATTCCTGATCCAGCACCACCACACCGACGTCGATGCTTTGGGTGATGGTCAGCAGCCAGTGCAGCTCTTTGATGTCGATACGATCGTTCATGAATCAACTCATCAGGTAGGCGAGTTTGCCTGACAGCCGCTCTACCGAGTCCTCGGTGAACAACATCAACAAATCGAAATGAATGTTGTGCCCTTCCAGGCTGTAGCTGATCTCGACAGCGAGGGTCTTCTTCCAGCGCTGCTGATTGATGCGGATCAGTTCCTCGATACCACTGTGGGCGCCGAGTACCTGAGGATGACCTTGGGAGAATGCGATGTCGATCTGCTCGGCGATACCACTGAGACACGCGCCGATGAGGATCGACGACAGGTCCAGCAGCATTTCCATGTCCGAGTAATCCTCGTCGCGGATCTTCATCAACTGCGCCATGTCGGCGATCTCGGAATCGTGGAACAGGAGCAACGCCTCGCCTGCAATCCCACCGCCGATGTAGCCCTGGCATACCGCGGTCAGGCGCTCGCTGCCCTGTGCATCGGCCAAGGCCATGTGCAGCTCGCCCACCTCCAGAATGTTGACGTTGGGCACCGGCAGTTGCACGAACACGCCCAGTACCCTCGCCAGGAGAGCAGCGGCCCGCCCCATGGCGACGTTGACCGTCTCACGGAATGCGTCCTGGAAGCTGATGGCGGTCGGCTCGGCCTTCGGTGTCAGCACCTTGGGCGCACTCGGCTCGCCCATGAGGCCCAGCCGTTGCAACGTGAGATGAAGTTCGAGAGGGTCTGCCGGCTTTTTCAGGAATGCCAAGGCACCGAGCTCGCGCGTCCGACGCACCGCTTCGTCTTGAACGTCACCGGAAACCACGATCACCTTGGCCTGCAGGTTTTCCTCGCGAATGGCTGCGAGTGCCTGATACCCATCCATGTCCGGCATGGTCAGGTCCAGTAACACCACCTGCCCCAACCCAAGCCGAATGGCCTCCAAGCCTTCGTGCCCATTGGTCGCGGTTGTAACCGACACACCCCAGTCAGGGGGCAAGGCGCGCATGAGCTGTTTGCGCGCCATGTTGGAGTCATCGCAAATCAGCAGGGGAATCGTGGGCATTGCTTTCGATCTCACGGCAAAAGAGTTTCAGGCGGTGCCCGGATAATCTGTGCAATCAATTGTTTGGCAGTACGCTCTGCGCTTTCAATCCAAACCTATTGATAACGAGTAGCAGAGAAAGTGAGTCGAATCTTCACTCATTCAGCAACAAGCTGCACCCTATGCAATATTTATGCTCATAAAGACTTCAAACAGCAAACTTCAACAACATAAAGAAACGCTGGAATGTTGACGTCAACCGGCCAGCGAAATCACACGCCTGGCTTAATAAAAACAGCGAAATGTTTCGAAAAGGAGTGGCAAGGTCGGGTTTAGAGCGGGGGTAGATGACGAGAGTGGGTAGCCTCATCACGAGGTGCCGGTACTAAAGGATGAGTCATGAAAGTATCGCTGAAGCGTAACAACAATGCCGATGCGATAAACACGTGCAGTGGGATCCTATTGATCGCCCACGCCTGAACCAAGTCAGTGCGCGGCTGCAACGCGATAAACATTCTTCAACTCAAGGTTGATTCAAGACAATCAATCAATGTTTGAGTGTGAAAAGGTTTGGCAAGAAAACAAATCGCACTCCCGGTCATCGCACGCCGGCGAATCGATTCTTCCGCAAAGGCGGTAATGAAGATGGTCGGAATGTGTATGCCTTGCGCAGCGAGGTGTTCGTGCAATTCCACGCCGCTCATGTTCGGCATCTGCACATCCGTGATCAGGCAATCGGTCCGCCCTATATCCTCCGAGCCAAGAAAGGCTTCGGCCGAGGAAAAGACGCAAACGAGAAAACCCAGCGAACGAACGAGGCTATCGATACTGGCGCGGACCGCTTCATCGTCATCGACGACAGCGATCAGGGGAGAGCTGGACAAACAGATTACCTTCGATAGCAGACGGGTATGAATGCACGGTACCGTGCTCGACAACGGGTCACACGTTACCGGCCTCGCTTACCGCCGAGAATTATACGGTTGTATGAAAATGACGAGAGGAAGATTTCTGACTGCTCAGACAATTTTCCTTACGCTCATACCCACCGCTCAGTGGTGAACGCGAACTCGATACGCTCTTGAAGGAATGTCTCGAAAGCATGGGCTTCCAATGCCTTGGCGTAGTAGTAGCCCTGCGCTTCGTCGCAACCGCGCACTCTCAACGCGTCGAGAACGGAAAAGTCTTCCACCCCTTCGGCAATCACCTTCATATCGAAACTGTGGCCGAGTGTGATGACTGCTTGCACGATGGCCGCATCCTGCGCATTGCTGAGCATGCCCCGCACGAAGGACTGGTCGATTTTCAACTTATCCACTGCGAAGCGCTTCAGGTAAGCCATGCTGGAATAACCCGTGCCGAAATCATCGATGGACATCCGCACCCCCAGCGCCTTCAACCCGCGAACCGTGTCCAGCACCCGTTCGGAGTGCTCGATCAGAATCGATTCGGTCAACTCCAGCTCCAGCAGATGCGGCTTCAGGCCGCTTTCGTAGAGTGCCCGCCTCACGTCCTGGACCAGATTGCCTTGGCGGAACTGCACCGCCGAGCAATTCATCGCCACGCTCAGCTCACCCAACCCCGCCGCTTGCCACGCGACGGCCTGATGGCACACCTGGTGTAACAGCCAGCGGCTGATCGGGATGATCAAACCGCTGGACTCCGCAACTGGAATGAATTCGCCGGGAGCGATCGGACCCTGCCCCGGATGGCTCCAGCGCAGCAACGCCTCGGCACCGATGACGGCCCCCGTACCCAGGTCGATCTGCGGCTGGTAGTGCACTTGCAATTCGCGTTGTTCGAATGCCAGCCGCAATTCGCTCTGGACATGCAGAAAGCGCAGCTCGCGCGCGCCCATGGCCGCTTCGTAAAGCACCCATGTGTTTCGTCCATTGCGCTTGGCCTGGGCCATGGCCGTGTCGGCGGCTTTCAAGAGCGAGCCGAAATCATGCCCGTGGGCAGGGTACGCCGCGATACCGACAGAAGCTGAAACGGACAACGTGTAGCCCGCCAATTCGAGAGGTTGCTGCATGACATACAGCACGTCTTTGATTATCTGCGCGATGCGCGAAAAATCGTCATCGTTCACCAGCACGAGAAACTCGTCGCCGCTCAACCGGGCCACCGTATCGACTGTTGGCCTGAGCGCGAGCAAGCGCTGCGCCAGACGCGTCAGCACCGTATCCCCTGCGACGTGTCCCAGCGAATCATTGATGGTCTTGAAGTTATCGACGTCAATGTAAAACAACGACAGACGCGACACCCCACCACCTTCGTTGATGGCCTGGTTGACCCGCTCCAGCAGGTAGCGCCGGTTGGGCAAGCCGGTCATCTCATCATGGAATGCACTGTCCCGGAGCTCGTCCAGGATCTGCTGCCGACGAAGGCGATTGGCCTGTAGGCGCAACGTCAGGCCGACAACCAGCAAGTACAGCCCACCGCACACGATCGATGACGCGATGACGGTGTATTTCCAGCCCAGCAGGTAATCTTCCGCCGCGAGCCCGATGACCAGCGCCAGCGGCAACTCATCGATGCGCCGGAAGCTGTACAGGCGCTTGACGCCGTCCACCGGAGAAAACGTAATCAGGGTCCCTTCCTTGGCATTCTCAGTCAGCATGCGACCTATGGGGTCGGCGGCGGACGGTGCCGGAGTGCCGAGAGGCGCGGGTGGCATCCGGAGCAGGTTTTGCGCAACGTCAGTACGGCGCAAGGTGATGACGCCGTGAGCGCCGACGTCGACGTCTCGTAGCACCTCACGCACTTTTTCCAGCGAGACGTTTTGAACGTCGTACGGGATGTCGTGAAAGGTATTGCTCAGCCGCGCCTCCAGGATGCGGCTCAAATTGCCCACATCGGAAATCGCCTGCCGCTGCGCTTGCTGATGCAGCCATCCAAGGAGCGAACCCAGCAGCAATGCGATTGCCAGCGCCAACCCGCCCCAGTGCCAAACGCGAAATTCCGGCGCGGCTCCCTTTGTGTGGTCGGTGATCGACGCCGGCAGGAAAGCGGTCAGCGCGCCGCCAGCGGGTGCGGTGTACTCAGTCATCGATAGCGCTCAGGAGGATGGGGTGCAGGCCTGAAAGAACTCTCAGGCTCGTGGAAAGAAATTATCACTATCATCCACTGATGCCGATTAGCTATCAGGCTGACCTGCTCATACTCAGGTATGAGCGCCCTACACCCCCTCGAGCACCTGCGACATCTTCACCAGATCGGCGAAGGTGCGGGCCTGCATCTTTTTCATGGCGTGGCCCCGGTGAATCTTGACGGTGATTTCGCTCAGTCCCATTTCCGCCGCGATCTGTTTGTTCATGAGGCCTCTCACTGCGTAGGCCATCACCTCCTGCTCGCGGGCGGTGAGGGTCTGGTAGCGCGTCAACAGTTCCGCTGAAGCCTTGCCACTTTCGCGGCGCCGGGCATCCTGCTGCAACGCCAATGAAACGGCATCCAGCAAGTCCTGCTCGCGGTATGGTTTGACCAGGAAATCCAGCGCACCGGCCTTCATGGCCCTCACCGACATGGCAATGTCGCCGTGTCCGCTCACGAACACGATTGGCATCGCCACTTTCATGTCCGCCAGACGCACTTGAAAATCCAGACCGCTCTCCCCCTGAAGGCGCACGTCGAGAATCAGGCAAGCGGGAACGTCCTCGAAGGGGTGCCGCAAAAACTCCGCCCCCGATGCATAGGTGTGCACCCTCATCCCCACCGATCGCAACAGGCTATCGAGCCCTGTGCGGATCGCCGGATCGTCATCGACGACGAACACCACTGGACTCAGCTCAGGGCCGCTCATGACGCAACCGGCTCACAGAGTGGAAGCGAGAAATTCAGGCTCGCCCCATGCCCCAACTCACTTTCCGCCCAGATCCGCCCACCATGAGCATCGATGATCGAGCGACAGATCGACAGGCCCATGCCCATCCCCTCCGGTTTGGTGGTGAAAAAAGGATTGAACAGATTCGGTAGGTTCTGCGCTGAAATGCCTGGCCCGTTATCCCGAAGGCAAAGCGTTGCGTCGCCGTCCTCACTGTTGCCCAGCGACACACTCAAGGTGCGCGCCCGGCCATGCATGCCTGACATGGCCTGCACCGCGTTGATCAGCAGGTTGATGATGACCTGCTGTAACTGTACGCGATCGCCCCTGACCCAAACGGGCTCATCGGCCGCCTGCAGCACCAGGCTCACTCGATGCCGCGACACTTCCCGGCGGACCAGATCCGCAGCCTCATGCAGCACGTCATGAAGGTCAAGCAGGACATGTTGAGGATCGGTCTTGCGCGACAGCGTGCGAATGCGACGGATCACCTCACTGGCCCTATGCGCTTCGCTTTTGATGCGTTCGATGGCGCTGCGCACTTCGTCCAGATTCGGGACTTCCCGGTTCAACCAGCGCAACCCCGCTTCGGCATTGGTGGTCACCGCTGACAGGGGCTGGTTGACTTCGTGCGCAATGGAGGCTGCCATTTCCCCCAGTGTGGTCACGCGGGTGACGTGCGCCAATTGGCTTTGGGAGCGATGAAGCGCCTCCTCTGCCTCTTTGGTCGCCGTCACGTCCATCAACGCACCGATGTACTCACAGCCGCCAGAACCATCCTCCACCTGCTGCGCGAGCATACGCACCGATTTGCAGGATCCGTCCGGCATTAACAGGCGAAACTCCGCTTCCATGTTGGCGTGCCGGGCATAGGCCTGCTCGATCAGCGATTTGAGGTCGTCGATGTCGTCGGGGTGGGTACGGCTCATCATGTATTCGAGCGTTGGTTGCAGCGACTCATCGAACTGGAAAATACGCCGCGCCTCGTCGGACCAATACATCCGGGCGCTGGGCATCTTCAGCCCGATGCTGCCCGTCAGGCTCAAGCGCTGGGCACCGGCCAAGAAAGCCTCGCTGCGATGCAACAAATGGATCTGCGCCTGGAGGGCGTCCCGAGATGCCATGTGCTTCATCGCAAGGAACGCCGTGATGGCGATGGCGCACAGACTGACCAGGCAACGTGCGAAGGGAGGCACCATCCATTCGGCGCCGTGGGACAGCAAAAAGGCAGCGAGCGTAAGCACTCCGCAACCGATCGACACCGCCATGACGCTCTTGCGCGAGAACACGTCGGCGCACATCAGGATGACCGTGACGTACAAGACCGCGATGGCCACGTCCAACGAGCTGAGCCAGTCGATCAGGAAGATGATCATCGCCAGCATCACCGCCCCTGCTCGCAACAGCCAGATGCTGGGTGACACCTCCGTATGAGGAGCGGCCGATGGTCCGGTGGAAAACCTTTTCATTGCGACAGTCTTGCCTTGTTATGAGTCGTTGGTGAGGCAGCGCAAATCTTTTCGCGGGCGACGCACGCCTGCGGCTAACTCTACGTCAGGGCGCAGGGGACGATAATAAGGTGCAGCATCGACACGCTTCCATCGCACTCAGGTATAGATAGCCGGGAAGAGCCTCCCCGGATAGGGCCTCAGGAAGCGCACAGCGAACCAGCGTAATGCTGAAACGAGAAGAAGACTTGAGCGAATGTGCTCAATTGAGGAAATCGAACCAGCTCCGAACAGAGGATGGCTGGAAATAGAACAAGCCCCGGCGCGGGCGCCAGGGCTTGTAATGGCCACATCCTTATGGCCTTCGCATGAACCTTGAATCGATAGATCCGCGGCCTCCCTGGCCGTAAATCATCGGGTTCCCCGGTTCCTGAGAATTGGCTTACTCAGCTTTCAGGCCGTCAGCCGATACGGCTTTGACGCCTTTGATCTTTTTGGTGATGTCAACAGCCATCTTCTTCTGTGCATCGGTGACCGCGACATCCGAAGACAGGGAAACCACGCCTTTGTTGGTTTCTACCTTGATGTCGGAGCCAGGGATGCCTTTCTCGGTCAGCAGGTCGGATTTGACCTTGGTGGTGATCCAAGTGTCAGAAGTGGCTTCTTTAGCTTTGGTAACTTCACCTGCGGCTAGCTGCATAGGCGCCTGATTAGAGGTTTCGGCCATGGCTACGTTAGCCATGGTCAGGGTCAGAGCGGTGGCAGTGGCAGCAGCGATAGCGAACTTCTTCATACGAGTAACTCCTGTTTTTCTCAGAATCTGCAACCAACCTCATTGGCTGCAGGGTTACCCTACTATCGCAAGCGGTGTGCCAAACTTCTTTCAAGCTATAAACACTGTTAAATCAATGAGTTATAAATTCTCGGATCCAGCCTGATCGTGCAGATTGCCCGTTTCCAAAAAGTTCCGCTTGCAAGATGCATGTTGCCACCGTGCGTCGATTGCTTTGAGGGTGTCGTAACCTGTTATTTATGTTCAAAAAAAAAGGGCCCCGAAGGGCCCTTCCATTCATCCGTCACGACGTGCGATCAAACGCCCGACGCTTTGGCTGCCGCAACGTCTTTGATCGACAGCTTGATGCGGCCGCGGTTGTCCACGTCCAACACCAGCACTTCGACTTCCTGACCTTCTTTCAGTACGTCGGTGACTTTCTCGACGCGAGCATCGCTCAGCATGGAGATGTGCACCAGACCGTCCTTGCCAGGCAGGATGTTGACAAAGGCGCCGAAGTCGACGATGCGCTCGACCTTACCGAGGTAGATCTTGCCGATTTCGGCTTCTGCAGTAATGCCCAGAACACGCTGGCGCGCGGCTTCGGCAGCTTCTTTAGTCTCGCCGAAGATCTTGATCGAGCCGTCGTCTTCGATGTCGATGGAAGCCTTGGTTTCTTCGCAGATGGCACGAATGGTCGCGCCGCCCTTACCGATGACGTCACGGATCTTGTCGGTGTCGATCTTCATCGAAATCATCGTTGGAGCATTTTCCGACAGCTCGGAACGCGATTGGCCGATGACGTTGTTCATCTGACCCAGAATGTTCAGACGAGCTTCCAAGGCCTGACCCAAAGCGATCTCCATGATCTCTTCGGTGATGCCCTTGATCTTGATGTCCATCTGCAGCGCCGTGACACCGTTCGCGGTACCGGCCACTTTGAAGTCCATGTCGCCGAGGTGGTCTTCGTCACCCAGGATGTCGGTCAGAACAGCGAATTTCTCGCCTTCCTTGACCAGGCCCATGGCGATACCGGCCACAGGTGCCTTCATCGGTACACCCGCGTCCATCAAAGCCAGCGAAGCGCCGCAGACGGAGGCCATGGAGCTGGAACCGTTGGATTCGGTGATTTCCGAAACGACACGAACGGTGTACGGGAACTCGTCAGCCGGAGGCAGCATGGCTTGAACGCCACGACGTGCCAAACGACCGTGGCCGATTTCACGACGACCGGCACCGCCCATGCGGCCGCACTCGCCCACCGAGAACGGTGGGAAGTTGTAGTGCAGCATGAAGGAATCTTTCTTTTCGCCTTCCAGAGTGTCCAGCAACTGAGCGTCACGCGCGGTGCCCAAGGTAGCCACGACCAGCGCCTGAGTTTCGCCACGGGTGAAAAGGGCCGAGCCGTGGGTCTTCGGCAGAACGCCGACTTCAATGTTCAGCGGACGCACGGTGCGGTTGTCACGGCCATCGATACGCGGTTTGCCGTTGACGATGTTCTCGCGAACGGTACGGTATTCGATCTCGCCGAAAGCGGCTTTGACTTCCGAAGCCGACGGGCTCCCTTCTTCGACGGCCAGTTTGGCAACGACCTGATCCTTCAACTCGCCCAGGCGTGCGTAGCGGTCAGCCTTGACGGTGATGGTGTACGCCTCGGAGATGGCCGCACCGAATTCGGCGCGGATCGCGTTCAGCAGCGCCGTGGCCTCAGGCTGAGGAGCCCATGCCCAAGTCGGCTTGCCCGCTTCGGCGGCCAGTTCCTTGACGGCCTTGATCACGGCCTGGAATTCGTCGTGGGCAAACAGCACAGCGCCCAGCATCTGGTCTTCGGTCAACTCCTTGGCTTCCGATTCAACCATCAGTACCGCTTCTTCGGTACCGGCGACCACCATGTCCAGGCTCGACGCCTTCAGTTGCTCGTACGTCGGGTTCAGCAGATAGCCGGTGCTTTCGTGGAAAGCCACGCGTGCAGCGCCGATCGGGCCATCGAAAGGGATGCCGGAAATGGCCAGTGCAGCGGAGGTGCCGATCATGGCAGCGATGTCCGGATCGGTCTTTTTGCTGGTGGACACGACGGTGCAGACAACCTGCACTTCATTCATGAAGCCTTCAGGAAACAATGGGCGGATCGGACGGTCGATCAGACGCGAAGTCAGTGTTTCCTTCTCGGAAGGACGCCCTTCACGCTTGAAGAAACCGCCAGGAATTTTACCGGCGGCGTAGGTTTTTTCCTGGTAGTGAACGGACAGCGGGAAGAAGCCTTTGCTTGCGTCCGCTTGCTTGGCGCCGACTACGGTCACGAGCACGGTGACGTCGTTGTCAACGGTGACCAATACCGCACCAGAAGCCTGACGGGCGATGCGGCCTGTCTCCAGCGTGACGGTCGACTGACCGAATTGAAACTTCTTGATTACCGGGTTCACGGTTTCCTACCTTCTTTGTGGCTCTTGGGGGAACTGGTTTCTTGCGAATTCTTGGGTATCGGCGGGAATCGGACCCAGCCGTTACACCAGATAAAACTAGAGGCTGGGAGCTCGCCAGCCCACAGGCATGATGGCCTGCGGGACGTGACGAACAACCAACCTCTAACTGCGGCGTTATTAGCGACGCAGACCCAGACGACCGATCAGGGCGCTGTAACGGCTAACGTCCTTACCTTTCAGGTAATCCAGCAGCTTGCGGCGCTGGTTTACCATGCGGATCAGACCACGACGGGAGTGGTGGTCCTTACCGTTGGCCTTGAAGTGGCCTTGCAGCTTGTTGATGTTGGCGGTCAGCAGTGCAACTTGCACTTCTGGCGAACCAGTATCACCGGCAGCTTGCTGGTAGTCGGTTACGATCTGAGCTTTTTCTTCAACGCTGAGTGCCATGTGGGCATTCCTTATTTCGGGAAACCGCTCGCGAGAAGCGGTTTCAACAGGCCGGGAGCAATTCCCGTATTAAAAAAGGAGGAGTGACCATGCCTGTTGACAGCCACCCTCGTACCGCCGCGTCAGGATATCCGACACAACGGCTTCGGTCACTCTGACCGAATCAGTCGACGCGGCGCAATACGCCCGTCTTCACTCACTTCACCGATCCCGATGAAACGACCTTCATGATCCTGCACCCGCACCATGCCGAATTTCGGCGCATCCGGCGCGCGAACGGGTTGCCCGTGCAACCAGTAAAACGAGCTGTGCTCGGAAAACTTCAGCAGTGGCCAGTCTTGCAGACCGCTGTCGGAGGGCATCAGGAAACGGTCGACCGCCTCGTTGCCACCTTCGGCGTGCACGGCTTCCAGCTCTTCGAGGGTGACCGTTTGTGCCAGCGTGAACGGTCCGGCTTGGGTACGACGCAACTCTGCGACATAGGCACCACAGCCGAGCTCTTCACCGATATCCTCTACCAGCGTGCGAATGTAGGTGCCTTTGCTGCAACCGACCGATAGCCGGGCAGTCTCGCCCTCGCACGCCAGTAATTCCAGGCGCGCAATAGTAACAGAACGCGCTTCACGCTCCACCACTTCCCCTGCGCGGGCCAGCTTGTACAACGGTTGACCATCACGCTTGAGAGCCGAGTACATGGGCGGTATCTGACTGATTTCTCCACGAAAAGCAGGCAAGACCGCCTCGATATCGGCGCGACCAACGGTCACGGGACGGGTTTGCAACACCTCGCCTTCCGCGTCGGCGGTGGTGGTGGTCTTGCCCAATTGCATCAACGTCTCGTAGCCCTTGTCGGAATCGAGCAGATACTGGGAAAACTTGGTCGCCTCGCCGAAGCACAACGGCAGGACGCCGGTCGCCAGAGGGTCGAGACTGCCGGTGTGCCCGGCCTTTTCCGCATTGAGCAACCAGCGCACTTTCTGCAACGCAGCGTTGGAGGTAAACCCCAGCGGCTTGTCCAGCAGGATGATGCCACTGACGTTACGGCGGATACGCTTGACCTGAGCCACGCCGTCAGTCCTCCGAACCGTCTTGCTTCGCGGCCGGCTCGTGCTGGCTGTCCTCGGCCACAGCGCGCTCGATCAGCGCCGACAGGTGGGCGCCACGGGAGACGCTCTCGTCGTAGTGGAAGTGCAATTGCGGGACGCTGCGCAGCTTCATCTCGCGGCCCAGTTGCATACGCAGGAAGCCTGCCGCAGCGTTCAACACCTTGAGGGTTTGAGCGATGTCTTGCGCGCCATCCTGCCCCATCACGGTGATGTAGATTTTGGCGTGACCGACGTCACGGCTCACGTCCACGGCTGTAATGGTGACCAGACCTACGCGAGGGTCCTTGACTTCACGACGGATCAACTGTGCCAGCTCGCGCTGCATCTGATCGCCGATACGTTGGGTGCGGCTGTATTCTTTTGCCATGTCTTGTTACCTGTACTGACCCACGGCATGAGCCGTACGGTCTGAAAGCGGCAAACGCCCGGCCAGGCTGAAGCCGGACCGGGCGTTGCGTTGAGAGTTCATAACACTCGGCGGGCACAGGCCTGCGACGAGTATCGCGACTCTTGAGGCTCGCGATTCAGAGGCTGCGAGCCACTTCGACCTTCTCGAACACTTCGATCTTGTCGCCGACCTTGACGTCGTTGTAGCTCTTGACGCCGATACCGCACTCCATGCCGGCACGCACTTCAGAAGCGTCATCCTTGAAGCGACGCAGGGACTCCAGTTCGCCTTCGAAGATAACGATGTCTTCACGGAGTACGCGAATCGGACGGTTCCGGTACACGACACCTTCGGTGACCATGCAACCTGCGATCGCACCGAATTTCGGCGAGCGGAACACGTCACGCACTTCGGCGATACCCAGGATGTTTTCCCGGACGTCGCTGCCAAGCATGCCGGTGAGGGCCTTCTTGACGTCTTCGATGATGTCGTAGATGACGTTGTAATAACGCATGTCCAGACCTTCCTGCTCGACGATCTTGCGCGCACCGGCATCGGCACGCACGTTGAAGCCGAACAGAACAGCGTTGGAAGCCAGCGCCAGGTTGGCGTCGCTTTCGGTGATACCACCGACGCCGCCACCCACGACACGCACCTGCACTTCATCGTTGCCCAGGCCGTTCAGAGCACCTTGCAGCGCTTCAAGAGAGCCACGAACATCGGATTTGAGGACGATGTTGAGCGTCTTCTTCTCTTCCTGCCCCATGCTCTCGAAGATGTTTTCCAGCTTGCCTGCGTGAGCACGGGCCAGCTTGACTTCGCGGAACTTGCCTTGACGGAACAGCGCCACTTCGCGAGCTTTCTTCTCGTCAGCGACCACACTCATCTCGTCGCCCGCATCCGGCGTACCGTCCAGGCCGAGAATCTCGACCGGGATGGCCGGGCCAGCTTCCTTGATAGGCTTGCCATTCTCATCGAGCATGGCGCGGACGCGACCGTAGTTGGAGCCGACCAGAACCATATCGCCTTGACGCAGCGTACCGTCCTGAACCAGGACGGTGGCCACAGGACCACGCCCCTTGTCCAGACGCGATTCAACTACCACACCGCGACCCGGCGCGGAAGGCGTGGCCTTGAGCTCCAGAACTTCGGCCTGGAGCAGGACAGCTTCCAGCAACTCGTCGACGCCCGTACCCATTTTCGCCGAAACCGGTACGAATGGGCTGTCGCCACCCCACTCTTCCGGGTTCACGCCGTGGGCCGCCAATTCACTCTTGATGCGGTCCAAGTCAGCGCCCGGTTTGTCGATCTTGTTCACGGCGACCACCAGCGGCACACCGGCAGCCTGTGCGTGCTGCACGGCTTCGATGGTCTGCGGCATCACGCCGTCGTCTGCGGCGACGACCAGAATCACGATGTCGGTGGCCTTGGCACCACGAGCACGCATCGCGGTAAACGCAGCGTGGCCCGGGGTGTCCAGGAAGGTCACCATGCCACGCTCGGTTTCCACGTGGTAAGCACCGATGTGCTGAGTGATACCACCGGCCTCGCCAGCAGCGACCTTGGCACGACGGATGTAGTCGAGCAGCGAGGTCTTACCGTGGTCGACGTGGCCCATGACGGTCACGACCGGCGCACGAGGTACGGTCTCACCTTCGAACTTCAGCGACTCGGCGAGGGAATCTTCCAGCGCGGTGTCACTGATCAGGGTCACTTTGTGGCCCAGTTCTTCAGCAACCAGTTGGGCAGTTTCCTGATCCAGTACCTGGTTGATGGTGGCCGGGGTACCCAGCTTGAACATGAACTTGATGATTTCAGCGGCCTTGACCGACATCTGCTGGGCGAGGTCGCCCACAGTGATGGTCTCGCCGATCTTCACTTCACGGATCACAGGACCGGTTGGGTTCTGGAAGCCATGCGCGTTACGCTTCTTCAGTTTGGCCTTGCCACCGCGACCGCCACGACGGAAACCATCGCTTTCTTCGTCCGTGGTGCGCGGAGCAACGCGCGGCGCGGGCGCCTTCTCCTTGACGGTGGCACGATGCGGGGCGTTCTTGCGTTCACCATCACCACCGCCGCGACGGTTGCTATCGTCGTTACGGGTGCGATCAGGTCGGCGCGGCTCGTCCTTCTTCCGGGCATCGGCAGCGGGAGCGGCCACTGGAGCCGCTTCGACAGGCGCGTCCACGGCCTGTGGAGCGGGCTCTGGCTCTGGCGCAGGAGCAACGGCCTCGGCAGCTTCCGGAGCTGGAGCAGGCTGACGGCGCGCTTCTTCCTCGGCACGCAGACGGGCTTCTTCTTCAGCCTTTTGACGGGCGGCATTTTCTACCGCACGACGTTCTTCCTGCTCACGCTTGCGCTCGGCTTCGATTTCTTCCGGGCTGCGCTGTACAAAGACTTTCTTCTTGCGCACTTCCACGCTGATGCTTTTGCTACCGGCAACGCGCAGGGTACTGGTGGTCTTACGCTGCAAAGTGATCTTGCGCGGTTCTTCCACTTTTGCCTTGTGGCCGCTTTTCAGGTGCGTCAACAGGGCTTGCTTTTCGTTATCGGTCACAACTTGCTCGGCGGCGGTGTGCGGCAGACCTGCCTCACGCATCTGCTGTAGCAGGCGCTCTACCGGTGTGTCGACCGTTTTGGCCAGTTCTTTCACCGTGACTTGCGTCATGCACTTCTCTCCTCAGGCCGCATTTACTTACTCGAACCAATGGGCTCGGGCGGCCATGATCAACTTGCCGGCACGATCATCGTCAATGCCGTCGATGTCGAGCAGGTCGTCAATAGACTGCTCGGCCAGGTCTTCGCGGGTAATCACGCCGCGCACCGCCAGTTCCATCGCCAAATCCTTGTCCATGCCCTCAAGCGAGAGCAGGTCTTCGGCCGGATGGGCGTCTGCCAGCTTTTCCTCAGTAGCGATGGCTTTGGTCAACAAACGATCCTTGGCACGAGCACGAAGCTCGTTGACGATGTCTTCGTCGAAGCCGTCGATGTTGAGCATTTCTTCCAACGGTACGTAGGCAATCTCTTCCAGGCTGGTGAAGCCTTCGTCGACCAGCACCTGAGCCAGTTCTTCGTCGACTTCCAGCTCGTCGATGAAGTTGCGCAGGATGTCGCCGGTTTCCGCTTGCTGCTTGGCCTGGATGTCCGATTCGGTCATCACGTTCAGGGTCCAGCCGGTCAACTGACTGGCAAGGCGAACGTTCTGGCCACCACGGCCAATCGCCTGGGCCAGGTTATCTGCACCTACAGCGATATCCATGGCGTGGGCGTCTTCATCAACGATGATCGCCGCCACTTCGGCAGGCGACATGGCGTTGATGACAAACTGTGCAGGGTTGTCGTCCCACAGCACGATATCCACACGCTCACCGCCCAGCTCACCGGAGACAGCCTGGACACGCGAACCGCGCATGCCGATGCAGGCGCCTTGCGGGTCAATGCGCTTGTCCTTGGAGCGAACTGCGATTTTTGCACGCGATCCAGGATCGCGAGAGGCAGCCATCACCTCGATCAGGCCTTCGGCGATTTCCGGAACTTCAATCCGGAAAAGCTCGATCAGCATTTCCGGCGCGGTACGCGACAGGATCAGCTGAGGGCCGCGGTTTTCGGTGCGGATCTCTTTGAGCAATGCACGGACGCGAACACCCACACGGAAAGTCTCCCGCGAGATGATGTCTTCACGCGCCAGCAACGCCTCGGCATTGTTACCCAGGTCGACGATGACATTGTCACGTGTCACCTTTTTAACAGTGCCGGAAATGATTTCGCCCAGACGCTCGCGATAAGCATCGACGACCTGAGCACGTTCGGCTTCGCGAACCTTCTGCACGATGACCTGCTTGGCAGTCTGCGCAGCGATGCGGCCGAATTCGATGGATTCGATTTTCTCTTCTACGACGTCACCGACCTTGGCGCCCGGGTGGGTCTGAGCCACCTTCGTTGGCCAGGTTTCGATCGCCGGATCGTCAAGATCGTCTTCTTCGACAACGGTCCAGCGACGGAACGTCTCATAGGAACCGGTGTGGCGATTGATCTCCACACGCAGGTCCACTTCGTCTTCGAAACGCTTTTTGGTGGCCGTGGCCAAAGCAATTTCAAGCGCTTCAAAAATCACGCCGGCCGGTACGCCTTTTTCATTGGATACCGACTCAACAACCAGCAGTACTTCTTTGCTCATCGTACGCCTCGCCTTTCGCAAGCCATTGGATCCGCGGGATCCGCAGTATCTGGCACGTCTCAGTCAAACGTGGGAATAATGTTGGCCTTGTCGATCAGATCGATCGGCAACAGGTACTCATGGGCATCCACTTGCACCACGACATCCTGCTCCTCCACCCCGCGGAGAAGACCTTGAAAGTTACGTCGCCCTTCGAAAGGCGAGCGCAGCTTTATTTTCACTTGTTCCCCGGCATGCGAGGCAAACTGTTCGAGCGTGAACAGCGGGCGATCCATGCCGGGAGAGGAAACTTCGAGGGTGTATTCAGAGCTGATCGGATCTTCGACATCCAGAACACCACTGACCTGGCGGCTGACGCCTTCACAGTCGTCCACCAGAATCCCGCCTTCCTTATCGATATAAATGCGCAGCAACGAGTGCCGACCCTGGGAGATGAATTCAATCCCCCAACATTGATAGCCAAGGCCCTCGACCACTGGGGCCAACAAGGCCTGCAACTGTTCTAGCTTGCTCGACACCTGAACCCCCTCGTGCATGCTGTGCAAATAAAAAATGGGCGAAGCGCCCATCATGAAAACGCCGTTGAATAGCGGCGTCATAAAGTGTCCAGCTAACAAAAAGCCCCTTAAAAGGGGCTCAGCGAAAACTGGTTGCGGGGGCTGGATTTGAACCAACGACCTTCGGGTTATGAGCCCGACGAGCTACCAGACTGCTCCACCCCGCGACAAAGCTGGGGCGGAAGTATACGACCGAACCCGATCTGGGTCAATCCGACACATCCACCTACAAGAAAGCCCGCTACTGCGGGCTGCCTTGTTAATTGGTACCGAGAAGGGGACTCGAACCCCTACACCCTATGGGCACAACCACCTCAAGGTTGCGTGTCTACCAATTCCACCACCTCGGCATTACAACTCTTTTTGCAGCCCCAATATCAGCTGCGAATTCCGTATTACTTCTGTTCCGGAGCAGCAGGAACATCGGCTGGTGTAGCGGCAGGCTTGGCCTGACCTTCCAGCACCGGCACATCATCTGTCGCCGGCTTTTGTTTCACTTCAAGTACCGCTGGATCTGGCAAACCTACCTGAGTCAGCTGATGAGACTTCTCTTTAGCAAAGTAACCTAACCCTAAGCTGGTCAAGAAGAAACAGGCGGCAAGTATAGCAGTAAACTTACTAAGAAAGGTAGAGGAACCTTGGCTTCCGAAGACAGTATTTGATGCACCTGCCCCGAACGACGCGCCAGCGTCCGCACCTTTACCCTGCTGCAGCAATACCAGAGCAACCACGCCCAGGGCAGCCAGCAGATGAAGAACGATTACGACTGTTTCCAGCATTTTTTCAGTTTCCCGCGGCGCGAATGATCGCACCGAACTCATCTGCATTCAGGGAAGCACCACCAATGAGGCCCCCATCGATATCCGGCATGCTGAACAGCTCGGCCGCATTGGCCGCCTTCACGCTGCCGCCATAGAGAAGCCGCACGCCTTGTGCAACTTCAGAATTCTCTTTCGCCAACTGCGCACGAATGGCTGCGTGCACTTCCTGCGCCTGCTCGGGCGAGGCTGTCAATCCGGTGCCAATGGCCCAGACCGGCTCGTAAGCGATTACCGCACTAACGAATGCATCGATTCCCAACTCTTCGATGATGCTGTCGAGCTGCTGCCCGACCACATCAAGGGTCTTGCCGGCCTGACGCTCTTCAAGGGTCTCACCCACGCACAGGACCGGAATGAGGCCACTTGCCTGGGCAGCTGCGAACTTCCGGTTCAGCACCTCGTTGCCTTCGCCCATGATATGGCGACGCTCTGAATGCCCAACCAGCACCAGCTTGCAACCCGCGTCCTGCAACTGAGTAGGCGAGATTTCACCGGTCAGTGCGCCCTGCCCCGCCTCATGCGCGCAGTTCTGCGCACCTACGGCGATCGAGTGCCCTTCGAAGCATTCAGCAACAAAGCCGATGTGCAGACTCGAAGGAAACACAGCGACCTCGACACCCTCAGGAATGGCGATGTTCGCCAACCCTTCGACCAGCTCAGCGACGCTGGCGCAGGTACCGTGCATTTTCCAGTTACCAGCTACCATAGGGCGACGCATGCTGTACCTCGTCGGTCAAAGTGGGCGCAGATGTTACCCAACAGTTTCAACACTGGCAAGCCGAAATCAGGCGCAAACTTCCGTGACCAGTTTCGCGAGCTCGTCAGCGTAACTTTTCACCTGGTTTTCTTCCTCGCCTTCGACCATCACCCGCACCAGGGGCTCTGTCCCGGACTTGCGCAACAGGACACGCCCGCGCCCACCCATAGCCGCAGTGACCCGCTCGCAGGCTTCCTTCACGGCAGGGTGCTGCACAGGGTCGACCTTGCTGCCTTCAAAGCGCACATTGACCAATACCTGCGGGCATTTCTTCACACCTTGGCGCGACTCGGCCAGACTCTGACCCGTGCGCTTCAAAGCCAGGAGCACTTGAAGCGCCGCGATAATGGCGTCGCCAGTCGTGGTGTGCTGGAAGCAAACGACATGGCCTGAGTTTTCGCCGCCCACTTGCCAGTCACGCTCCAACAGCTCAGCGATGACGTAGCGGTCGCCAACGTTGGCGCGAACGAACGGAATGTTGAGATCGGCCAGCGCCAGCTCCAGCCCCAGGTTGCTCATCAGCGTACCCACGACACCACCCTGAAGCCGTCCGCGCTCCAGCAGGTCCCTGGCGATGATGAATAACAGCTCGTCACCGTCGACTACCGTACCGGTGTGATCAACCATCAGCACCCGATCGCCGTCGCCATCGAAGCCAATGCCCAGGTCGGCCTTTTCGGCCACCACGGCAGCCTGGAGATTGCCCATGTGGGTCGAGCCGCAGTCGTCGTTGATGTTCAGCCCGTTAGGGGTAGCAGACAGCACCGAAACCTGAGCGCCCAACTCTCGGAAAACGTTGGGAGCGACCTTGTACGTGGCGCCGTGTGCGCAGTCGATCACAAGTTTCAGCCCCGCAAAACTGGTGCTCGTCGGCACGCTGCTTTTGCAGAATTCGATGTATCGACCCGCAGCGTCGTTGATACGCGATACCTTGCCGAGCTTCTCGGACTCGACAACCGTCATCGGCGCATCGAGCAACTCTTCGATCATCATCTCGATATCGTCCGGCAGCTTGGTGCCCTGCCCGGAGAAAAATTTGATGCCGTTGTCATAATGCGGGTTATGCGATGCACTGATCACGATGCCCGCTTGCGCCTGAAACGTGCGGGTCAAATAGGCAATTGCCGGGGTTGGCATCGGACCTAACAGCATGACATCGGCACCGGCCGCGGAGAGGCCGGCTTCGAGCGCGGATTCGAACATGTAGCCCGAGATACGCGTGTCCTTGCCCACCAGGATGCGGCACGCGCCCATCTTGCGGAACGCCATCCCCGCCGCCCAGCCAAGCTTGAGCATGAAATCCGGGGTGATCGGGAATTGACCGACACGACCGCGAATGCCGTCTGTTCCGAAATATTTCTTCTTGGTCATGGGTGCTCCAGCCTTTTTATTTTGCCGACTCGACAGCGGCAATCATCCGCACCACGTCGACAGTTTCCGCCACATCGTGGACACGTAAAATTTTTGCGCCCTGCATTACAGCCATCGCGGCCAGGGCAAGCGCGCCGTAGAGACGCTCGTCGACAGGCTTGTCCAGGACCTTCCCGATCATGCTCTTGCGCGAAACGCCGACCAAGAGAGGGCGCCCCAGCGCATGCAGCGCTGGCATGTGCTTGAACAGGCTGAGGTTGTGATCCAGGGTCTTGGCGAAGCCGTAGCCGGGGTCAAGGACAATGTTCTCAACCGGAATTCCCGCTGCGACACACGCCTCCATGCGCGCCTTGAGAAACGACGCCACCTCCCCGACGAGATCGTCGTAGTGTGGATCGTCCTGCATGTTCGTCGGCTCACCGCGCATGTGCATCAGACAAACCGGCAAACCTGTCGCGACAGCGGCATCCAAGGCGCCCTCTCGTTGAAGGGAGCGCACGTCGTTGATGAGACCCGCACCAAGGCGAGCCGTCTCCCGCATCACCGCCGGCGTGGAAGTGTCCACGGAAATGATGACATCGAGTTCGCGGGCGATGGCCTCGACAATCGGCGCAACGCGCTCCAACTCTTCGAGCGGAGCCACTGGCCGGGCGCCAGGACGCGTCGACTCCCCCCCGACATCGATGAGCGTGGCGCCCGCCGCGACCATGGACTGGGCATGCCTCAGCGCGAGATCACGCTGTGCGAAACGACCGCCATCCGAAAACGAGTCAGGCGTGATGTTGAGGATGCCCATGACATGGGGCCGCGATAAATCAAGAACCCGGTTGCCGCAAGGCAACCGGGTCGGGTACAGCGTGGAAGTCATGTCAGGCCTTAGTGATCAGCAGCGGGACCGCCGATGGGAGTTTCCGGCCGAGGGCCAACAGGCGCGGCAGGCGTACCGGAGTTACCGGTTCCACCGGACCAGTCACGGGGCTCGCGCGGCGTGCGCCCGGCCATGATGTCGTCAATCTGCTCGGCATCGATCGTCTCGTACTTCATCAGCGCATCCGCCATGGCATCGAGCTTGTCACGGTTGTCCGTGAGAATCTGCTTGGCCGTTCCGTAGCAGTGATCGATGATGCTACGCACCTCGGAGTCGATCATTCGCGCCGTATCGGCCGACAGGCTCGCGCTCTGTCCACCACCGCCACGCCCGAGATAGCCGCCGTCTTCCTCTTCGGAATACATCAATGGCCCCAGCTTCTCGGAAAGGCCCCACTTGGTCACCATGTTCCGTGCGATCTGGCTTGCACGCATGATGTCGTTCGACGCACCGGTGGTAACCCCATCGAAGCCCAGCGTCATTTCTTCTGCAATCCGCCCCCCGTACAGCGAGCAGATCTGACTGATCAGCGCGCGCTTGGACAGGCTGTAACGGTCTTCTTCAGGGAGAAACATCGTTACACCCAGTGCACGACCACGCGGAATGATCGACACCTTGTAGACAGGATCATGCTCAGGCACGACGCGCCCAACGATCGCGTGCCCCGCCTCGTGATAAGCAGTGTTCTGTTTTTCCTTCTCGGACATGACCATGGTCTTGCGCTCGGCGCCCATCATGATCTTGTCTTTCGCCAACTCGAACTCTTTCATTTCGACGACGCGTTTGCCAACGCGAGCGGCGAACAACGACGCTTCGTTGACCAGGTTCGCCAAATCGGCACCGGAAAAGCCTGGGGTGCCACGCGCAATGACAGCCGCGTTGACATCATCACCCATGGGCACCTTGCGCATGTGCACTTTCAAAATTTGCTCGCGACCTCTAATGTCCGGCAATCCAACGACGACCTGACGGTCGAAGCGGCCAGGCCTCAGCAACGCGGGGTCGAGAACATCAGGACGGTTGGTGGCGGCGATCACGATGATGCCATCGTTCATCTCGAAGCCGTCCATCTCCACCAGTAACTGGTTGAGGGTCTGTTCGCGCTCGTCGTGACCACCGCCCATGCCGGCACCGCGGTGGCGACCAACGGCGTCGATCTCGTCGATGAAGATGATGCAAGGCGCATGCTTCTTCGCCTGCTCGAACATATCGCGAACACGGCTAGCACCCACACCGACGAACATCTCGACGAAGTCAGAACCGGAAATCGTGAAGAACGGCACTTTGGCTTCGCCCGCGATGGCTTTGGCAAGCAAGGTCTTACCGGTGCCCGGTGGGCCGACCATCAACACGCCACGCGGAATACGGCCGCCGAGACGTTGGAATTTACCCGGGTCGCGGAGAAATTCGACGAGCTCGCCGACTTCTTCCTTGGCCTCATCGCAACCTGCGACATCCGCCAGCGTGGTCTTGACCTGATCTTCCGATAGCAAACGGGCCTTACTCTTGCCGAAACTCATCGGGCCGCCCTTGCCGCCCGCACCGCCCTGCATCTGGCGCATGAAGAACATGAAGACGGCGATGATCACCAGAATCGGGAAGCTGGCGACGAGGAGCTGGGTCCAAATGCTTTGCTGTTCAGGCTGCTTGCCTTCGATCACGACATTGTTGTCGACCAGATCACCGATCAAACCGTTGTCCTGAATAGCTGGACGGATGGTTTTGAAGGAATCGCCATCGGTGCGCTTGCCCGTGATCACGTAACCATCCACGGCAACTTTCTCGACCTTGCCATCCTTCACTTGCTGGATGAACTCGGAATAGTTGAGGGTCTGCGGCTCGTTCGGGCTGGAGAAGTTGTTCATCACCGTCACGAGGACTGCAGCGATGATCAACCACAGGATCAAATTCTTTGCCATATCGTTCAATTAGCTACCCTCTGAAGCAAGCGCCAGGCTGGAGCGTGCCTCGCATGATATTCACCGGCCTAACTTACTACAGAACCTACAGGCGTGGCAGGCGGCGTCTGTAACCCTTTGTGAAACTTTGACAACAAGATGTTCGTTACGCTTCGTAAATAAAGCCATTTGAAAAAAGCTATTGCCTTTACTCGAAACCGCCCGGCACTTCATAGCCGCCCTTGAAACCCCGTCCCAGCAGATATTGCTCACGGGAACGGTCGCGGGACGACGTGGGCTTGCGCATCTGCACCTTGTCGAACATTTTCCGGACTTCCTTGTGGTAGGCATCAAAACCTTCGCCCTGGAAGATCTTGATCAAAAAATCACCACCCGGACGCAATACTCGACCCGCCAGGTCGAGCGCCAGCTCACACAGGAACATGGCGCGTGGCATATCCACGGCGCTTACTCCACTCATATTGGGGGCCATATCCGAAATCACAAGGTCCACTTCGGTATTCCCTATAGCCGCGAGGATCTGTTTGAACACGTCGTCCTCGGTGAAATCCCCCTGGATAAAGGTCACATCAGGGATGCTGTCCATTTCCAGGATGTCAGAAGCGATCAAACGCCCCTGCCCACCAATCAGACGACTGGTCACCTGGGACCAGCCTCCTGGGGCGGCACCGAGATCGACTACCGTCATCCCTGGACGGATCAAGCGGTCCTTTTCCTGGATTTCCAGCAGTTTGTAGCTCGCACGCGAACGGTAGCCGTCCTTTTGCGCCTGTTTGACGAAGGGGTCGTTGAAATGCTCTCTGAGCCAGTTATGGCTACTTTTGGAACGCTGCGCCACGGGGCACCTCGATGATAAGGGTCGTGATTGACTGGGCGGAGCCACGGCCCCTCGGGTAAAATGCCCGCCAATTTTACAGAGTCAGACGAAAAGGGTCAGATTATGCCGCTCAATAACGAGCAGAAGAAACAATACAAATCCATCGGACATGACCTGAAGCCAGTCTTGATGGTGGCAGGCAATGGGTTGAGCGAGGGCGTACTGGCCGAGCTTGACCGCGCGCTCGTGGATCATGAACTGATCAAAGTCCAGATCAAGCTGGAAGACCGCGACGAACGTCGCGCGGTCATCGATGAACTGTGCAAGCTGGGCCGTGCGGAACTCGTGCAGACCATCGGCAAAATGGCGTTGATTTACCGCAAGAACCCGCAGCCAAACAAGCAACTCTCCAACATCCACCGTTACAAATAACGGCATCAACGCTCAGGCCGCGAGCTCGCGCCCCCGAGCGTAACCTGCTTGTCATCGGAAGCCGGAAATCCCGGCTTCCGAGGCAGCAGGTCAGATGTGCTTGACCTCCACGATTTCGTACTCGACCAGACCGCTTGGGGTCTTGATCGCAACGACATCGCCTTCTTCCTTGCCAATGATCGCCCGGGCAATCGGCGCACTCACCGAAATCTTGCCGAGTTTGATATTGGCTTCATCTTCGCCCACGATCTGGTAGGTCACCTGCTCGTCGGTATCGACGTTGGCCAGATCGACGGTCGTACCGAAGATAACCTTACCGGTGTGCGCGATGGTGGTGACGTCGATCACCACGGAGTTCTGCAAGCGCCCTTCGATATCCCGGATTCGCGCCTCGACCATGCCCTGCTCTTCGCGAGCGGCATGGTATTCGGCATTTTCCTTCAGGTCGCCCAACTCACGCGCCTCACCGATAGCCTGGCTCAAGCGCGGACGCTCGACCTTGCTCAGGTGATTCAGCTCTTCTTCCAGGGCGCGGGCGCCCTGAACGGTCATTGGATATTTGGTCATGCTCATGCGTTAAGTCCTGCGTGCAGATCCTGCAAGCGACGAACGGTTTTTTCCGGACCGAATTTCAACGCTTCGCAGATGGCTTCACCGGCCGCGATGGTGGTCGTGCAGTAAATCTTGTGCTGCAACGCATTGCGGCGGATCGAATAAGAGTCAGCAATGGACTGACGGCCTTCGGTCGTGTTGATGATCAGCGACACCTCGTCGTTCTTGATCATGTCGACCACGTGTGGACGGCCCTCGGTCACCTTGTTGACACGACGAACTTTCAGACCGGCCGCCTCGATGACGCGTGCAGTGCCTGCAGTGGCCACGACTTCGAAGCCCAGTTCGATCAAGTCGCGGGCAACGCCTGCAACCAATTGCTTGTCATCATCACGGACGCTGATGAACGCGGTGCCACCGGTCGGCAGCACTTCGCTTGCACCCATCTGCGCCTTGGCGAATGCCTCGCCAAATGTATCACCCACCCCCATGACTTCGCCGGTCGACTTCATTTCCGGGCCGAGGATCGGGTCGACGCCAGGGAATTTGGCGAAGGGGAATACTGCTTCCTTGACACTGTAGAAGTTCGGGATGATTTCCTGAGTGAAGCCCAACTCTTTCAGGGTCTTACCCGCCATGACGCGCGCAGCGATCATGGCCAACGAAGTGCCGATGCACTTGGAAACGAAAGGCACGGTACGCGAAGCCCGCGGGTTGACTTCGATCACGTAGATCTTGTCGCCCTGCAATGCCAGTTGTACGTTCATCAGGCCCACAACGCCCAACTCGAGCGCCATCTTGCGCACCTGCTCACGCACCTGATCCTGCACGTCCTTGCTGAGCGAATAAGGCGGCAGCGAGCACGCTGAGTCCCCCGAGTGAACACCCGCCTGCTCGATGTGCTGCATGATCGCGCCGATGACCACGTCGGTACCGTCACAAACCGCATCGACGTCCATCTCGATGGCGCAGTTGAGGAAGTGATCGAGCAACACCGGGCTGTCGTTGGAAACCTGCACCGCTTCGCGCAGGTAACGCTTCAATTCGTCCAGTTCATAGACGATCTCCATGGCGCGCCCACCCAGAACGTAGGACGGACGCACCACCAGTGGGTAGCCGATGCCGCCGGCAGCCTGAATGGCTTCGTCCTCGCTGCGCACGGTAGCGTTTGGCGGCTGCAGCAGGTTCAAGCGCTGAACCATCTGCTGGAAGCGTTCACGGTCTTCGGCACGGTCGATGGCATCAGGGCTGGTGCCGATGATCGGTACGCCCGCCTCTTCCAGGGCACGTGCCAGCTTCAAAGGCGTTTGGCCACCGTAGTGCACGATGACACCTTTAGGCTTCTCGACGCGGCAGATTTCCAGCACGTCTTCCAGCGTCAGCGGCTCGAAGTACAGACGGTCCGAGGTGTCATAGTCGGTGGACACGGTTTCCGGGTTGCAGTTGACCATGATGGTCTCGTAACCGTCTTCACGCAGGGCCAGCGCGGCATGCACACAGCAGTAGTCGAACTCGATACCTTGCCCGATACGGTTCGGGCCGCCACCCAGAATCATGATCTTGTCGCGAGTGGACGGATTGGCCTCGCACTCTTCCTCGTACGTGGAGTACAGGTAGGCAGTGTCGGTGGCGAACTCGGCTGCGCACGTGTCGACGCGCTTGTAAACCGGCAGCACCTCCAGCTTGTGGCGATGGCGACGCAGGTTCTTGTCGGTGATGCCCAGCAGCTTGGCCAGACGCTGATCGGAGAAGCCTTTGCGCTTCAGGCGCAGCATCAGGTCTTTGTCGATGGAGGACAGGGCCAGGGTCTTGACCTTCTCCTCTTCTTTGATCAGGTCTTCGATCTGGATCAGGAACCAGTGATCAATGTTGGTCAGGGCGAAAATTTCGTCGCGCGTCATGCCCGCCCGGAAAGCGTCGGCAACGTACCAGATACGCTCGGCACCCGGCACCGTCAGTTCGCGCTTGAGGATGCTGTTGGCTTCAGGCCCGGCCAGATCGACTTTAGGGTCCAGACCGCAAGCCCCCACTTCCAGACCGCGAAGAGCCTTCTGCAGCGACTCCTGGAACGTGCGACCGATGGCCATGACTTCACCCACGGATTTCATCTGGGTGGTCAGGCGAGCGTCGGCTTTCGGGAATTTCTCAAAGGCGAAGCGCGGCAGCTTGGTCACGACGTAGTCGATGGAAGGCTCGAAGGACGCTGGCGTGCGGCCGCCAGTGATGTCGTTCTGCAATTCGTCGAGGGTGTACCCGATGGCCAGCTTGGCAGCGATCTTGGCGATCGGGAAACCGGTGGCTTTGGAGGCCAGAGCCGATGAGCGGGAAACCCGCGGGTTCATCTCGATCACAACCATGCGGCCGGTGTCCGGGCAGATACCGAACTGGACGTTGGAACCCCCGGTTTCAACGCCGATCTCACGCAGCACCGCCAGCGAGGCGTTGCGCATGATCTGGTATTCCTTGTCGGTCAAGGTCTGTGCAGGCGCGACGGTGATCGAGTCACCGGTATGCACGCCCATCGGGTCGAAGTTCTCGATGGAGCAGACGATGATGCAGTTGTCCTTTTTGTCACGGACAACTTCCATTTCGTATTCTTTCCAGCCGATCAGCGATTCGTCGATCAGCAGTTCCTTGGTCGGCGACAGATCCAGACCGCGAGCGCAGATCTCTTCGAATTCTTCACGGTTGTAGGCGATGCCGCCGCCGGTGCCGCCCATGGTGAAGGACGGACGAATGATGCATGGGAAGCCCAGCTTCTCGAGGACCGCATTGGCCTCTTCCATGCTGTGGGCGATACCGGAACGCGGGCATTCCAGACCGATGGATTTCATGGCCTTGTCGAAACGGGACCGGTCTTCGGCCTTGTCGATGGTGTCGGCGTTAGCCCCGATCATTTCGACGCCGAACTTCTCCAGGACGCCTTCGCGTTCCAGATCCAGTGCGCAGTTCAACGCAGTCTGGCCGCCCATGGTTGGCAGCAGTGCGTCTGGACGCTCTTTCTCGATGATCTTGGCAACGGTCGCCCACTTGATCGGCTCGATATAAGTGGCGTCGGCCATGGCCGGGTCGGTCATGATGGTGGCCGGGTTGGAGTTCACCAGAATGACGCGGTAACCCTCCTCGCGCAGCGCCTTGCAGGCCTGAGCGCCGGAGTAGTCGAATTCACAGGCCTGGCCGATCACGATCGGGCCAGCGCCAAGAATCAGGATGCTTTTAATGTCTGTACGTTTTGGCATGGGTTGTCACTCGAATCCTGTGTCAGTCGGCAAGCCGTCTTGAACATTCTCTGAGGTGGCCGGGCAGGCTGTCGGATGAATCCGGCCTGCCGCAGCCACCTGCTCGCTACAGTCGCAAGTCAGCCGCTTAGCGGCGCTTGGCCATGGCTGTGATAAAGCGATCAAACAGCGGCGCGACGTCGTTAGGGCCCGGGCTCGCTTCAGGGTGACCCTGGAAGCTGAAGGCGTCCTTGTCGGTGCGCTCGATACCTTGCAGGGTGCCGTCGAACAGCGATTTGTGAATCGCGCGGACGTTGCCCGGCAAGGTGGCTTCGTCGACCGCAAAGCCGTGGTTCTGGCTGGTGATCATGACGACGCCAGTGTCCATATCCTGAACCGGGTGGTTGGCACCGTGGTGGCCGTGACCCATCTTGACGGTTTTCGCACCCGAGGCCAGGGCCAGCAGTTGGTGCCCCAGGCAGATGCCGAATACCGGAATGTCGGTTTCCAGAACATCCTTGATGGCTTGAATAGCGTAGTCGCAGGGCTCGGGATCGCCTGGGCCGTTGGACAGGAATACGCCGTCCGGGTTGAGGGCCAACACTTCACGAGCTGGGGTCTGGGCAGGCACCACGGTCACGCGGCAGCCGCGCTCGACCAGCATGCGCAGGATGTTGGTCTTGACGCCGTAGTCGTACGCCACGACGTTGTACGGCAGGTCAGCGGCAGCGATTTCAGGGTGGCTATCGGTCTGCAGACTCCAAACGCTGGAACGCCACTCGTAGCTTTCCTTGGTGCTGACGACCTTGGCCAGGTCCATGCCTTTCAGGCCGGGGAAGCCACGCGCTGCTGCGATGGCCGCTTCTTCGGAAATGTTGTCGCCGGCCATGATGCAGCCATCCTGGGCGCCTTTCTCGCGCAGGATGCGAGTGAGGCGGCGAGTATCGATGCCTGCGATGGCGACAACGTTGTTGGCTTTCAAGTAGTCAGCCAGCGACATTTTGTTGCGCCAGTTGCTCGCGACCAGAGGCAGATCGCGAATCACCAGACCGGCGGACCACACGCGGTCCGACTCGGCATCTTCCGGCGTGGTGCCAGTGTTGCCGATATGAGGGTAGGTCAAGGTAACGATTTGCTGGGCATAGGAAGGATCGGTAAGGATTTCCTGATAGCCGGTCATTGCGGTGTTGAACACCACCTCACCAACGGTCTGACCGTCGGCTCCAATGGCTTCGCCGCGAAAAATGCTGCCATCAGCAAGGGCGAGTATGGCTGGCTTAGTCAAGAAGACCTCCCGTAATAAAGCCTGAAAGGGCGATCGCAGGTTGTAAAAAAGCGGAATGACGTATTGACACGTCACCCCGCTTTTTTTCGTCGAATTATCTGCGCGCTTTTAGTGGACACACTAAAGCTGTAGCTTACAGAAAAAGGCTTTTTTAATCCACCGCTAAAACGCCTTGAAGGCAGAGGAATGCGACAAGCCATCGCCAAGCGGTGCACCACTGCAGGTGCAATACCAGGGAAAACCTGTTTCACACCTGCAGCGGAAGGGAGGTCAACCGATCAACAAAGGGCGATTCAATGCAGGTCCAGCACGTCCTGCATGTCGTACAGCCCCACGTCTTTGCCATCGAGCCACAGCGCAGCGCGCACGGCGCCCTTGGCGAACGTCATCCGGCTTGAAGCCTTGTGGGTAATCTCCAGCCGCTCGCCCTCGGCGGCGAACAGCACGGTGTGATCACCCACCACGTCACCACCCCGAACGGTCGCGAACCCGATCGTCTCGCGATCGCGGACGCCGGTGTGACCTTCGCGTCCATAAACGGCGACCTTGCTCAAGTCACGCCCCAACGCATTGGCCACCACCTCGCCCATGCTGACCGCCGTTCCCGACGGTGCATCGACCTTGTTGCGGTGGTGGGCCTCGATGATCTCAATGTCGGCGTCATCCCCCATCACCCTCGCCGCCAGATCCAGCAACTTGAACGACAGGTTCACGCCCACGCTGAAATTCGAGGCGAAGACGATGGGAATCTCGCGCCCCGCTTCGACCAACGTGTGTTTCTGCTCGGCGCTCAAGCCCGTCGTGCCGATGACCATGGCCTTGCCGACCTTGCGGCAGAAAGCCAGGTTTTTCAACATCACGTCCGGCAAGGTGAAATCGATCAGTACGTCGAACTCATCGACCACCTGCTCAAGGCTGCCGGTCAGTTGCACGCCAATCCGACCGAGCGACGCCAGTTCGCCGGCGTCGGCACCGATCATCGTACTGCCAGGCCGAACGATGGCAGCCGTCAAACCGGCCTGCGGTGCGCGCAACTGCACCGCCTCGACCAGATGTTTGCCCATGCGCCCGGCAGCGCCCATTACAGCAATACGTCGCATGCCTTGCTCCTCAGAGGTCGCCGAAGAAACGCTTCACGCCTTCGAACCAGCCACTGGCCTTCGGCGAGTGCGAACTGTCACCTTCGAGAGAAGAACGCAGCTCTTCAAGCAGCTCACGCTGGCGACGGCTCAAGTTGACCGGCGTTTCCACCGCCACACGGCACATCAAGTCGCCTGCACCACCACCCCGCACGGGCGCGACGCCCTTGCCACGCAGCCGGAACTGCTTGCCGGTTTGGGTGCCTTCCGGGATCTTCAGTTTGACCCGACCATCCAGCGTAGGCACTTCGAGTTCGCCTCCGAGGGCCGCATCCGTGAAGCTGATCGGCACTTCGCAATACAAATGCTTGCCATCGCGTTGGAAGATGTCGTGTTCACGGACGTTGATGACCACATACAAATCACCCGTCGGCCCGCCTTGAACACCCGCCTCGCCTTCGCCAGACAAGCGAATGCGGTCGCCGGTATCGACGCCCGGCGGAACCTTGACCGACAGGGTCTTGGACTCTTCCACTCGGCCCTGGCCGTGGCAGGAGTCGCAAGGGTCGGAAATGATTTTGCCGTTGCCGTGGCAACGTGGGCAGGTCTGCTGAACGGAGAAGAAACCCTGCTGCATCCGCACCTGACCAATACCGCCGCACGTTGGACAGGTGACAGGCGATGACCCTTTCTTCGCGCCACTGCCATCGCAGGGTTTGCAATTGACCAACGTCGGCACACGAATGCTGACCGTTGTGCCACGCACCGCTTCTTCGAGATTCAACTCCAGTGTATAACGCAGATCGCTGCCACGCTGAGCGCCACCGCGACCACCACCGCCACGGCCGCCGCCGAAGAAGTCACTGAATACATCCCCAAAGATGTCGGAGAAGTTCGCCCCGCCACCGAAGCCACCGCCGCCGCCCATGCCTTGTTCCATGGCCGCATGACCGTACTGGTCGTACGCTGCGCGCTTGCTGGCGTCGGACAGTACTTCATAAGCTTCGTTGGCTTCCTTGAACGCATCTTCCGCGGCCTTGTCGCCCGGATTGCGGTCAGGGTGATATTTCATGGCGAGACGGCGGTAAGCCTTTTTCAGGTCGGCCTCGCTGGAGCCTCGCTCCACCCCCAATACTTCGTAATAGTCACGCTTTGACATAAGTTTTCTGCACTCTTGAGGACGTCCGACACCACGCTCCTGAGCGTGTCGAACTCGTTGAGCCCCTTTCAGGCCCGGACCCAACTCACGTCAATTAACGATCCTGGTCTTGGTTCAACGGCCTTTGATCGACCGAGTAAAACGGCAGAACAAACCGGACTGCAGGAGCAAACCGGCCTAGCCACAAGGCGCACGACATGATTCGCGCCCCTTAGAATTTTGCGGATTCCAGACACGCCAACGCGGGAGCAAGCCCCCGCGCGGCGACATCCTACCAGCGACCACTCGAAAGTGGTCAACCGGCGATCAAGTGAGCCTGCGCTTTCTCAGGGCTTCTCACTTCACCCATTACTTCTGATCTTTCACTTCCTCGAACTCGGCATCGACGACGTCGTCAGCCTTGTGCTCTTCCTGAGCCGCCTGAGCACCGGCTTCAGGCTTCTCAGCCTGCTCGGCGTACATTTTCTGTGCGACCGGAGCGGAGACTTTCGACAACTCTTCGACCTTGGCATCGATAGCCGCCTTGTCGTCGCCCTTCACAGCGGTTTCCAGTGCGACCACAGCCGCTTCGATGGCAGTCTTCTCTTCGGCAGAGACCTTGTCACCCGCGTCGGCGACCATCTTGCGAGTCGAGTGAACCAGTGCGTCACCCTGGTTACGGGCTGCGGCCAGCTCTTCGAACTTGCGGTCTTCTTCCGAGTTCGCTTCAGCGTCGCGAATCATCTGCTGAATTTCGTCGTCCGACAGACCGGAGTTGGCCTTGATCACGATCGACTGAGTCTTGCCGGTGGCCTTGTCTTTCGCGCCGACGTGCAGGATGCCGTTGGCGTCGATGTCGAAAGTCACTTCGATCTGAGGCACACCGCGAGGCGCAGGTGGAATCTCGGACAGGTCAAATTTGCCCAGCGACTTGTTGGAAGACGCCTGCTTGCGCTCACCTTGCAGCACGTGAATGGTCACCGCGCTCTGGTTGTCGTCGGCAGTCGAGAACACTTGCGATTTCTTGGTCGGAATCGTGGTGTTTTTCTCGATCAGTGGGGTCATTACGCCGCCCATGGTTTCGATACCCAGGGTCAGCGGGCTGACGTCCAGCAGCAGAACGTCTTTGACATCGCCAGCCAATACGGCGCCTTGAATCGCAGCACCCATCGCAACCGCTTCGTCAGGGTTGACGTCCTTGCGAGCTTCCTTACCGAAGAAGTCGGTGACCGCTTTCTGAACCAGTGGCATACGAGTCTGACCGCCGACCAGGATCACGTCGTTGATCGAACCAACGTCGATGCCCGCGTCCTTGAGTGCGATACGGCATGGCTCGATGGTGCGCTGAACCAGGTCTTCTACCAGCGACTCCAGCTTGGCGCGGGAAATCTTCACGTTCAGGTGCTTCGGACCTGTGGCATCTGCAGTGATGTACGGCAGGTTGACATCGGTCTGCTGGCTGGAGGACAGCTCGATCTTGGCCTTTTCCGCCGCTTCTTTCAGACGCTGCATGGCCAGCGGATCACCTTTGAGGTTCATGCCGCTTTCTTTCTTGAATTCGTCGACGAGGTAATCGATCAGACGAATGTCGAAGTCCTCACCACCCAGGAAGGTGTCGCCGTTGGTGGCCAACACTTCGAATTGGTGCTCGCCATCCACTTCAGCGATTTCGATAACCGAGACGTCGAAGGTACCGCCACCCAGGTCATAGACGATGACGGTGTGGTCGCCCTTGGCTTTGTCCATACCGTACGCCAGCGCCGCAGCGGTGGGTTCGTTGATGATGCGCTTGACCTCCAGACCCGCGATCCGACCAGCGTCTTTGGTCGCCTGGCGCTGACTGTCGTTGAAGTACGCTGGAACGGTGATGACCGCTTCAGTCACCGGTTCGCCGAGGTAGTCTTCGGCGGTCTTCTTCATTTTTTTCAGGACTTCCGCAGAAATTTGCGGAGGCGCCATCTTCTTGCCGCTGGCCTCGACCCAAGCGTCACCGTTGTCGGCTTTGACGATTTTGTAAGGCACCAGCTCGATGTCTTTCTGAACGACGTTTTCTTCGAAACGACGACCGATCAGACGCTTCACCGCGTACAGGGTGTTATGCGGGTTGGTGACGGCCTGACGCTTGGCGGACTGACCGACCAGGATTTCCCCATCGTTCGCGTACGCGATGATCGACGGCGTGGTACGCGCACCTTCGGCGTTTTCGATGACCTTGGCGACACCGTTCTCAAGCACCGAGACGCAGGAGTTGGTGGTCCCCAGGTCGATACCGATAATCTTGCCCATGTTTGACTCTCCCGAAACTTTAATTAGGTTGCCGCAACTGCATTTACAAATTGCGGTAATTCTTTAAATGCATGGCCTTGTAATGGGGGCCGCTCAGCCGATTTCAAGCCTGCTCATCAATCGATGGCGCAACGGGCGACGGCGCCTTGCTGACCACGACCATGGCTGGGCGAAGCAGACGACCGTTGAGCTGATAACCTTTCTGGAACACCTTGAGCACGCTGTTTGGCTCGACCTCAGCGCTTTCCTGCATCGCCATGGCCTGGTGGTGCTCGGCGTTGAAAGGCTGGCCATGCGGATCGATGGCTTCCAGGTGGTAACGCTTGAGGGTGTCACCGAACATTTTCAACGTCAGCTCGATGCCTTCGCGCATCGGGCGGATGCTCTCGTCGTCCGGATTGGACAACTCCAGACCGCGCTCGAGACTGTCGACGATGGGCAGCAAGTCGCCAGCGAATTTTTCCAGGGCGAATTTGTGTGCTTTCTCGACGTCCTGTTCGGCGCGACGGCGGACGTTTTGCAGATCCGCAGCAACACGCAGGGACTGGTCTTTTGCTGCGGCCAGTTGCTCTTCCAGCACTTGCACGCGGGTCGCCAAATCCTCTCCGGAAGTCGCCGCTTCAGCAGTCTGGTCCTGGGCTTGCGTATCCGGGTTCTGTTCGTCAGCCATTGTTCTCTCCTCCTGATCACTTCCGTGAGCTGAACTCACGCTTCTGCCCGGGTATATGGGGCCGCAATCCACGGCTTCAAGGGGTGAAAGTGCGGGATTGAACGAATAACCCCACAAATATTCCGACATGACCGTTCGCCACTCTCCGGCCAACGGCGCCTTGGGCGCCTGCTGGAAATTCCAGACGACCTGCCCGCTTAGGCCGAGGCCGGGCATTGTCAGCAAGAATCAAAACACTGTATAAATAACCAGACCTCACGTTTGGGAGCCGCTCGCATGCTGGTGCACCTGTCCATACATAACTACGCCATCGTTGAACACCTCGATCTGGAACTGGACCGAGGCATGAGCGTGATTACCGGAGAAACCGGTGCGGGCAAGTCGATCATGCTCGACGCGCTAGGCCTGACGCTGGGCGATCGCGCCGACAGCGGCGTGGTCAGGCCGGGCGCCGACAAGGCCGACATTCTCGCGACGTTCGACATCGCCGATATTCCGGAGGCCCGCAGTTGGCTCGCTGAACGCGACCTGGAAAATGACGGCCCGTGCATCCTGCGGCGAGTGATCACGGCCGAGGGGCGATCCCGGTCCTACATCAATGGCACGCCCTGCCCGCAAGGCGACCTGAAAGCCTTGGGCGAGTTGCTGATCGACATTCACAGCCAGCACGAGCATCAGTCGCTCCTGAAAACCGACACCCACCGTCGCCTGCTGGACGAATACGCAGGCGCGACCGAACTGGCGCGCCAGGTTCACCTCGCTGCGCAGCGCTGGCGCCAGACCCGCCAGGAGCTGGAGCGTCTGTCCAATTCTGGTGACGAGCAACGCTCCAAGCATCAACTGCTCAGTTACCAGCTCGAAGAACTCGAAGGCTTGAGCCTGGGCGAAAACGAGCTGGAATACCTCGAACAGGAGCACACCACGCTCACGAATGCCGAGAGCCTGCTGGGCATCTGCCGACAGGTGGTCGAACTGTGCAGCGAAAGTGATTCGGGCAATGCTCTGAACGCACTGACCGCCAGTCTCAATCGCCTGACCAGCGTCAACAACTCGCCCGATGCGCTGAACGAAGCGACCAACCTGCTCTCCAGCGCGCAGATCCAGGTCGAAGAAGCGGTCGGCGAAATCAACCGCTTCCTTGATCGCTTCGAAGCCGATCCGGCACGCCTGCAACAGGTGGAAGAACGGCTCGACACCATTTATACCCTCGCCCGCAAGCACCGGGTCCAGCCAACGGAAGTTCCCGCGCTGCATCAAAAGCTGCTGGACGAGATCGAAACGCTCAACGCCAATGACGAAGCCATCGAACGTCTCGAGCACGAACTGGGGTCTTACGCCCGCCACTATCAGGAGAAAGCACGGGAGCTGAGCGACCTGCGGCACCGCGCCGCCCCTGACCTTGCCTTGGCGGTGGAGCAGGAAATTCAACGACTGGGCATGCCAGGTGGTCGTTTCAACATCGAGTTGCGCCAAAGCGCCGACAAGGAGCTTTCTCCACACGGACTCGAGCACGTCGAACTGCTGGTCAGTGCCAACCCCGGGCAGCCCCTCAAAGCGCTGGCCAAAGTCGCATCAGGGGGTGAGCTGTCGCGCATCAGCCTGGCGATTCAGGTGATCACTGCACAAACCTCCCGCGTGCCAACACTGGTGTTCGATGAAGTCGACGTCGGCATTGGCGGCCCTACGGCGGAAATCGTCGGTCAACTGCTACGCAGGCTGGGCGAGCGCGGCCAGGTCATGACCGTCACTCACTTGCCACAAGTGGCTGCCCAAGGCCATCAACATCTATTCGTGCACAAAGTGCGCGAGAACGACGCGACGCGCACTGCAGTCGCCAAGCTGACCAAGAACGAGCGTGTCGAAGAGGTGGCAAGAATGCTGGGCGGCATCGACCTGACGAAAGAGTCGCTGGCCCATGCCAAGAAGATGGTCGTGACGACGAAGTCTTGATATCCACCCGCCCTCTGGCGGAATGACGCGCTGAAACGACAAAGGCGACCCGAGGGTCGCCTTTGTTTTGTCTCGAAAACGACTTACGCCTTTTTCTTGCGCACGTAGAGCACGAGATTGTGATCCACCAGTTCGAAGCCATGTTCGGCCACGATCTGTTTTTGAAGCTCTTCAATGCCCTTGTGAAAGAACTCGATCACTTCGCCGGAATCCACGTTGACCATATGGTCGTGGTGGCCTCCGTCTGCCAGTTCGAATACGGCATGACCGCCGTCGAAGTTGTGGCGAACCACCAACCCGGCTGCTTCGAACTGAGTCAAAACACGGTAAACCGTCGCCAGACCGACGTCTTCGTTGGCCTCCATGAGTGCCTTGTAGACGTCCTCCGCGCTCATGTGGCGCTGCTCTGCAGAATCGAGCATTTGAAGGATCTTGACCCTTGGCAGGGTCACTTTAAGTCCAGCTTTGCGTAGTTCGCTATTTTCAACCATGGTCAGCTTTCTCGCAGACGCTGCTTCGCAGCTTCTCTTAATGCAGGTATGATCGGGGTTTACGTTGCCAGCCAAGATAGTGGAAGTCGCCCACCGATGCAAAACACCAAGCTCTTGCTAACCAGTTTCACCTTCGTGGGACTGCTCGCACTCGCCGGTTGTTCATTCCCCGGGGTTTATAAAATCGACATCCAACAGGGCAATGTCGTCACGCAAGACATGATAGACCAGTTACGCCCCGGAATGACCCGACGGCAAGTAAGGTTTATCATGGGCAACCCCCTGTTGGTCGACACCTTCCACCCTAATCGCTGGGACTATCTGTACAGTCTCCAGCCCGGTGGCGGTGAACGTCAGCAGGAACGTATCAGCCTGATGTTCAACGGCAGCGACCAGTTGGTGAGCCTGTCTGGCGACTTCAAACCCGGTGTCAGCCGTGACGAAGCCATCCTCGGCAAAGGCAGCGATACCACTGTCACCCCCGAAAACAAAGGGGATCAGCCGCAGAAAGAAGAGCCACCGAAGCCAGGCTCACTGCTGGAGCAGATCCAGAACGACGTCGACAAAGTCGAAACCGTCCCCGTTCCCTCTCAGGAACCCCTGGACACCAACCCGCAGTAATTCCACCTGCCGCCTCCGCGTGGCGAGTAGAAAAAAGCCCGGAATACCCGGGCTTTTTCATGCCTGCTCAATCGACCCCATGTAAAAGTTAAATCGACTTCGCCTGCCGCTTCGCCTTGGCTGCTTTCTCGGCGCGGAGACGACGCACGGCTTTGGGATCGGCGAGCAGGGGTCGGTAAATCTCCACCCTATCGCCCGCGTTGAGAATGCGTTCCTGAGGATGGGCGATGACTTTGCCGAATACACCCAAGGTGCAGCGCGTCACGTCCAGCCCTGGGATTGTTCGAGCGATACCCGAAGCGTCGACCGCTGCCGATACCGTCGCGCCCACAGGCACATCGACGGCCAATAGCGTCTGATGCTCAGGTGTGGCATACACCACCTCGACGCGCATCAGAGGCTCAGCCATACAGCTCTTTGGCCCGCTGGCAAAACGCATCGACCAAAGTGTTCGCCGCCTGGTTGAACAGCGGGCCCAAAGTGGCGCGCACGATCGAGCCGGAATAATCGAACGACAAATCAAGGCTGATCTTGCAGGCCTTTTCGTTCAAGGCTTTGAATGTCCAGACGCCATGCAGTTGGCTGAAAGGGCCTTCTTCGAGATTCATCTCTATGGACTGCCCCGGCGTCAGCGTGTTGCGGGTGATGAAGTGCTGGCTCAGCCCGCCCTTGGCCACTTCCACCCGTGCACGCATGCTGGTTTCACTGTGCTCTAACACTGTTGCCCCTGAACACCAGGGCAGGAATTCCGAATACCGGGCCACGTCATTGACCAGGTCATACAGTGCCTTGGCCGGATACGGCAGCAGGGCCGAACGTTGAATATGCGTAGTCATGTCAGCGTCATTTCCAAAGCTGAGCGGCAAAGACAATCAGAATGCCGATCGGCGCCACATAGCGCATCAAAAAGAACGTCAGAGCGAAAAGGACCGGGCTGCGCACCGACAATTCGTCGCGCACCGCTTCACGGCCCATCACCCAACCCGCGAAGATCACAAAACACAAACCGCCCAGCGGCAGCATGATCCTCGACGTGAAGAAATCGATCACCCCGAAGAAATCCAGCCCCGCTGTCGCGCCCCATTGATAGAGGTGGAAGGCGCCACCTTCGTTCACGAAAAACTTGGCCTGCTTCCAGATGTTGAACGAGAACACCGTCCCCAATCCCACGAACCAGCAGATGAACGACAGCCAGAACGTTACCCAGCCGCGACGGACTTTGGTTCGCTCCACCAGGTACGCAACCATCGGCTCGAGCAGCGAGATCGCTGAACTCCAGGCCGCAACGGCCACGAGAATGAAGAACACCACGCCCATGACCGTACCGAACGCAACGTTACCAAATGCGAAAGGCAAGGTAACGAACATCAGCCCCGGCCCCTCGCTCGGGTTGAGGCCTGCGGCGAACACGATCGGGAACAGAGCCAAACCTGCCAGAAGGGAAACGAAGGTATCCAGCAATGCAACGCCAACGACAGTGGCGCTGATCGACGCCTCCTTGGTCATGTATGCACCATAAATCATGATCGAGCCAACACCGACGCTCAGCGAGAAGAAGGCATGCCCCATCGCCGGCAACAGCCCTTCCATCACTTTCTCCGGCTTGAAGTCGAACATGAAATGCAGGCCTTCCATGAAGTGCCCGGTGGTCAGGCTGTAACCCAGCAGAATGACCATCAGCACGAACAGCAGCGGCATCAGGATACGCAGGCTGCGTTCGAGCCCCGCGTTCACGCCCTTGGCGATGGTGATTGCCGAGAGCAGCATGAACAACGTGTGCCAGCCCACCATGCGCCAGGGGTCGGCGATCATCTCACCGAAGAACCCGCCTACGCTGTCCGGGGTGACCTCCCGAAAACTGCCCTTGCCGACGTCAAGGATGTACTCCAGCGACCACCCCCCCACGACGCTGTAGAAGGAAAGGATCAGCAAAGCCGTAATCATCCCGCCGAAGGCGCCCCAGGACCATTTGCCGGAGTGCCCGGCTTCATGCGCCAGCACTTTCAACGCGTTGGCCGGGCTCTGTCGGGCGCGCCGACCGATCAGGGTTTCAGCCATCATCACGGGAATGCCGATCAGCGCGATGCACGCCAAAAACACCAGCACGAAAGCGCCGCCGCCATAGACGCCAACCATGTAGGGGAATTTCCAGATGCTTCCCAACCCCACGGCCGAGCCTGTGGCGGCCAGGATGAACACCCAGCGGCTTGCCCAACTACCGTGAACCGAAACCTTGTCCTTCGACATCGTTGACACGCCCAACACCCAAAAAAGAGCGCGCATTGTCCGGGATTCACACTGTGCGCTCAAGCACACAGGTCACGTCGTCTCCCCATAGCCGAGAGCACCGTTGATCCCTATAATGCGTCGCCTATGGCCAAGCTCAAGAAACATCCCACAGGGACCATCGCGCAAAACAAAAAGGCGCGACACGATTACTTCATCGAACACAAGTTCGAGGCCGGTCTGGTCCTGGCCGGTTGGGAAGTAAAAAGCCTGCGTGCCAACAAGGTGCAGCTGGTGGACAGTTACGTGCTGCTCAAGGACGGCGAGGCCTGGCTGATGGGCAGCCACATCACGCCGCTCACGACCGCCAGCACTCACGTCATCGCTGACCCGACACGCACCCGTAAACTGCTGCTCAACAAGCGCGAACTCGATCGGCTCAATGCCTCGGTCGCGCAGAAAGGCTACACCGCCGTCGCGCTGTCGCTTTACTGGAAGGCGCACCTGATCAAGTGCGAAATCGCGCTGGGCAAGGGCAAGAAGGAATACGACAAGCGCGACACCGAGCGCGCGCGGGATTCCGATCGCGAACTCCAGCGGGCGGTGCGCAACAAGGGCAAGGAAGACTGATCCGATTAGCGTGCTCTACAGACGCCGACCCCTGTCGGGGTCTGTGAGCTTGCACAAAAGCGCTTTCACCACAGGCGCGTCGGGCTCTAAATCCCGTTCCGCCTTTCCGCGCGCGCCGTGCGCTGCACCTGCTGACGCACTTCTTCCAGCACTTCCTGCACATAGAGCAGATGACGGCTGGACACTTCCCTCGCCTCCTCAGCGCGCCCTTCGATGATTGCCAGGTACAGCTCGCGGTGCTGCTTGATCAGCATGTCGCGGGTTTCCGCGCGCTGCTTGTACATGCCACCGATGTTGATCACCACATTGCGCTTGAGCAGGTCGAACAACCCCCGGATGGTGTGCAGCAAAACGGCGTTATGGCTGGCCTCGGCAATCGCGAGGTGAAAATTGGCATCGGCGGCGCCCTCTTCCGCACGGCTCACTTCGTCGACTCGGCTGTAACAATCCTGCAGGGCATCGAATGCCTCGCGCAGACGAACGCGATCAACATCCGTGGCGCGCATCGCCGCGTAGTAAGCACAGGAGGCTTCCAGGGTGTGACGGAACTCCAGCAGGTCACGCTGGGCCTCGGAACTGCTTTCGAGCAAATGCAGCAACGGGTCACTGAAGGTCGAGCCGAGGCTTTCGACGACGTAGTTGCCGCCACCCTGGCGACTGACCAACAGGCCCTTGGCCGTCAGTTTCTGAATGGCTTCGCGCAGCGACGGGCGCGACACGCCAAACTGTTCAGCCAGGACACGCTCGGCCGGCAGCCGCCCACCGGGGCGTAGCGTGCCTTCCAGAATCATTCGTTCGAGTTGTTCGACAATATCGTCAGACAAGCGGCGCTGACGCACCTGATCAAAGCCCATACCCCATCACTCCGCATCCCCTACTGCCCACGCCTCACACTACAGCGGGGGCGCATATTCTCGCCGATTGTCATCCGACATTCATCCGGCAGATGTAGGAGAAATCAACGTTTCAGGAAAAAAACGAGATAACTGCTACAAAAGTTCTAGAGCCATAAATTGACACGCCAATGCCAAGGCTCTTAACCTAGCGCCAAGACATTGTAAATTGGTATTACCAATTTATCGATGCCGGTGACCAGTGGCCATCCCCACGGGGCACCGCAAGCGCTTCGCGACGGCGAAAGCTTGAGCTGGTGGGCTGTGCGACTCGTTCGTCAGCATCGGCAGGACGACAGACCAGCAGTTGTCGCTTGCAGAGCAGCGCACGTACGACACGGACACCGGGCCTAACCAAAAACAATTAGGGGCCTCCTACATGCAAACCTGGCAACAGTTCTACACACCCCTCGGCAGCCTGGGCCTTTCGGCGCTGGTTGCAGTCATTCCGATCGTGTTCTTCTTCGTGGCGCTGGCCGTCTTTCGGCTGAAAGGGCATGTCGCGGGCACCATTACCCTCTTGCTTGCCGTGCTGATCGCGATCTTCGCTTTCAACATGCCAGCGGACATGGCTATCGCCTCGGCCATTTATGGCTTCTTCTATGGCCTGTGGCCGATCGCCTGGATCATCGTCGCGGCGGTGTTCCTCTACAAACTTACCGTCAAAAGTGGCCAGTTCGAGATCATCCGCAGCTCGGTCATGTCGATTACCGACGACCAACGCCTGCAGGTGCTGCTGATCGGTTTCTGCTTCGGCGCTTTTCTGGAGGGTGCAGCCGGTTTTGGCGCGCCAGTGGCGATCACGGCTGCGTTGCTCGTCGGCCTGGGCTTGAACCCGTTGTATGCCGCCGGGCTTTGTCTGATCGCCAACACCGCGCCGGTCGCCTTCGGCGCATTGGGCATCCCGATCATTGTGGCGGGCCAGGTGTCGGGCATCGATGCATTCAAGATCGGCGCCATGGCGGGCCGTCAGTTGCCCGTGCTATCGGTGTTCGTACCGTTCTGGCTGATGTTCATGATGGACGGTGTGAAGGGTGTGAAAGAGACCTGGCCAGCAGCCCTGATCGCAGGCGGCAGCTTCGCCATCACCCAGTACCTGACCTCCAACTTCATCGGCCCTGAACTGCCGGACATCACCTCTGCATTGGTCAGCCTCGTGGCTTTGACGTTCTTCCTGAAAGTCTGGCAACCAGCGCGCGCCAGCGACGTGCAAGTCGCCAGCGCAGGCGGCGGTGCCGTGGTGATGGGCGGCGGACCGGGCGGCTTCGGCCAACCACGCACGACGCAAAAATCCCCCTACTCCACCGGCACTATCATCAAAGCTTGGTCGCCCTTTCTGATCCTCACCGTGGTCGTGACCATCTGGACGCTCAAGCCTTTCAAAGCATTGTTCGCTGCGGGCGGTGCGCTCCAGGCGCTCACCAAGAGTTTCCCGGTCCCCCACCTGGATCAACTGGTGATGAAAGCCGCCCCCATCGTTGCCAACCCCACGGCGATGCCTGCGGTCTACAAGTTCGACCTGCTCGCGGCATCGGGCAGCGCCATTCTGATCTCGGCCATTCTGGCGATGATTGTGCTGCGGATTGGCGTTAGAACTGGTCTGACCACTTTCAAGGAAACCTTGATCGAACTGCGCTGGGCGATCGTGTCCATCGGCATGGTGCTGGCGTTCGCTTTCGTCATGAACTACTCAGGCATGTCCACCACGCTGGCCCTCGTACTGGCCGGCACTGGCGCTGCGTTCCCGTTCTTCTCGCCATTCCTGGGGTGGCTGGGAGTGTTTCTGACCGGGTCGGACACCTCGTCCAACGCCCTGTTCGGCTCGCTGCAGGCGACGACCGCGCACCAGGTCGGGGTAAGCGACGTGCTGATGGTGGCCGCCAACTCCAGCGGCGGCGTGACCGGGAAGATGATTTCGCCACAATCGATTGCAGTCGCTTGTGCGGCCACCGGCCTGGTCGGCAAGGAATCGGACCTGTTCCGCTTCACCCTCAAACACAGCATTTTCTTCGCCGCCATCGTCGGCTGCATCACCTATGCCCAGGCGTACTGGTTCACCGGCATGCTGGTTCACTGACGAGAGAGGCCCGGGCGCAAGCGAATGCGCCCGGCGCCTGCTCGGCTCAATCGGCTTTTTCCCTATAGCAGCGAGTCCTCATGATCATTTCTGCCTCTACCGACTACCGCGCTGCAGCGCAACGCAAGCTGCCGCCCTTTCTCTTTCATTACGCCGACGGCGGTGCGTACGCCGAACACACCCTGCGGCACAACGTGTCAGACCTCGCCGGCATCGCGCTGCGTCAGCGGGTGCTCAAGAACATGTCCGAATTGAGCCTGCACACCACGCTGTTCAACGAAACCCTGAGCATGCCGGTGGCGCTCGCGCCGGTCGGCCTGTGCGGCATGTACGCCCGCCGTGGCGAGGTGCAAGCGGCACGGGCGGCGGCGGCCAAAGGCATCCCATTCACCCTGTCCACCGTGTCGGTGTGCCCCATCGAGGAAGTCGCACCCGCCATCGACCGCCCGATGTGGTTCCAGCTGTACGTGCTAAAGGATCGCGGCTTCATGCGCAACGCCCTCGAGCGGGCCAAGGCAGCCGGGGTCAAGACCCTGGTGTTCACCGTCGACATGCCCGTGCCCGGCGCGCGGTACCGCGACCTGCACTCTGGGATGAGCGGTGCCAGCGGCCCGACCCGCCGCGTCCTGCAAGCCATGGCCCACCCACAATGGGCCTGGGACGTGGGCGTCAACGGCCGCCCGCACGATCTGGGCAACATCTCCGCCTACCGGGGCAATCCGACGGGCCTCACGGATTACATCGCCTGGCTGGGCGCCAACTTCGACCCGTCCATTTCGTGGAAAGATCTGGAGTGGATTCGCGACTTCTGGGACGGCCCGATGGTGATCAAAGGCATCCTCGATGCCGATGACGCGCGTGACGCTGTGAAATTCGGCGCGGACGGCATCGTCGTGTCCAACCATGGCGGTCGCCAACTCGACGGCGTCCTGTCCAGTGCCCGCGCCTTGCCCGCCATTGCCGATGCCGTGAAAGGCGAAATAAAGATCCTCGCCGATTCGGGCATCCGCAGCGGGCTGGACGTGGTGCGCATGATCGCGCTGGGCGCCGACGCCGTCCTGATCGGTCGCGCCTTCATCTACGCCCTCGCCACCCACGGCGAAGCAGGCGTAAAGCACCTGCTCGAACTGTTCGAAAAGGAAATGCGCGTGGCGATGGTACTGACCGGTGCCAAGTCCATCAGCGAGATCACCCGCGACTCCCTGGTGCGTGAATCTCTGATCCCGTAACGCGCCGTCAACCTGCGCACGCGGCACGTCAGATGCCGCGGCAGATGAGGAAAAACCGATGACCCTTCCCGCCACTTTCCTGGCCGATGTGAAGCGCCTGATACCTGCTGAACGGCGCTTCGACGACCCGCTCTCGACCCTCGCGTTTGGCACCGATGCCAGCTTCTACCGGTTGATTCCCAAACTGGTGATTCGGGTCGAGTCCGAGGAGGAGGTGGTCACGTTGCTCAAACTGGCGCAACTGGACAGCGTGCCCGTGACCTTCCGCGCGGCAGGCACAAGCCTGTCCGGCCAGGCCATCAGCGACTCGGTGCTGCTGGTGCTCGGCGACAATTGGAACGGGCGGGAAATACGCCGCGACGGCGAACAGATTCGTCTGCAACCGGGGGTGATCGGTGCGCAGGCCAATGCCTGGCTGATGCCGTATGGTCGCAAGATTGGCCCCGACCCGGCGTCGATCAATGCCGCGAAAATCGGCGGCATCGTGGCCAACAATTCCAGCGGCATGTGCTGCGGCACGGCGCAGAACAGCTACCACACCCTCGCCGGGATGCGCCTCATTCTGGCTGACGGCACCCGGCTGGACACTGAGGATCCGGCGAGCGTTGCAGCGTTTCGCGTCAGCCATGGCGCGCTCCTCGAACGCTTGGCCGAGCTGGGTCGTCAGACCCGCGCCAACACCGAACTCGCTGCGAGGATTCGCCACAAATACCGCCTTAAAAACACCACCGGGCTTTCACTCAACGCGCTCGTCGATTTCGATGAGCCCCTCGACATCCTCAGCCACCTGCTGGTCGGTTCCGAAGGCACGCTGGGCTTCATCAGCGCCGTGACCTACGACACCGTGCCCGACCACCCGAGCAAGGCCTCGGCGCTGATCGTCTTCCCGGATGTGGAAACCTGCTGCAACGCGGTGACGGTCTTGAAAACCCAGCCCGTGTCGGCCGTGGAATTGCTCGACCGCCGGAGCATGCGCTCGGTGCAGAACAAACCGGGGATGCCCGCGTTCGTGCGCGAGTTGTCAGAAAACGCCTGCGCCCTGCTGATCGAAGCCCGGGCCGCCACGCAGCCACTGCTGCACGAACACCTGGCGCAAATCATGGCGTCGATCGCCCAGTTTCCGGTGGAAAAGCAAGTCGACTTCACTGAAGACCCCGGCGAGAACGCGCGCCTCTGGGCCATCCGCAAAGACACCTTCCCCGCCGTCGGCGCGGTACGCGAGACCGGCACCACGGTCATCATCGAAGACGTGACCTTTCCCGTCGAACAGTTGGCCATTGGCGTGCGCCGCCTGATCGAACTCTTCGACAAACACCATTACGACGAAGCGATCCTGTTCGGGCATGCGCTGGAGGGCAACCTGCACTTCGTCTTCACGCAAGGGTTCGGCGACCCTGAGGAAATCGCGCGGTACTCGGCTTTCATGGACGACGTCACGCAGTTGGTGGCGGTCGAATTCAACGGCTCGCTCAAGGCCGAGCACGGCACTGGCCGCAACATGGCGCCCTTCGTCGAACTGGAGTGGGGCAGTGACGCCTACCAACTGATGTGGACGATCAAACGCCTGCTCGACCCTCGCGGCATCCTCAACCCGAACGTGGTCCTAAGCGAAGATCCGGACATCCACCTCAAGCACCTCAAACCCATGCCAGCCGCCGACATGCTGGTCGACAAATGCATCGAGTGCGGCTTTTGCGAGCCAGTCTGCCCCTCGAAAGGCCTGACCCTCAGCCCCCGCCAACGCATCGTCATGTGGCGCGATATCCAGGCAAAAAAACGCGCAGGCGCCGACACCGCCGAGCTGGAGCGCAACTACCACTACCAAGGCATCGACACCTGCGCCGCCACCGGGCTCTGCGCGCAACGCTGCCCAGTGGGGATCAACACCGGCGAACTGGTGAAAAAACTCCGCGCTCAAGAGGCAACCCACGGCAAGACAGCCGGCTGGCTGGCGCAACACTTCAGGGCAGCTCTGCAAGGCGCACGCTTCACGCTGCACGCTGCCAACGGCGCCCGCATGCTGCTTGGTGCTCCGAGGCTGGAGAAACTGTCCGCCGCACTGACCAAAGCCTCATCAGGCCGCGTTCCGCAGTGGACGCCCGCCATGCCGCAACCCGAAGCCGAGATCCGTTTCACGCCGCCCCGTGAAGATCAGCGTCCCCGCGTGGTCTACCTGGCCGCCTGCGTTTCGCGCGTGATGGGCCCCGCGGCGGGCGACCGCGAGCAAACCTCACTCCTCGACAAAACCCGCGGCCTGCTGGAAAAGGCCGGGTACCAGGTGGTGTTCCCCGAGGGGCAGGACAGCCTGTGCTGCGGCCAGCCGTTCGCCTCCAAAGGCTACGCCGAGCAGGCCGAAGACAAGCGCCAGCAGCTGCTGGCCGCACTGAGCAACGCCAGCCGTGGCGGGCTCGACCCGATCTATTGCGACACCAGCCCCTGCACCCTGCGCCTGGTTCAAGACCTCAAGGACACGCGCCTCGACCTCTACGACCCGGTGCGCTTCATCCGCACCCACCTGCTGGACAAACTGGTGTTCACGCCGCAGCAGGAAGCCATCGCCGTGCACGTGACCTGCAGCACTCAACACCTGGGCGAAAGCCAAGCGCTGATCGAACTGGCGCGCCTGTGCAGCGTCAACGTGGTCATTCCGGAAGGCATCCATTGCTGCGGTTTCGCGGGCGACAAAGGCTTCACCACGCCCGAGCTCAACGCCCACTCGCTGAGAACGCTTAAAGACGCCGTTCAGCATTGCAGCGAAGGCATCTCGACCAGCCGCACCTGCGAAATCGGGCTCACCCGCCACGGTGGCATCGACTACCACGGGCTGGTCTACCTGGTGGACCGCGTCACCCAGCCCAAAAATGCATGATGCACACAAATGGGGCAAGATGTGCCCCTTTTCCCTGTCACATCCTGCAACATGGCTTTTTCATAGCATTCGCAAAAAAAATAGAACCCCTGCATTCGGCCACAGTCCATCTCCGTAAGCGCTGATCAACAAGCGCTTGCCACCCTACTCAGGACATCAGCCCATCTGTTGAGGCGAGTCCACAGGATCAAGGAGATACACATGAAGCGCACAGCACTGACTGGTTTGTTTCTGACCGCTGCACTGATGGGTTCCCCGGTATTCGCTGCCGACGACCTGTGCGGCGCCAACCTGCAAACGCTGAAGGATGCTCACACCTCGACGAGCACCAACTTGAGCGCAGACACTAAAGACGAACTGGAAAAAACTCTGGCCGCAGCCACCGCTGCGCAAAAAGCCGGCGATGACAAGAAGTGCATCGAGCTCACCACCAAAGAGATCACCACTCTCAAAACGGGCGGCGACGGCTCTGACGGTGGTAACGCCAAGTAACTCGCTGCGGGCACTGCGGCCAGCCTTCGGGCTGGCCAGGCGACGCGGCTTCAGGCTCGGAGTCGACGTATCCCATTGATTCGGGTACACTCCGCCGCCTGACTGCCTGGAGCAGCAGAATTGGGGCCGATTAGGATTCGACGCCGGTGATGAAACTCTAGGGGCATGCCGACTTGGTAACAGAAGTCGTAAATCCACTGTTGCAACTTTCTATAGTTGCCAATGACGAAACCTACGGGGAACAAGCTCTCGCTGCGTAAGCGGCGCTAGCCTTCCTTCTGGTAGCTTCGGCTCCAGCAATCATCAGGGGATGCCTGTAAACCCGAAATGATTGTCATACAGAACAGGATCGCCGTGCAGTACGCTGTGGACGAATCGGCTAAAACTTACACAGCTCGCCCAAAGCACCCTGCCCGTCGGGTCGCTGAGGGTTAACTTAATAGACACGGCTAAGCATGTAGGCCCGAAAGCGGAGTACTGGCGGACGGGGGTTCAAATCCCCCCGGCTCCACCAAATGATCAGAGAAAGACGTCTATGGACGTCTTTTTTTGTGTCTGGGATTTGGCAATTAGTGCGCCTGTATTTCAGCGACATTTGTCTACGGCGCTCACACTCGGGCTCGCCCACCGCCACAGATCGCTTTAAGCAGGCACGTAAAAATAGCGCAACGGAACCAACCGTTTCGTTTCCGGATCTGTGGCCGGGTAATGCGCCATCAGCGTCCGAGCCAGCTCATCCAGCGTCCACATTGTCAGATGGACGTTCGCCCTCTCCCCCTCATAAAACGCCTCTTTAGTGAACCCGCCGGTACTGACATACAGCCCGCGATCATCCTTGTGCCTACCGCCCAGAAAGCTACGGATTTCGTTACTTCCCATTCTGGCACTTCGATGTTTGACCTCTACGACAATACGTGGTGGCTCAAAACCAAAGCCGTCAGGAGAGGCAATGATGTCCTTACCGCGGTCTGCGCCAGCCGGAGATACAAGAGTTTTGTAGCCCATCGCGCGCAAGATCCCTGCCACCAGCTCCTGCATTTCAGCCCAATCCAAACTGTTGATTTGGTCTTTGATGCGTTCGAAAGCGATCTCTTCAACACCTCTCAGTGGATCTTCCAAGGCTTCTGGATCTTCAACCGGATCTTTCGATGTAACAGAGACCGCATTACCAGTCGCTAGAGCCAACAACTCTTTCTGGGCATCCTCTGCAACTTTAAATACGGTTAACGTAGAGCCCAAGCTGTTTCTGCTTGCGCTAGTGAGCTTGTCGCGATCAACCTCCAGCGCAAGCCACTCAACAGGTCGGGTTAGAGACATTCCCTGATCTGCGAGATCAAGCTGAAGCTGGCACGCACCAGTGAAGCGACCGACCAGATAGGTCCGGTTCGCAGGGGAATACGTAACGACCGTGTCACCGATACTGATTTCGTTAACGAAGCGGTATACCTGCGAAGCACCCGAGACGGCACTTGCGTCCTTTATTCCCGGCTGTAGAACTTTATAAATCTGAATCAATGCCTTCCGAGAAATTCCCGGCTTGGCTTCTGTCGCTAATTGAGCCCAACCGATTGCCGCAATATTGCGATCTCTGAAATCGTCATAAAGTCGGCCCCCGTCACCTCGGATCATCCACATCGCTGCCATGCTAATACTCGTCATTCCTGTTAATTCGAGGCAAGACTTTAACAACGGTTATCGCCCGTGTGAACGTAAAGCACGAGATTGCTACATAACGAGACTGGCGCTGTCAGGTTCCAGAGCAACAGCGAGGACGAACAACATATCGCCTCGCTTCCCGCTATCGATTTTGGCGCAAAGGGTCGTGCCAGATACGCCCTCATCATCAACACGCCAGAAAGAGCCCTGTGTAGATTGCAGTTTGCATCCCGGAGCTAGCCCGTTCACCTCCCCCCAGCGATGGATGCTCTTACACATGTGGCCCTCGTGCGCCAGATACACCGTACCTCGCTGCCCTGCAGCAACCTATCCGCTTGGCCACTATCGCGCCGACCTATGCCCGTCTCTTTCTTCGGGAAAGAGACGGGCACTTCTAACGCTGCTGCAGCCCTGATCACACAAGGCTTTGCGGCATTCCCCCTCGTGATAATCGGCGTGACAAACGCCGATGTCACCAGCAACAGCGATGTAGATGATGATGCCGCAGACCACGGAATGGACTGAACCTGACTGACAGTCAGGTATGCCCAGGTCATCGCATTGCTGCTTGCACATGGCTCAGGATCTTCAGGCGCTGGTCTCGTCAGCCAGTGCTGCCTCCAGCCGCCCACCGGCAACGGTGTTAAGGAGGCCAGATCATGAGATGCCCTAGCTCCCGGACGTAAGGATCCGCCAGTCCCGCGTTAGAGGACATCCCCACAGGTCGCAGGGGCCTTGATCCCTGATAACAGTCAACATTCTTGGCGGAATGACGTGGGGCGAGGATCGGAGAGCGAACGATGAGGTGACCGACATGGCATTGGTGGGTAAACGCGATGGCCGTAATTTTGGCTACGGCAGGCAATTGAGTTACGCAGGGCCGCAAGCGCTGAAAGACATGTTCGGCGGTGGCCACTACGGCACGGTCAAGGCGCACTGTGATCGGTGGCAGGCATTCGTGAAGTGGTGCCGTTCCGAACAGGGGCCCAGTATCAATGATGCGCGGCAAGTTGATCGAAAGGTGTTGGCCGACTACGCAGCGTATCTGCGCGACATGGTTAGGCGCGGCGACCTCGCCGTCAGTACCGCACAAAACCGACTATCCAGCGTTAACAGGACCATGGCAGCGCTTCACGGTGATCAATGCATGAAATTGCCAATCCCGAACAAGACATTGGGTGTGCAGCGCACCGGAGTTCGCCAGTCGATGCCCCAGGGCCAAGACCGTGCGCAGGTGAAGCAGATAGTCGATGCGCTTTGCCGCCAACATCAGCTAAGGGCCGCCGTAATCGTTCTGTTGGCGCGAGCCATGGGGATGCGCTTGCGTGAAGCTATCTTGGCTGACCTGCCACGGCTAAGCCATGAGGCTAATGATCTAGGAAGGATTAATATTCAAGATGGCACCAAAGGCGGTCGCGCCGGTGTGTCGGCACCTCGGTGGATTGCGGTGGATGAGCCAGCTCGAGTTGCCTTGGCGTTTGCGGCACAGGTGTCGTCGGCGGAAAGCAGCAACATGATTGCTCCAAGCGAAAGCTATGAAGACGTTGTACAAAGAGTTGCCCGGCCCGCCCGGGAGGTCTTGCACGCTTTCCACCTCAAGGGTTTCACGAGCTGAGAGCGGCTTTTGCTTGCGAGCACTATGAACAGATCACCCAGCATCGCGCGCCTATAATGTGCTACACCATAGATTGGCGTCTTGACCGTGAGGCTCGCATGCAGATCAGCGTGGAGCTGGGGCATGGCCGTATCGATGTGGTCGCTGCCTATGTCGGGGGGCGGGTATGACCAAGGCCTTTGATATGGAACTGTTTATGACTGGTGTGCTAACCGGGTCGCAAGCAACACGGCAGCGGCATTTACTGCAGGCGAAGGTTATCCACGCTGCTCTAGCTGAGCGGTGGGGGCAGGAGACGCCCTGGGGTTGGAAGCGGAAGCATCTGGATTGGTTTATCAGGGATCACCTTAAGCAGTACAACAGCGGTACGCGGTATTATTATTTACTGACTGACCGATTGATATGTCGACGCTTGGAAACGTCATGGACTTTTGCCTTTATCAAAATTTAGAAATGCGTCATGACCGTCTGCCTCAAGAGTCAGCAATCAACCAAAACACTAAGGAGCCATTGTGATGCGGTTGATAGCGAGCCGCTAACGTTGCTCTCGACCCCAGCCTATCGACGTCACCCATTCTTGAATGCGGCCTTTACCTAGACCTATACGCCAGATGGCTCTATGCTATCCCTCTACACCTCATGGAAGATAGACTATGTCTAATGACTTGCAATTGACGCAAAACGCTCAATTCTACCGCCCTGACAGCGCAGTAACTGACGCTTTACGCATTGCTATACTGGACGCTGCCAGCTCTAATATGACCCAAGGTAGTCAGTTCATAGATAATGTCATGAGCCAGCCGGCCTCCCTCGCTGATGGATCCCCTTACATTTTCAGCTTGCGGGTATTTGAAACTGTACGAGAAGTGCATTTCTGGAAGGCCCCACTTAAAGATAAAGTGTATGCATTTATATTAATTGTCGAAATTGACGACTGCATAGTTGTGTTCAAAAAATCATGCGCAAGCATAGCAGAGTGCATGGAAAAAAACGCTAATCTTATTCGCAGCACGGAATTAACATCAGCCTTTAGCGATACAGACGCACAATTCCAAAAAATGACAATGCGCAACATGACGGTATCAGACCGAGCAATGCGCAGCCGGGCCTTTGAAGCTTCTGATCTGAAGGGTTTGATGAGCCTTCACTCGGCAGGACGATCTATTCCGTATTTTTTCAAATTGAGGGTTAAAGGTCGATCTAAAACAATTTCCGCACAGAGCGGACGTGTTGTTGAGGCATCTGAGCGCAAATCGATTGCCGATGCAGTGACATGGGCCAAAGCACAGCTTCATGACATCAACAACCCGTCTCAAGACAAGGAGTTTCTAGACTCGTTTGCTAGACTCGTAGATCTAGACTCAGTCTGGGCCGCGACTACACCGAACGGAGTTCTTCTCGAACATAACATTTTTACCGAGAACATTGTGAATCAAAGCATCCCTGTGTTTTATACTGGCAAGCGCGGGCGGGTGTTCGAGTTAAAAGACAAGCATCTGAAGAATCTTATTTCAGAGATGGAAAAGGTGTATGAAGTAGGACCTACACCAGGATTCGAGCTTCAAGGTAGCATTCGTCGTGCTAGCCTAAGAAAAAACCTAAACTCAATAACCCTAGACAGTCCAATTCTAAGAAAAATACATTTCGAGCAAAACGGAAAACCAGTAACACTTCAGGCCTATATAAAGAAACAAAATATGCCGACCATTACATTCAACAATCCTCGTTACATGTATTTCATGGGGCAGTGCTTTGAAGATGGCGCAGGAGTTAACGAGATTCCAGAGCTCCTCAAAACGCTCACCATTCTTCCGGCTCTTGCAAATGCTACTTCAGAGAAAGGCAGCTTTACAAAACGCATTACCAAATTCGATGCCGACTCTGTATTTGACATCGTAGAGCAAGCCCACCAGGCTGACGACTACATTTTCTGCGATGACTTGGGCAATGAATGGGCTGACCATATCACATTCAACATGGCCGAAATTTCAGTATCCTTTATTCACTCAAAACATGGTGAACCTAGTAAGTCGGCTAGCAATCTTCATGACGTTGTCGGGCAAGCTTTGAAAAACATAGGAAATATGGACATAGACATTAAAAAAACGCTGGAAAAATACACCAAAAAATTTAAGACTACTTATCGCGGAGGAAAAATATCCAGAATAAGAAAGAGGGCTCCTGGGCGTTTCGAGACCTATCTACCAAAAATACACTCTGACTTTAGGTTCAATCGCAGGTGTATCATTTGCTGCTCATTTATCTCGAAAAAAGTTATCACTCGAGAATTTAATAAAATCAAGAATGGCAGACCGGTGGCCGGTTATACAACTCAGCTCTATTGGATTTTATCCTCCTTCATAAACGCCACAAAAGAAGCGGGAGTTCATCCCATCGTTTACTGCAGAGCTTAGGTACTAAAAATAACCTTGAACCTCGCCGCTGATCATGTCTGCGAGTTATTCCAACGTTCACAAATTTCTCGTTTAACGCTGGGCTAGCCTTCCAATTATTAGACATCGCAAGTCAGCGTATACATGTAGATCATGATTGCCTGCAGAATTCTAGCCGTTCAAGTAGAGGGCCCATAATATGACAGCGAGTAATAGGTCGAACGAGAAAAACAGATAAAGGTCCCAACTAGAGCCGGCACTGACTAAGTGCCATGCTCTATGCTGAGAGGTGACGAATGACGGATGACCACGTAGTTTTTCGGCTTTATAACCACAGGCGCTATGGAGGCCTCCCTAGAGTGAGGCCACACTTATCACCCGGCGCTATAAGCTGAGTGTGTGGGTGCCCTTCTTGTAGTGCGGCCCAACGCAGTGCTCTGATGCATCAAGTTCAGGATCAATCATAGATGTCGTCATGATGACCTGATAAGGCTTAGAGTAGCTTGAGAGCGATTCGACTACCATCCTCTGAAAATTCTGGCTTCTGTCTGGAGCCATTCCTTTGTCTTCAGTGTTATCTAGAAGGTAGAGCCTAGGGTACCTCATGGTATCGTCTTCAATTGACTCCTGAAGTATGGCTAAGTGGAAACTGTTTTTAAGAATGGTTTCAGAACTGGCGGAAAACTTGGAGCGACCATCCACCAACATCATGTCTTTTCCAAAATCAAACTGCACCAGCGAGGCCTCTGTAAAGTCTGGCTCAAAGTTTCCATCTTTTTCCAAAAGAGCTTTAGTTTTCTCAGATAGGTTATATTCAACCTTTACGCGACGCTCATGGGTTAGCTCCCGATTCTGCTTAATCCGGTCGGCAAGGTCAAGCATGGTTGCATTCAGTTCAACCTTTTTCTGGACAAGTCCTTCAACCGCAGAAACCAGTCTCATTTTATCCGTGGAATTCTTGATCCGCTCCTCCAAGGCGCCTATCTGACTAGATAAATTGTTGAGTGTAAGCATGCGCTCTGAACTAATTTTAAGCGTCGTGACATGTTTGGCTTTGAGACTTTGCAGATTGTGCTGGATTGTGTTGATGTAAAGATTATGTTCCGCAAGCCTAGCCTTGAACTCTTCAAGAACTTTGGTACTTTCTTTCTTCTGAAAAACAAGCTCATTCAAAGCAGCCAAGTAAGATGCTTCTCTGGAATCTTTGTCGAGATCCGTTTTGCAAAGATGGCATTTTTGCTTATCTGACTCGGAAATCGCAGAGAGGCAGCTCGGGCAAAACTTAAATCGAACCTCCCCAAAGAAATCATAAGCCTCTCTTGACTCTTTTAGAGACTTGATTCGTGCCTCAATGGCCGTAATGAAGAGTTCGGACTCAACTATCTCATTTAGGATTTCTGCGCGACGTGAGAGCCTAACATCAATATCCTTTGTGAGTTTATCTATTTCAATGTTAAGTCTTTCTGCTTCAACTTTTATTTTTTCATCCGAACTATCGTCGGGTTGGCTAAGCAGCTTATCTCTTTCTTGGGTAAGTCGCAGCATCTCCAGCTGGGCGTCAGTAATCTCCTTGTTGAGGTGCTCTACGCGGAGCACGCCTTCCACTGGAGTGATGAATTTGTAGATAGAGTCGAGCTGACCTTCTATTTTTGCAAATTCAGCTTCGGCTTTGGAGAGCTGTTGTTTCAGCCCATAAATGCCAAGATCGTCAAGGCCCAGCATGAAATCGCCAATGGCTTGCCGCATACTAGGTCTATCAAAGGTAGAGTGTTCAGCTCGGAGTATTTTGTTAACCGGAGTGCCTTGGTCTACGAAGATAAGTCGCAGAACCTGGTGCATGGTCAAGTTGGCAAAATCTTCTGTTTGGCTGTGCGGCCAACCAAGTAGGTCAAAGAGTTGCTGGGAGAAGCTCAGCTTTTCATCGGTGCGATTTAGGCCATATTTTTGCCAATCAGAGGTCTGTGCTTTCTGGGACTGATCAAACGAACCGTCAAAAAATAAGATTGGAGGCTTGCCGCCAGGATCGATGGCTCTGCAGATGGTAATTACTCTGCCGTTCAGCTGTAATTCTGCGATGAGCCAATTGCAGGATTTAGCCTCCTTAGTCCATCGGTCTTCCGAGATGTCGCCGCCAATGCAGTTGAACAGTAAATCCATGATAGTGGATTTTCCGACGCTGTTGGCACCTCGGATAATGTTTACGCCAAGGTGGAACTTCTGATCGAATACAAGCCTTTCAGATTTCGCGATCAAAAATCTTTTAATGAAAAATGTGCTGGCGTTAAAGGTCATAAATATACTCCATCAATCCTGATCTTTTCTTGAGTCCATTCATTCCGCCGAATTGAACAACTGGAAGCGCTTCCGTGATGACTTTAAATGCAGGGCTATTTACGAAAGGATCACTTACCAAGTTCACCTTATAATCTTGCGAAATTGATTCTGACTCTAGCTTCATCACACCTTGATCAAAAGAGCTTTTTGAGAGAACACCTTTTGCAATTAGCTCAAGAATAGCGGTTTTCTGAAAGCTCTCTAAATCAAAAAATACTCTCGCAGGATTTGTAATGCTTTCATACTCATCAGGTACTTGTTTGACGAGACTTTTGTACTTCTGTATTTCTTTAGGCCATGGCGATAGCTTTTTTAACTGACCAGGAAATAGATAGTAAAAATCCAAGATTCGCAATAAAGGCCACGATATGTCTTTTTGAGTTGCACTCAGTATAGAAACAATACGATACACACAATGGTTGGCGTCAAAAGCTGGATGGTAAATGAGCACTTTACACCTCCCAAACCAAGTGACACTTTCCAGTTAGAAAGTAAAGCATTCCAGAAATTGTATGAAGATCGATGGTAGGATCTTCGGCCATTACCTCTCGATATATAACCTCTACAATGCCACTCATAATGACAGCGTCGATTACTTCAGATGGCTGACGTTGTCGAATCAGTGGTTTGATTTGAGAAGTAAAATAGAAATCTATTTTTTGGAGGATGTAATAAAAAATCCACTGCCGCCTACGACTTAATTGAGATCGCATTATGCGCTTGGCGAATGCATCTTTTCGCTCCACTGCGACTTCAAGCAAATCTTGCCTGCCGGCATTCGTCAGTTTCTTTTCAAGCCCAATGACCGGAGATCGGGAATTTTGCGACGTGAAAAAATCTAATCTTTCCATGAAATACTGAAAATCATCATCATTTTCGCTTAGTGCCTGAAATCTAGCCAAAGCAGAGGCCATTCCCTGGGGGTCAGCTGGAGGCAATACAATCTTGTAGGTATTGTTATCACCTACATGAACACTGCCATGGATCTCTGATTTATTTATTGAGGCACTGTTCATTTAGATTTTTCGGAGTTATTATCGCCAACTTGCACGGAGCCATGAATAACCGAACCTTTCATGGTTAAATTATTGCCATGCAACTTTGATTTTGTACCAATATTGATCAACGTTACGCATAGCACGAACGTTGCCACAACAATGAGGCACAAGAGGCCGAACAACTCGCCATGGGTGAGGTTCTTCAGGTAAGGGGACGACAGTACTTGCGGGTAAATTGTCCAGCCGAGCAAGCCAGCCAGTGCAGCGCTCCCACAGTATTTCAGCGCGGATTTCCAGAATTCGTCCATGATGGGTCCATGTTTTGAGGCAAAGCGCTATCATTGCGTATAACCAAGTCGTCGTAAAGGTTAAAGCCAGGACGTAGTTTTGCTTTCCGCTACGGGTGAATACACGGACAGGGAGCGGATGGCTAGCATCCGCTCGTAGGACGTAAAGTCGGCGCTCAAGCTGTGATCGAACGAAGGGGGCACACGACCCTTGATGAGCTCAATCATCCGGCTGGTCCCATAGGAAATGTAATCGTGTGCAATCCAGTGTTGTCCATTCGGCGTCCCTGAAGGGCGCGATCAGTTGACCTTCTTGCACAACGAACCACTCACGAAGGTTTTCAGAGTAGCGCTCTGCGTATCTGGGTAGAGTGCCGAATGGGTAGCGAATACTCGCACGCAAAAACTCTTACAATCCATATCCGGATTTCCTACATTTTTCACCACCGAAGCCCAAGAGGTAGCCCCGTGAGTGACTCAGTCCCCCCATCCGCGCCACTTGTTGACGCAGAGAATCTCGCCGCATCCCTGCAGTGCTTCGCCGATGATCGCGACTGGCAGCAGTTTCACTCCCCCAAAAATCTCATCCTGGCTCTCACTGGCGAGGTAGGCGAGCTATGCGAAATTTTCCAATGGATGAGCGATGCCGATTCGATCTCAGCCGCCAAAAATCCCGAAATCGGCCAAGCCGTCAAAGACGAACTGGCGGACGTACTGATGTACCTAGTTCGCCTGAGCAGCGTACTCGGCATTGATCTCAACGAGGCCGTGACACAGAAACTCGCCTCGAATGGCCAAAAGTACCCCGTCGATAAAGCCAGAAGCAGCAGCAAAAAGTACGACCGACTCTGACCAACACGCACCTAAGGACAACCCGTGATCGTTTACGCTGCGACCAAACAGCAATTTCTCAAAGACAACGATAACGATGACATTGAGGAGGTGATCCTCAGGCATTACAAGGAAGCCACCGGCAAGAACGTTGGCGCCTCGGAAATCAGGTCGTGGCAAGGGTCCCTGACGTACATGGCCAAGGTCCTTAGAGATGAGGGTCTCCCGAGCGATGCAGGCCTGGCCATCGAATTGCACATTCCGCAGTCGTCGAAGCGAATCGACTTTCTACTCACCGGTCGCGACGAAAAACAGACAAAAAAGGCCGTACTGATCGAGCTGAAGCAATGGAGCAAGGCCAACGCCACGACCAAAGACGCCATCGTCAAAACGGCATTGGGTGGCGGCCTCATTGAGACCATTCACCCGTCCTATCAGGTATGGTCCTATGCAGCGCTGCTGGAAGGCTTCAACGAGGCGGTGTATGACAAAAGCATCGAAATCCGTCCGTGCGCCTACCTCCATAACTACGTCAGCGACGGGGTCATAGATTCAGCCCACTATGAGCCCCACATCAGCAAGGCTCCGCTGTTTCTGAAAGGCGCGGAAGAGCTCAGCAGACTCAGAACCTTTCTGAAAAAGCATATAAGTCATGGCGATAACAAAGAGGTTCTTTACGAGCTGTCCAAAGGAAAAATTCGCCCATCCAAGGCGCTAGCCGAAGCCCTCGCGGGGTTGATGAAAGGCAAACCCGAGTTCGTGTTGATTGACGATCAGAAAGCAATTTTTGAGTCGGCGCTTGCGGCGGCAAGCGAGGCTTCGGACCAAGCACCCAAGGTGATGATCATCGAAGGTGGACCGGGTACCGGAAAAACCGTTCTGGCTATCAATCTGCTGGTGAAGCTCACTCAGTTGAAGCTGATGAGCAAATACGTCTCCAAGAATGCCGCCCCTCGCAAGGTCTACGAAAGCAAATTGGTTGGCACCATCAAGCGTAGCCATTTCTCGAATTTCTTTTCAGGCTCTGGGGCATTCATCGACACTGAGCCCAACACATTCGATGCGCTCATCGTGGACGAAGCTCACCGGCTGAATGAGAAAAGCGGGCTTTATGGGAACCTTGGCGAAAACCAGATCAAGGAGCTGATTGAATCAGCGAAATGCTCCATTTTCTTTATTGATGAGGACCAGCGTGTAACCTTGAGCGATATCGGCAGCAAGCAGGCGATTCGCGCCTTTGCGAACGCCAAGGGTGCTGTGGTTGAAGAACACGTGCTGTCTTCGCAGTTCCGCTGCAGTGGTTCTGACGGTTACCTGGCATGGCTGGATGACACGCTAGGCATTCGCTCGACGGCAAATCCGACGCTTGAGACCCAAGAGTACGAGTTTAAGGTGTTCGACTTACCTCAGGCGATGCATGACGCAATCAACGAGAAAAACCACGGGAACAAAGCTCGTGTGGTCGCGGGCTATTGCTGGCCTTGGTTGAGCAAGAAAGACCCCACCGCTGCTGATATCGTGATCGGTGAATACAAACGCCAATGGAACCTGGATCAGGATGGCAGCCTATGGATCATCGCTGAAAACTCCATCGAGCAGGTTGGCTGCATTCATACCTGCCAAGGTTTGGAAGTCGACTACATCGGGGTGATTATCGGACCGGATCTGGTCGTACGTGACGGTCAGGTAGTGACATCCCCGGATGAGCGCGACAAGCACGATAAATCGATTCGCGGCTGGAAAAAAATAATGAAAGAGCAACCTGCCCTCGCGAAAAGTGAAACAGACCTGATCATCAAAAATACGTACCGAACCCTGATGACAAGGGGAATGAAGGGTTGCTACCTGTACTGCACTGACAAAGAGACGGCGCAATACTTCGAGAGTCGGCTTAGCCAACACGGCAATCATTGACGGTATCGTTTGCTAGGAGCCGCCCCTACCGGCAAGCGCAGGGGCAACGATCAACAGGATGACCATTAGCTTGATAGATTCGGCCCCGATTCATTTTCGGGGACGGTTCTCAAAAGGCACCATCCATCGGAATCCAAATCACACATCGTTCCAACTGGTATTCCAAGCAAGTTGACCAACAAATCATTAACCAGAAAAAACAGATAGATACCGGCTTGTTTCAAATTACCCCGGCCCACCAAATTATCAATCGTAAAGCGTCCCGATACGGGCCCCACCCCGGCCCATCACCGCTTCCTACCCGACCCTCCCCCACGTCCCAGAAACCGGGTACCCCGCCTCCAACGACAGCGTGAGCGCACCCCCTTCAGTACCGAGTTTGACTCCACGTTTGGAGCGGTGGTTGCCACCGAGTCAAGTGAGCGGTTTTGACGCACACCCCAGCGTTGTGACAACGTTAACAAGCGCGTAAACTCCCCCTCATCCGGGTCGCCCCTTCCCATACTCATAATAGTTTGCTGACTGCATTGCACCGCACAGGCGTTGAGCCTCGCGCGGTGTTTTGGCTTGTCGGCATTTTGTCTGTTATGGGGCGTGGCGCTCCCTTGAATCTGATTTCAACTCGAGGCTGGCACGCTTTAATGAACACCACCGATGCTCGCACTGGAAGTTGGCTCAGCGTGATTGCGCTGGCCCTTGCGGCCTTCATTTTCAATACCACGGAATTCGTGCCGGTGGGGCTGTTGAGTGCCATCGGTCACAGCTTTGACATGACGACCGCGCAGGTCGGCCTGATGTTGACTGTCTACGCCTGGATCGTGTCGCTGACGTCGCTACCCATGATGCTGATGACGCGCAACATTGAACGGCGCAAGTTGCTGACGTTCGTGTTTCTGCTGTTCATCGCCAGCCATGTGATGTCGAGTCTGGCGTCGAGCTTTGCCATGTTGCTGGTCAGTCGCGTCGGGATTGCCTTGGCCCATGCGGTGTTCTGGTCGATCACCGCGTCGCTGGCCGTGCGGGTCGCGCCTGTGGGCAAGCAGGTTCAGGCGCTTGGCCTGCTCGCTACCGGGACTTCGCTGGCCATGGTGCTGGGCATCCCGCTCGGCCGTGTGCTGGGTGAGGCGCTGGGCTGGCGGATGACGTTCCTGGCGATCGCTGTGACTGCAACGCTGGCCGTGCTGGTTCTGATGAAGTCGCTGCCGCTGTTGCCGAGCCAGAACTCAGGCTCGCTGCGCAGCTTGCCGATTCTGTTCAAGCGTCCGGCGTTGGTCTCGCTCTATGTCCTGACGGCCTTGGTGATCACCGCGCAATTCACGGCCTACAGTTACATCGAACCCTTCGCGCAGGCGGTGGGGAGGATGAGCGGCGACATGATCACCTTGATCCTGTTGCTGTTCGGTGGCTCGGGAATCCTGGGGTCCATCGTGTTCAGCCGCTACAACAACCGCTATCCACGGGGGTTGTTGATTACCGCGATCAGCGCTCTGGCCTTGTGTCTCGTGCTGTTGCTGCCACTCTCGGGCCAGGCTTCGTGGGTCGCTACGTTGAGCATCGTCTGGGGCATGGCGATCATGTGCTTCGGGCTGGTGATGCAGGCCAAGGTACTGGCCATGGCGCCAGACGCCACGGACGTGGCGATGTCGCTGCATTCGGGGATCTACAACATCGGCATCGGCGGCGGCGCCCTGCTCGGGAGCATGGTCATCAGCCAATTGGGCATCGCCAATATCGGGCTGGTGGGCGGCCTGGTGGCGCTGAGCGGCTTGGCGCTGGCCTGCCTGGCGACCTACCGCTACGGCGAATCCATCCGCGCCTGATCGCCTTTCCCTTCCCGCGATTTGCGGTTCCGCTGACGGGTGGGTCGAGGGAGTTCCTTGACCCACCATCATTCGTATCGATAGCCAACATTCCTGTTATTGCCTTCCGCTCATTTTTCATGGGCGTAACATGGCCTCACACCCAAACACGAACGAGGGCAGGAAAATGGTTATTCATCTTTTGACTTGCTTGACGCTCGCAGCGCTCACCAGCTACGTCGTTGCCCTCAAACTGTTCGCGCTGGAACCCGTGCCTGTCACGGCGGACGAACAGCCCAATCGTGTTATGGCTCGAACTTAATCAAGTTCAAGTAGCTGACACTTATCAGCAGATAGTCGCTTTCAACTTTCCGATGATGCGGAGCACTCGACATGACCCGAGACGTCACCCTGCACGTTAGTTTTCCCAAATTTGGTAATAACTATTACTCACAACATGTCGTCGTGCGCAAAAACCGCCACAGCCTGATTGAAGACAAACGTTTCGATGCCTTCATGATGCCTGCGGCGGAAAATCACTTCAGTAATGAAGTGGTGGGGTTCAATGATCAGTTCCGTTTCTTGACTGATGTGTTGGCCACGCACCTTCTGGAAGTCGAAGCCACGCGACCCGCCCGCAAAGCGCGTCCTTTGGGGCAGTCGCGGGCTGTTTGATTCAAGCCCTCGAGTTGAAACAGCCTTCGTCGATCAGTGGCACTCACCCATGAATGGCATGGAGCGTACGCCAGGGTCGTCGGGTAGCGGATTAATGGAGCGCAGCGTCTTGCCACTCAGCGGGAAAGGCGTTGGCGTTGCCGTTTAATCAGCGCGGGGATCTGGCAGAAATTCGTGATCCGCTGTCTCATGCAGCAGGTTCGCTCAGAGCGCGAACCCCTCACTGACCTTCTGCGGAAAACACCATGAAACACGCGCTGCTCACCGGCCTGCTCCTGACCGCCTTCGCCCTCCCCTTTTTGGCGTCCGCCAACGACGACAACAGCCAGTGCCAGATGAATTTGAGCAAAGTCCGGGATGCGAAAGTCGCGAAACCCGACCTTAGCGATGCCGTAAGAAGCGACGTCGACACCACCGTCCATCGCGCTGAATCAGCGCTGGCCCGCCACAACGATGATGGCGCGCGCGAGTGCGTGGCGCTGACGCAACAGGCATTGCAGAAGATTCAAAGTAACTGAAGGAACGGCGCCCCCGAATCGGATACTCCTACATGCCTCGGGGGGCGCTGCGCTTCACGCTCGTTATGTCCAGACGAGCCCGCTTTCCGCGAGCAGACGCTGCGTCATTTCAATACCAGCAACCGATACACCCCGGCGTCGTTTTCGATCCCGTGGGTGTCGTGGGTGAACCCCGGGAAGGACCGGTCGAAGCTTTCCAACGCTTTCAGGTAGGCGAGCAACGGCCCATCCGCAGGCCCTGCATTTTCCCCCGGCATGAGCAGCGGAATTCCCGGTGGATAAGGCACGATCCCGGTGGCCGCGATACGCCCGGCGGCCTCTTCCAGCGTGACCGACTCGACCTCGTTCTTGACCAGCTTTTCATAGGCTTCGACCGGGCTGAACTCAGCCTTGGGCAATGTGCCGAACGCCTGCGCCATGGCCGCGGTGGTTCGGGTTTCCTTCATTGCAGCGAAGATCTCTTGCGCCAGATCCTTCAATCCCATCCCCGCGTAACGCTGCTGATTGGCGGTCAGCAAATCGGGCAGGCACAGCTCCAGTTCGAGGTTGGTGTCGTAGTCGCGCTTGAAGTCCAGTAGCGCATTGACCAACGTGCCCCATTTGCCCTTGGTAATGCCGATCGAGAACAGGAAGAGGATGGTGAAGTCGGTGGTTTTCTCGACCACGATGCCTTGTCGCCCCAGGTACGCGCTGAGCACGCATGCCGGGATGCCAAAGTCGAGCAGCTTGCCGTCGTCCCCCATCCCCGGGCTGAGGATCGACACCTTGATCGGGTCGAGCATGCAGTAGCCGTCTTCGATGTCGCCGAAGCCGTGCCAGACCTCGTTCGGGTGCAGTACCCAGCAATTGGGGTCGGATTTGAGTTTGACCGGGTCCACTTCATGGAAGGGAATCGACGTCGCGCCCACAGGCACCGTGGGCGGCTGCCAGCAGGCGAAAAACCAGTCGTCATGGCCGAGCATGTCGCTCTGCATCCGTGAGATGACTTGGCGAAAGGCGATGGCTTCTTCGATGGATTCATTGGTCAGGATGTGCCCGCTGGGCGCTTCCATCATCGCCGAGCTGACGTCGCACGACGCCATGATCGCGTAGTTCGGCGAGGTGGAGGCGTGCATCATGAATGACTCGTTGAAGCGCCCGTGGGGAATCGGGTTGCGGCCGTTGCGCACATGGATCATCGACGCCTGAGACAACGCCGCCAGCAGCTTATGGGTCGATTGCGTGGCGAACACGGTAGGTTTGGAAGCATCGTGATCGTCCGGGCTGCCGTGCATCGCGAACCGGTCCTTGTACAGCGGATTGAACCGGGCGTAGCCATACCAGGCTTCATCGAAATGCAGGCGATCGACACTCTGGCCCAGCAATTCCTCCACGCGGGTGACGTTGTACGTCAGGCCGTCGTAGGTCGAGTTGGTGACGATGGCATGCACCGGCGTCGGGTCGATGTGGCTTTTGACCAACGGGTTATTAGCGATGGCCGCTTTCACGCCCTCGGCGCTCAAGGTCTGGGGCAGGATCGGGCCAATGATGCCGTAGCGGTTGCGGGTCGGTACGAGGTAGGTGGGAATGGCGCCCGACAGCGTCATCGCATGCTCGGCGGATTTGTGGCAGTTCCGGTCGCACAGGGCGATCTGGTCGCGGGTCACGCTGGCCATCAGAATCACGCGGTTGGACATCGATGAGCCATTGGTCACGTAATACGTGCGATGAGCCCCGAACACCTTCGCCGCGTAGCGCTCGCCTTGCCCGATCGGCCCGCTGTGGTCCAGCAGCGAACCGAGCTCACCCACCGAAATCGACAGGTCGGAGCGCAGCAGGTTTTCGCCAAAGAACTCATAGAACGCGCGCCCTGCCGTGCTTTTCAGAAACGCCGTGCCGCCCGCATGCCCCGGCGTGTGCCACGAATATTCATAACTGCGCGCGAACTTGAGCAAAGCGCCGAACATCGGCGGTAACACGGCTTGGCGGTAACGCTCGATGGCCGCCAGAATCCGCCCACTGAGGAAGCGGCTGGTGTCCTCGGGCAACCAGATGAAATCGTCGGCGTGCTGCATGACGATCAGCGGGACACTGGACGCGGTGCTGCGATCACTGATCAGAAACACGGGCACCCGGGTATTACGTTCACGCAGCGCGGTCAGGAGGTCGATGCATTCCTGATGGTCCGCGCTGTCATCCATTTCCCAACTGAGCAACACACATTGGATCGCCGGGTCGGTACTTAGAATGGACTTGGCGTCGCTCAGGCTCTCGGATGTCAACACGCTGATGGAGCGCTCTTCGACGTCGGCGATCAGTTGAATCAATGCCCGGCCGAATACGCTGCGCTTGTCCGGCTGTTTGCTGACCAGCAGCGCCAGCATGCCGAGCAGGTGTCTGTATTCCGTCATGGTTGAGTCTCCAGGGTGGCCTGACGCACGTTTTTGACAGGCAGATCGTTCACAGGGATAGGTTCACCGACGATGTGTTGCGCTGAAACGGTCTGGGTCGGCACGCTGTTGTTGAGTGCCTCCAGCTTGATCAAGCGCGTATTCACAAAGCCGAACAGCGTGTAGCCAACGATGGTGGCCACGCCACCCAGCATCAGCGCTTGTGCACCCGAGCTGTAGAGGGCCAAGTAGCTATAGGCGGCGGCGATCCACGCCACGATATTGGTAATGAGTGCCTTGTCTGGCGGAACGTTCGATACTTTTTGCAGGGTCATCAGGGTCGCCATGGAGAGGATGTAAGGCACCAGGTTGGTGACCACGGCGAGGTTCACCAGGGTGTCGAACTGTTTGGCAAGGTCGGGGCTGATGGTCAACAACGCCATGGCTGTCTGCATCGCCAACAGAATCAGCATGCTGATGATCGGCACGCCATGTTTGTTGGCCTTGGCGAAGACGGGCAGGAAGTACCCGGTGTCAGCCGAGCTTTTGAACACCTGTGCCACGGTGAACTGCCAACCCAACAGGGAACCGATGCACGCCAGCACCATGAGGCCCATGACCAGGCTGCCGATCATGGGGCTGAACATTTTGGCGAAGACCAGGCCGAACGGCGCGGTGGACGCCACGAGCTCGGCGTTGTCGACGATCCCGGCAATGACGTTGGTCGACACGATGTAGATGACCGCCGCCCCCAATGTGCCGCCGAGCACTGCAATCGGCACGTTCTTCTCAGGGTTCTCCACCGCGTCGCCGTTGGCGCACGCCGATTCCAACCCGAGAAATGCCCACAGCGTGATCGCCACCGAAGCCCCCGCCGCGTCGTACCACGGCATGTCATGGGGGTTCCAGCCAGCGGCGTACACGCTGCTGTCGAACCAGAACCAGCCGATGGTCGATACCAACACGACAGGAGCAATTACCCCCCATACCGTCACAGCGCCAATCTTCCCGGTAATTCGCGCACCGCCAAAGTTGGCGAACGTGGTAATCCACAACAGCGCGATGGTGGCCAGCCCCACCTGCAATGCGCCAAGTTTGATACCGAACAAGGTTTGGATATATCCCACGGCCGTAATACTGATCGCCACGTTCGCAATCAATAACGAGAGACCATAGGTGTAGTTGGTGATGTAATTGCCGGATTTACCGAACGTGTATTCGGCGTATCCCCCCATCCCGCCGGTCTTTCGGCTGAGCATTCCGCATCGCGCAAAGGCATAGGCCAATGCCAATGAGCCGGTGGCGGTAATCAACCAGGAAAGAATGGAAATACCGCCGACTTCGGCGAGTTTGGTAGGCAATAACACAATACCGGAGCCCAACATGTTGACGGCCGTCAACATTGTCAGTTGTCCCACGCTCATTTTCTTCGCGACTGACATTCCGTTGCCTCATGGGATGGAGTGAGAGGCTTTTAGCTATAGCAAAGGATCGCCGCTTGGCAAGAAAGTCATACTTTATAAATAAATAGCGAAGTGCCAGATTTAACGGCTCTACTTGTTTAGCTAGGGGGCGGCTGTAATTGGAGGGGCATTGAAGTCCAGAGGGTCAAAGACAACACCCGTGGACACAGCGTGGGTGAGCCTGTTCCAGCAGAAGTGTAACGGCGAGGAAGCGCTTCTGCCGGCGGTTGCCGTCTCGAACGCACTGCCCCACACGCCGTTGTCGTGCCTGATGCACGAACGATCAAACCAGCAACGTCACCAAAGCAAACCCGACGTACCACACGATCGCCGAGCGGATCAGCAACTCCCAGAGCACATTGAGGCTGTTCACGCCCTCGGCGCCCACCACCGGCGCGGGCACCTCACCGGCGACGCACCCTGCGCGAGTGATTAAGGCCGAGGCGCTGATGTTCCAGTTCAACAACTCGGTGAGCATCACGCGGCTGACCGCCACGAAGTTGCCCACCAAGGCGAAGCTGGCGGCGAGCAGACGCACGGGCACCCAGTCAAAGGCATGGCGCAATTGAGTCGCGCGCTCGACCAATGCGGGCGTCTTGCCCCGCTCCGAGGCCAGCGCGAGCAGACGGTAAGCCACCGCAGCCACAGGCCCGAGCAGGAAATACCAGAAGATCACCGCAAAGAACCCCTGATACACCTGCCACAGCAAGTAGGTCTGCGCGCCGCCCAGCAACTGCTCTTCATTCTCGGCCCGCACGCCCAGATCACGTTCGGCGACCAGCACGGCTGCCTCCTGATCCCCACGGCGGCAGGCGTCGCGAAACGACCCCAGGTTGGCTTTGATATCGCCGCGCCCAAGGCTGTAGACCAACGCCCAGAGATGAATCGGAAGCGCTAGCCAGCCGTAAGCCACCGACCCGACGATCACCAACACCAAGGCCAGTATCAGCACTGGCAGGAGCACCGTCAGCGTCAGAATCCACCAAGGATGCCTGGCCGTGCGCGGGTTCGATTCAAGGCGACTCAGTTGCGCCAGCCAAGCGCCGTCCCGCTGCACGCGATGGCGCAGCGCGGAAAATTTCTCGATCCAAACCGCCAACAACAACACCAGAAAACTCATTACCCACTCCAGAAATCAAACCGCCAACGCTGAACGAAAACGCACCCAGTCAAAGCATGGCCCCGGATCGGTCTTGCGCCCCGGTGCGATGTCGCTGTGTCCGCAAATACGGTGCGTGGTAATGGAAGGCCAAGCTGACTGCAACTGTCGGGTCAGCGTGATCAACGTGTCGTATTGCGCATCGGTGAAGGGCTGGTCGTCGGTGCCTTCCAGCTCGATGCCGAGTGAAAAATCATTGCATGCCTCACGGCCTTCGAACAGTGAAACCCCAGCGTGCCAGGCACGGTCCAGGCAAGAGACGAACTGCGTCAGTTCGCCGTCGCGTTCTATCAAGAAATGCGCTGAAACGCGCAATTCGGCGATGCCTTCAAAATAGGGATGCTCTGTGACGTCCAGACGGTTCTGAAAGAATTGCTGCACTTTGCCGGTCTTGAACTGCGCCGGGGGCAGGCTGATGTTGTGAATCACCAGCAGCGAGATTTCTGCCTCTGGGCGGGCATTGAAATTCGGTGAGGGGCAATGGTGCGCGCCGTGGCACCAGCCCGAGGCGGGGTCCAGTTGCATGGAGGGTCCTTGGATCGGAATCAATCCGCGAAGTATGCCCGCGATGGGGCACGAGCGGGGCATAAATCCGAATCAGGACGGCACCGGCCCGATCAAGACTCCGTCGAAGAACGGGCAACGCAATAACCCGCCCGGCTGCCTGGGTTAGACGGCCCTCCTCACCCTTTGAGCTTGCGCAGGTTACCCAATACCGATTCCAACGCCCGATCGAACAACAGCGAATCATCCAGCACGCGAATCGTCCCGCGCCGGAATTCGACCGCCAGGCCCATACGGGTTTTTTCCAGCACTTTCATGCCGGTCCGGTTCACGAACACATAACGCCCGCTCGGCTCGACGATCGCGGCCAGTTTGCAACGCAGCTTGTGATTCTCGTCTTCCTGAATCTCGACCCAGTTGCCCAGGCGCAGCTTGTCGACCTGAACCAGGCTTTCATCGTTCTCGGGCAGGTGCGGGCTAGGTTCGCTGAACATCTGCTCACCCGGCGCCACCAGCACGATCTCCTCGACCACCGCGGTCATGGCTGGGCCTTCCACCGCTTCATTGGCCGCTGGTGCTTGCTCGTCCGGCGCGCGCGCGACGTGGTTGAAGGCCTGCACATGCAGCGCCTCGAGATGGCTGAAAAACTCGCTGGTGGCGAACGGGTCGAACGCCGCGCTGCTCAACCCGTCGCGCAGCGATTTGAGCAAGCCAGGCACCAACTCCAGCAAGCGCTGACGCGCCTCGGGTTCGTCATGGGGCTCGACACTCCAGATCAGGTCGTCCATCGCTTGAAGGCCGGCTTTCCACTCACTGGATTGCTCGCCGTGTTTGAGGCAGGTCAACAGCAACACCTTGCTCCACGCCTCTTGGAGGAGGCGAACCACGACTTCGGGCAAGGTCTTGCCACGCAGGCGGTCGTTCAACGCCTGCTGCACGCACTGCCGTGCCAGTTCGGCCAAGGCCCGGCCCTGTTCGGCGTCGCGGGTGCGCTGCTCCAGCAGTTCGCTTCGACGACGTTCTTCGCCGGTGAACGCCAGGAAATCCACCAATAGCTCGGTGAAGATCGCCGGGTCATCGACGAAATCATGCAGCAGCCGCTGTACGATCTGGTCGATACGGGTGTAGAGCGAATCACGCTGACTGTCATCGCGACCGCCCCACCCCAGCGCCGCTGCAGCAATCTCGTTGAGCAGGCGACGCGCCGGATGGCTACTGCGGCTGAAAAAGCTCTTGTCGATGACGGCCACTTTGAGCATCGGAATCTGCAACCGGCCGATCAATGCGCGCAGTGAACCAGGTAAGTTGCGGTCGTCGAGGATGAATTCGAAGAGCATCGAAATCAGGTTGATGACGTCCTCATCCATGGTGCCGACGGTGCGAAATTTCCCACTGCGGGCGCTGACGCGGCTGATGAGCTGCTCGAGCTGCACACGTAAATCGAAGTCTTCCGGCGTTTCGGCGCGCGGGACGTACTGCTGCAAGTGAGACAGCAGGCGCAGCAGATCCTGGCTGGAGATCGGGCGGGCATCGGTCACGCCCTCTGGCCGCGGCGCCAGGTTGCCGCGCACATAGACCAGCAATTCCTGCATCGCCGTAAACACTTCCTGCACGCTCTTGTCGAGCTTCTCGGCGGCCTGCACCAGCGCGGCATTCTCCGCACGCTGGGCTTCAGTCGATGCCGTGCCGGGGCGGTCGGTCGAACGGCGCGACGGCAGCACCTTGAGGTCGGGCAAGACACCCGCAGCGATCAGCAGCAGGTTGGCCTCTTCGTACAACTGGTCGGCGTTGGACAGCGCGTACTTCTCGAACAGCTTGAGGATGATCAGCTTGACCTTGATCTCCACGCCCAGGTTGTGCCCCGCCTGCAGAAAGAAATCGCACAGCAGCGTAGGACCCAGCGGGTTGGTTTCGTCAGTCAACGCTTGGGGAACCAGTTGATTGAAGCGCGCGGTCAATTGGCCGAGGGCCACACCGTCGCGGTTCATGACCTTGGTCACCATGCTGTCCACGGCCACGGTGCGTTCGAGGTCGTCATTGTGAACCAGCGAGAGCTTGTCGAAGGAAACGGGTTCGGGAAGGATGGGTTCGGCGATTTCGTATTGCCCGAGGCGCAGGAAAGCCTCGAAGAATTTGTCCAGGAAATTGCGCTCGATGCTCTTTCGCTTCAAGCGCAGGTCGCGCATGGCTTCGAAGAAAACGTTTTGCTCGGCATTGTTATGCGCGCGGTCAGCCATCTCGAACAGGGTGTCGTCGGCGTTGTCGAAGAGGGTCTGCAGGCTTTCCTTGAGTTGCTGCGCAGCCTTGTCGCGCACCTGGAGCAATACGACAGGCAGCCGAGCGACAGGCGAGGACCCCGGTTGCTCCGGCCCCGACTTGCTCAAAGGCACCACTTTACTGTCGTTCTGCATCAAGGACTCCTCTCTCCAACCCACACACAACAGCCACAGCTTCATCCAAACGCAGGCGGAGCCTGGGTTCGACCGGATTTTGAAGTTTTGTCCCTGGGTTTACGGCGATAACGTCAAGGCTATGACGTCAAATACAAGGCGCAGTATCTTGTAAATCCCGTCCGCTCGCCAGCGGACTATTCGCCCTGATTGAAATAATAGAGGTGGGCGCAGCGGCACGTGCAGCGATAGACCGCGAAAAATGCGATCTGTCGCATGAGCGGTGAAAAAACCGACCAAGTGCAGGATGAGCCACGTTTGTAGGAAAAGGCGCAGTGGGTTGGCGCCGACGACTGCCTTATACTCCGAGCACTTAGTAAGTGGAGTCCGATATGCCGAACCTACGTCTTGCCGCCCTGACCGCTGAAATCGAAGCCAATGTACGCCGTGCATTGCTGGAGGACGTGGGCAGCGGTGACATCACCGCGCAGTTGATCCCTGCCGAGCGATTGGCTAAGGCCACCGTCATCTCACGCGATGCAGCGGTGATCGCTGGCTGCGCGTGGGTCGACAGCGTGTTCCGGCAATTGGACCCGCGCGTGGCCGTGCATTGGCAAGTCGCCGACGGCGACCGGGTCACCCCCAATCAGGCGCTGTTCCACCTCGAAGGCCCTGCCCGTTCATTGCTCACCGGCGAGCGCAGCGCCCTCAACTTTCTGCAAATGCTCTCTGGCGTGGCCACTCGCTCGCAGCACTATGCCGACAGGGTCGCCGATACCCAGGTGAAACTGCTCGACACCCGCAAGACCCTTCCTGGCCTGCGCCTGGCTCAGAAATACGCCGTAACCTGCGGCGGCTGTCACAACCATCGCATCGGCTTGTATGACGCGTTCCTCATCAAAGAAAACCACATCGCAGCCTGCGGCGGCATCGCCGAGGCCATCACTGCCGCGCACAAAATCGCCCCTGGCAAACCGGTCGAAGTGGAAGTCGAGAGCCTCAGCGAACTCAAGCAGGCCCTCGACGGGGGCGCCGACATCATCATGCTCGACGAACTCAGCCTTGACGACATGCGCGAAGCCGTCCGCCTCACCGCCGGCCGCGCCAAGCTCGAAGCCAGCGGCGGCGTTACCGACGCAACCTTGCGCCCCATCGCCGAAACGGGCGTGGATTACATCTCGATCGGCACGCTGACCAAAGACGTGAAAGCTGTGGACTTGTCGATGAGGTTGAGCGTTTGAAATTGAGGCTTGCTGCGGGCCTTACTCGGAAAGTTCCAACTGCAGACTTTTCTGACGACCAAATGCTCCACAACCAGGCCGAAAATGTGACGCAGTGCTCATTTGTGCGTTTGTAAGATTTTTCTTACAGGCGCTACACTCGCGAGCGCTAAGCCGTTTGCTCCAAGCAACGCGCTTGAAAACTTCACTCTTTGTAGGGAAACAGCCATGAAAAGAACACTCCTCTGCCTGCTCGCCGTGACGCTTCTCGCCGGTTGCAGCACCATGGGAGGCGAAGACAAGTTCAGCGCCACCTACGTCAAGAACCACATCATTCCTCACAAAACGACGCAGAGCGAAGTTCAGGCGATTTATGGCGTGCCTGATTCGCAGTTCACCACCTCAAGCGGCCATGTGAACTGGCGATACAACAAAAACGGTAACCTTAGCGACGCCGCCAACCTGGTTGGCTATATCCCAGGGGCCAGCGCCGTCTCCAGCGCCCTGAGCATGACAAATCACGCCAATAACGCATCGAATGCCGCCAATACCGCTTCGGGCAAAATTTCTGGCGACACCGAACACCACAGCGATAGCCTGTCGGTTTGGTTCGACAAGAACAAAGTCGTGGATGACTGGTCCATGTGACCGCTTAGCCCGCCCTGCTTTTCGGTCGGGCCAGCCGAATAGAAAAAGCCCGGTCCTGAGGACCGGGCTTTTTGTTTGGTGCCGAAAACAGGAATCGAACCTGCGACCTTCGCGTTACGAGTGCGCTGCGCTAATCAGACTGGGATTTGAGCCCTGCCATGACGCCCCACTTCTGCTCAAAGCGCTTCAAGAAAACACTTCACGTCTTAGCCCATGGGTCAAAATCGCGCAAAGGACCACTTCAGTTAAAATTGTTGCCCACGCCGCCCCTTCGACCCCAATGGTAGGGATCAGATAAAAATTCAGAGCCACGTTAATCGCAACAGCTAACAAGAAGCCAAAGGCAAGCAGCCGCTCATTCTGCGTAGCAATCGCATTCTGCTCCAAGACAAAATTCGGCAACGCGAAGACCAACGCGAGGAACAACAACTGAATTAACTTATGGGCGCCTTCGGCATAGACATTCCCAAAAAGTATTCCGACAATCCAAGGTCCAAAGATCCAGCCAACCACCGCCAGACAGGTCCCGATGAGCAAGGCGCCAATTATGGCGTTTCGGCTAAAACGGTTACCCGCTCCTGGCTGCATAGCCAATACTCTCATGCGTCGAAACAACATCAATACAACGGGTGTCGCGAGCAACATCAATCCGTCGTGGATACGCGTAGCGACTGCATAGTGACCGATGGCCGGAATTTCCCCCAGCAGGTTTCTCAAAATGATGATGTCTATCTGATGATAGAGGGTAGAGGCGAGACCAACTGCAAAAAAGGTCAGCGAGCTGCGATAGGCCCACGTTGGGAATTGCCACTCGATGGCTGCTAGCGTCGGGAAGTGCCTGTAATGCAGCGCCAACGACAGTAGCAAGCCTGCGCTCCATGCAAGGAATATCACAGATGGAGAAGGGCCGATCGTGAGTACCGCAACCAAAACAAATATTGCGCTGACAGTACGACTGCAGAAAAGAAATACGGCATCGCGCTCAAATTTTCCCGACCCTTTCAACCATGATGACTGCCACTGCATCAGCATAATTGCGGCGAAGCATACGATACCGGACATCAGCGAGGGAGCATCGATCCAGTTGGAACAGACACCTGCGAAGACGATGAACAGGCCGGTGGTAACGAGTAGGTGCAACACCGCGACAGTAGGAAGCTGGCTGCAATGAGATCGCAGACTTGCAGAAGGCGCAGCCCGCTCGCGAAGCAGAAGCGTATTAAACCCGGCATCCTGGGCCAGCACGAGGACGCTCGCCAGCACGTAAATGTAGGTGTAATGACCGAAGGCGCTTGACCCCATGCTCCTTGCGAACAGCACAGAAAGCCCTAACGAAACTGCCGCCGAATACGCCGTCACGCCCCACTGCATCATCAATGGCGTAAGACGCTTGAGCAGCATCTGGCGCTGCACCAGTTCCATTAGCATCGGACCTGACAGGTGAAAAATCCAGGGAGGTTTTTTACACAATTCAACGATGGCAGAAACGTTAACCTATAGAAAAAATCCACTCGACCTTCTTTTTGACGGCTGAGAAAAGTCGCGAAACCTTGGTGAGCAAACGCGAGGACCTCACCCTTTCCAAGCTGAGAGTTGCCATCCATCGCGCCGGTGGGAAATGGTGCCGAAAACAGGAATCGAACCTGCGACCTTCGCGTTACGAGTGCGCTGCTCTACCGACTGAGCTATTTCGGCATGGTGATGGAAGCTATCAGGACACTCCATTGGCGGCAAGCTTTACTGAGGCTTGGACGCGATGACGCCTTGCATCCAGAACCGGGGTTGGAAATTCCCTCCAAAGTCATGTGCATATTGCTCGTTACGCAACCGAAGAGTCGGGAAGTCGTGAACCGTCACATAGCCAAGAAATCCAACAGCAAGAAATGCCGCAGCGAGCCCAAGCTGCCGCAACCGACCATTACTAGGTCGGTGGTCACTGCTAATCCTGTGAATTCCCATAAGCCACCCGGTTACAATTGCTAGCCACAGTTGCGAATAGGGCATGACAATCACCCCATCCACCATCCCCTGGGTAAGGGAGCCGACTAAACTGGCGAATAAACATATCCGCAGAAGATTGAGAGGATCATCCGATGCGCGATCAGCTCTTATTTTCCATAAGACCGAGCGCATTCCTCGAAGCATTAAAAACCCCACTAGCAGAGTAGACGGGATTCCCCATTCACTAGCCCACTGCAGAAATATTTGATGCGGATGTGCGGCAATGGGGTTAGGGATATTGGAAAAATGCATCGGACCGAAACCTAGTAAAGGTCGCGCCTTAATCATTTCCCACGCTTGATGCCAGATAATGTCCCTAGCAGAAAGGGAAGTAGTTAGGCGACCGCCCGCAGTGTTCACAAGTGATATGCCGACAGCATCGGTCATCAAGACGAAAACAATGTAATACAAGCCCAAACCTGAAAGCATTGCACCTAGTTGCCACAAAGCCCATCGTCGGCCAGCTTTACCCAAACAACCTACAAAAATAGCGGCGACTGCCATGCCTAGCCAAGTACCACGCGTCCCCCCCACAATTGCGATAACCCACCAGCAGACAAGCAATACGAAAATCCATTTTATGACAGGGCGCTTTACGTCGGAGAGAATGAGCGGCCACGCCAAAAGCGGCAAAGTAAGGGTCTGAAACTGGCCATAAAAACGGCGATTGGAAAATCCTTCAAGCAGCAAATCCAGGTCTAGAGTCTGGGCCGAACTGGTGTAACCGGCCAGCACCGACACGATAAATTGCAGGGTTTTGGCACAACAAGAAATCAACACGACTGCAATCAGAAAATTATCTATTGAACGACCAACTTGTAATCTTGAATGCGCCACACAATAAGCAATAGTATAACACCCAATCATCAGCGACACTTCACAAAAAGCCCAATATGGCTGATCCGCGAGCAAACATGAAGACAGAGCCAAACACAGCAGTACCGCAAATAGAATACCTACTGAATCGAACGCTTTTGGCGCCCCCTCTACCGAAGTTTTCCGCTGAATAATTATAGCGATCAAGCTTATAACCGCGATAACAACCTGAACTAACCGCTGCCAATCATGACCATAAAGATACGGGACGGTAATAGGCATCAATAGAAGAAGCCCAATAACAGCCCAATATCCGCTTTCTAAACGAAAACTCGCAATCAACTAGAGGACGCCCTATTAGGATATTAAAAAAGGCGCACATGTGCGCCTTTTTTGAACGATGATTGTTAAGAGCCAGTACAAGCGCTGCCTGGGTTCGCAGTAGCAGGACTCACCGTACAAGTCCAAGAGATGTTCCCGCCGGTCACAGAGGCGTTAGCAGTACTAGGGACTAACGTCACGCTGACCGTTGGGTTTGTGCGGGAGGCGGTGAGAGTGCCGCTGCCAGTACAGTTCGCGATCGTACCAGTTGGTGAAGCGTTGCAAAGAGACGTTCCGGTCAGGCCTTGGCTCCAGTTTTCCGCAACTGCAACCTTGGCTGAATCAAGACTCGCCAATAGGGAGCTAGCTTGGGCGCGCAGTGTGTAGTTCTGATAGGCAGGAATCGCGACAGCAGCGAGGATACCAATGATCGCAACTACGATCATCAACTCAATAAGAGTGAAACCTTTTTGTGACTGCATAACGTACTTCTCCAATCGTCAATTTTTTGGTCTTGCACGGTGCCAACCACGCATATCTCATGCCAACTCTAAATGAGGAATGTTCTGTGAACTGGGGTTCGGTGGCACGACGAAACACCTACAATTTTGATCAAAAAGTGACAAATATTGTCAGCCCTTGCTCCGTTTAATTGGCAGCAAAGCTCGACTGCGCTATAAACCAACCACTGTCCGTGTTTGGTGGTTTCGATGAATGATGTCGTGCTCACAGGTTTGGCCAAGCAACTGGTAGTGGCCGAACTCTTGAACGAAAAAAATGCTCAGCAGGCCCTTCAACGGGCTCGGAGCGAAAAGATCTCTTTGGTCAGCTATTTGGTGCAGAGCAAGCTAGTCAAAAGCTTAACCCTCGCGGAACTGGCGTCTGAGCAATTTGGACTGCCCTTTCTCGACCTCAACACTCTGGACAAAGACGGCCAACCGAAGGGGCTGGTTAGCGAAAAGCTGGTCCGCCAGCACTCCGCGCTACCCTTGTGGCGTCGGGGTAACAAATTATTCATAGGAATATCGGATCCCACGAATCATCAAGCCATCACTGACATCCAGTTCAGTACCGGACTCAATACTGAAGCGATCTTGGTTGAGGACGATAAACTTACGCTGGCAATCGACAGACTCTTCGATTCCCATACAGGCATGGGCGACCTAGCGGATGTTGATCTAGGGCTGGAAATTGAAACCGTAGACGAAAGCAAAGAGGCATCGATTGGCGGCCAAGACGCTGACGACGCCCCTGTCGTTCGCTTCGTCAACAAGATGTTGATGGACGCCATTCGCTTGGGGTCATCTGACCTACATTTTGAACCTTACGAAAAGGTTTTCCGTGTTCGTCTGCGCACCGATGGCATTCTTCATGAGGTCGCCAAGCCTCCGACTCAACTAGCAGGCCGTATCGCCGCTCGCCTGAAAGTGATGGCTGGCCTCGATATTTCCGAACGGCGTAAACCACAGGATGGCCGTATCAAATTGCGGATATCCAAGAATCGCGCAATTGATTTCCGGATCAACACGCTTCCCACGCTGTGGGGTGAAAAAATTGTCATGCGGATCCTGGACCCGACCAGCGCCCAGATGGGCATTGACGCGTTGGGTTACGAGCCGGAACAGAAAGCCTTGTATCTGGACGCACTGAGCAAGCCACAAGGCATGATCTTGGTCACGGGCCCAACAGGTTCGGGCAAAACGGTGTCGCTTTACACCGGCTTGAATATTCTCAATACACCGGACATCAACATTTCAACAGCAGAAGATCCGGTCGAGATCAACCTTGAGGGTATCAACCAAGTCAACGTTAACCCTCGGCAGGGTATGGACTTCTCGCAGGCACTGCGTGCGTTCCTGCGTCAGGATCCAGATGTCATCATGGTGGGCGAGATTCGCGACTTGGAGACCGCCGAAATCGCCATCAAGGCCTCGCAAACTGGGCACATGGTGCTTTCAACGTTGCACACCAACAGCGCCGCGGAAACCCTCACCCGCCTGCATCACATGGGTGTCGCTGCATTCAATATTGCAACGGCAATAAACCTGATCATCGCCCAGCGGCTCGCCCGCAAGCTATGTCCCCATTGCAAAAAAGAGGTCGAGATACCCCGCGAAACATTGGTTGCCGAAGGTTTCCCGGAGTCGAAAATTGGCTCGTTCAAGCTTTACTCTCCAGTGGGATGCGAGCAGTGCAATGCGGGCTACAAAGGCCGTGTAGGGATTTATGAAGTGGTCAAAAGTACGCCAGCCCTGGAGCGCATCATCATGGCGGAGGGCAACTCCATCGAAATTTCCGAGCAGATGCGCAAAGACGGCTTCAATGACTTGCGCACCTCTGGCCTGCTCAAGGCCATGCAAGGCTTGACGAGCCTTGAGGAAATCAATCGGGTGACCAAGGATTAAGCATGGCGACCAAAGCAGTAAAAGTCAGCGTATACGTGTGGGAGGGTTTGGACAGAAAGGGAGCCAAGCAAAAAGGCGAGATCAACGGTCATAACCCCGCCTTGGTCAAAGCGCAGTTGCGCAAGCAAGGCATCAACCCACTGAAGGTCAGAAAAAAATCGGTGTCGATCTTCGGTTCGGGGAAGAAGATCAAACCGCTGGATATCGCGTTCTTCAGCCGCCAGATGGCGACGATGATGAAAGCCGGCGTCCCTTTACTGCAGTCCTTCGACATTATCAGCGAAGGATCTGCGAATCCCAACATGCGCAAATTGGTAGATGACATCAAGCAAGAAGTCGCTGCGGGTCATAGCTTTGCAACAGCTTTAAGACAAAAGCCCCTCTATTTCGATGACCTCTTCTGCAATCTGGTTGATGCCGGTGAGCAGGCGGGGGCGCTGGAGTCCTTGCTTGATCGGGTTGCGACCTACAAAGAAAAAACAGAGTCGCTGAAATCCAAAATCAAAAAAGCCATGACCTACCCGATCGCAGTCGTGATCGTCGCGTTCATCGTCACGGGTATCTTGCTCATCAAGGTCGTCCCGCAATTCCAGTCAGTGTTTGCCGGATTCGGTGCAAAACTCCCTGCATTCACGCTCATGGTGATAGGCCTGTCAGAGGCAGTCCAAAGCTACTGGTATATCTTTGTGCTGGCGATTGTCGTTGCGTTCTTTTCTTTCAAACGGGCCTACAAAACTTCAGCTAAGTTTCGCGACCAAGTTGACCGTGCGTTGCTCAAAATACCGGTCATCGGCCCGTTGCTCTATAAATCAGCAGTCGCCCGCTATGCCCGAACGCTCGCCACGACCTTCGCCGCCGGTGTACCTCTCGTTGACGCACTCGATTCCGTAGCAGGCGCGACCGGCAATGTCGTATTCAGAAATGCGGTGCAGAAGGTCAAGCAAGACGTTTCTACCGGCATGCAACTCAACTTCTCCATGCGCAGCACTGGTGTCTTCCCTATGCTTGCGGTGCAGATGACCGCGATCGGTGAAGAGTCCGGCGCGCTTGATTCTATGCTTGATAAAGTTGCCACTTACTACGAAGAAGAAGTCGACACCATGGTCGACAGCCTCACCAGCCTGATGGAACCCATGATCATGGCAGTTCTCGGTGTCATCGTGGGCGGCCTGGTAATCGCGATGTACCTTCCCATCTTCCAGCTCGGAAACGTCGTTTAACATGTCCCTCCCCGACCTCCTGGCCAGCTCCCCGCTGGCCTTCGTTTTTTGCACCTTCGTATTAGGCCTCCTCGTCGGAAGCTTCCTCAACGTGGTGGTTTACCGCCTCCCGATGATGATGCTCCGCGACTGGAAGGTTCAGGCGCGGGAAATGTTGGCGCTGCCGCCTGAGCCGCAAGGCGAGACGTTCAATCTGATCCTCCCCCATTCCCGCTGCCCACACTGTTCTCACCGGATTCGCGCGTGGGAGAACATTCCGGTCGTCAGTTACCTGGTGCTACGGGGCAAGTGTTCGAACTGCAAGGCGCCGATCAGCAAGCGCTATCCGCTGGTTGAGTTGGGGTGTGGGGTATTGTCCGCGTTCGTGGCCTGGCATTTCGGCTTCGGCTGGCAGGCGGGGGCGGTGTTGGTGTTGAGCTGGGGGCTATTGGCGATGAGCCTGATCGATGCCGACCACCAGTTGTTGCCGGACGCAATCGTGTTGCCGCTGTTGTGGTTGGGGTTGATCGTAAACGCCTTCGGGTTGTTTGCGACATTGAGCGACGCGGTGTGGGGCGCCGTTGCGGGTTATCTGGTGCTGTGGTGTGTGTTCTGGCTGTTCAAGCTGGTCACTGGGAAGGAAGGCATGGGTTACGGCGATTTCAAATTGCTGGCCATGCTCGGCGCCTGGGGGGGCTGGCAGATTTTACCGCTGACGATTCTGCTGTCGTCGATCGTCGGGGCCGTATTGGGGTTGATTCTGCTGCGTTTACGCGACGCGCAAAGCGGCACGCCGATTCCGTTCGGGCCTTATCTGGCCATTGCGGGGTGGATCGCATTGCTCTGGGGTGATCAAATAACGACTTCGTATCTGCAGATCGCCGGTTTCAGATGACCTCTTCCGTAGCACAACCCTGGATTCTCGGCCTGACAGGCGGCATTGGCAGCGGCAAGAGTGCGGCAGCGCAATGTTTCGTCGATCTGGGTATCCACCTGGTGGACGCCGATCAGGCGGCGCGCTGGGTGGTGGAACCTGGTCGCCCTGCTCTTGCACAGATTGCGGAGCATTTTGGGCAGAGCGTTCTGCAAGCCGATGGGACGCTTGATCGCGCAGCGCTGCGCGAACTGATTTTCCAGGAACCGCAGCAGCGAGTCTGGCTGGAAGGGTTGCTGCATCCGCTGATCCGCGAGGAAATCCGGGCGTATCTGGCGCGCGCTGAGTCACCTTACGCGATTCTTGTTTCCCCCCTTTTGCTGGAGACGACCCAACATCAGATGGTGCAGCGGGTGCTGGTCATCGATGTGCCTGAAGCGGTGCAGATCCAACGCACGCTGTTGCGCGACCAGACCAACGAAGCGCAGGTCCGGGCGATCCTGAATGCCCAAGCCAGTCGTGAGGAACGTTTGAGCCGTGCGGACGACGTGATCGTCAATGACCGCGACCCAGCTTGGCTGCGAAGCGAAGTCGAGCGGTTGCATCACTTTTATTTAACTTTGCGTGGAGGCCGCTGATGAGCCAACCAATGACCGTCAATTGCCCAACCTGCGGAGCCCCGGTGGAATGGACGCCTGAGAGCAAATTCCGGCCGTTCTGTTCTGACCGCTGCAAACTGATCGACTTGGGGGCATGGGCCTCGGAAGAACATGCCATTCCGGTTGCGCCGGATGCCGAAGATGAGTTGTTTTCCGGTGAGCTCGAGCCTCGGCAACACTAAGAATGACCGTCCAGCGCCCTGCACAAAACACCCGAGGGCGTGGTTTTAAGTCCGCCGTCGGGTGTGGGGATCTGCGTTTTCCCAGTGTGATCAGTTCACTTTGCGCTGTGGGGCGCCGTGCACCATGGTGTAGGCGTAATCGACACCCATGCCGTAGGCGCCGCTGTGCTCCAGCACCAGTTGCATGACCGCGTCGTAGGTCTCCTTGTGAGCCCAGTCGCGCTGGAATTCGAGCAGCACTTGTTGCCAGGTTACCGGCACAGCGCCCGCTTGAATCATGCGCTGTACGGACATGTCGTGCGCTTCTTTGGTAGTGCCGCCCGACGCATCGGTGACGATATACACCTCGTACCCCTCAGCCAGTGCATCCAGCGTCGGGAAGTTCAGGCAGACCTCGGTCCACAGCGCGGCGATGATCAGCTTCTTGCGGCCGGTCGCCTTCACGGCATCGACCAGCTTCTTGTCTTCCCAGGAGTTCATCGAGGTCCGCTCGATGGGTTGCTGATCAGGATGCACGGCCAGCAATTCCGGCCAGATGTAGCCGCTGAAACTCTGGGTTTCGACCGACGTGTAGATCGTGGGGACGTTGAAAATCTTGGCAGCCTTGGCCAGTCCCACGGTGTTGTTCTTCAGCGTTTGACGATCGATCGACTGCACGCCGAAGGCCATCTGTGGCTGGTGATCAATCAGGATCAGAGCGGAGTTGGTTGGGTTCAGCAGTTCGCGGATGGACATGGCGTATTCCTTTTCGATTCGATGAGAGTCAGTAATGGTTGGCCGCTCTAGCTCAGGGGTCTTGTTCGTTGAGCTGGTTGCTTGCTGGCTTGGGAGTAAATTTACGGACTCGCCAATAAAGGAACAATCCCATAGAATCGGAACTCATTGTTTCCATATCAGGGACACCGATGGACCGTATCGATTGCATGCGCGCTTTTGTGGCCACTGTAGGGGCCAACGGCTTCGCCGCCGCAGCCCGAGCGCTCGACGTACCTCGCTCGAAAGTCAGTAAACAGATTCAGGCCCTGGAAGAAGCCATCGGCGTGCAGTTGCTACAGCGCACCACACGCAGCCTGCATCTGACCGAGGCAGGGGCCGAATACTACGACGCGTGTCGAGACGTCATCGCATCGCTGGATGAGGCCGAACAACGGGCGCGGACCGGAATGGGCGAAATCAGGGGCGTGCTGAGGGTCAATGCGCCGATGTCATTTGGCTTGAGCCGCTTGGGCCCGCTGCTGCCCCGTTTCAATGAGTTGCACCCCAATGTCGAGCTGCAGGTCGTGCTCAGCGACCAGCAGGTCGATCCGGTCAAGGGCGGCTTCGACGTGACCATCCGCATCGCCAGCCTCCCGGACTCTTCCATGGTTGCCCGCTCGCTGGCACCCGCGCCACGCATCATGGTGGCTTCGCCGGAGTACTTGGCCAAACACGGGGCACCGCAGTCGCCCAAGGAGCTCTCAAACCACAAATTCCTCAGCTATGGCTACTTGCAGAGCGGCATCAGCCTGCAACTGTGCAATGGCAAGGAAACCCAGAGGGTGACGGTCAGCGGGCCGCTGCACGCCAACAACGGCGACATCCTCGCGCAAGCGGCAGTGTCCGGGATGGGTATTGCACTGCTGCCCAACTTCATCATCGAGCGTGCCGTCGCCGACGGCCGACTGGTGCCAGTACTGTGTGAATGGCAGGCGCCCGCGATTTCGGTGAACGCGGTGTATCCCTCGGCGCGTCGAGTGCCGTTGAAGACCCGTGCCTTCATCGACTTTCTGGTGCAAGAGCTGGCATTGGGGTCGGCGGGGTTCTGATTCACTGGCAAGGCAGCGGTGGTCACTGAAATTAACGCACCGCAGAACGTTTCATCTTCACACGAGAGCGCTAAGCTCTCCCTCATGGATGATTCCGATTACCTCCGTCTGCTGACGATCCAGGCCGAGCAAGCCAATACGTTTCTCTCCAATGCGCGCAAATGGGAGCGAGAACGCTGGGTGTGCCAGCGTTTGCTCCAGGGCCTGAACATCCCTCATCGCACCGACGATTTTTTGCCCGCCGGGCAGGAACCGCCGGACGTACTGTTCCGCGACGCCTGTTTCGAAGTGTTTTTCGTGCTCGATGAGGGCCGACGCCTCAATGACGAATGGCGCGAAGAGTTGGAGCGTCGCCGCAGCGCCTTCTCGCTCAGCCAACTGGTGCGGCGCGAGGCCAAACCCAGACGCATACCGGCGTCGGAGTTACTGCGTCGGCTGGCACCGACCCTGCGCAAAAAGGCGCATAACTACAAAGAACGCGGACTGGACGTCAGTGAGCTGGACATCATTGCCTTCGCCAGCCTCAAGCGCGAAGTGTTGGACCTCAACAGTCACTTTCCGCCGCCCACCGAATACTTGCGCCAAGGCTGGCGATCCCTTTCTCTGGTCGGGCCCACCTACGCTCGCGTGTTGTTCGCGCACCCCGATGCGCCGGATTTCCTGAGGACCAACCTGGGCCGCAGTGTGGTATTCGATGTCGGCATCAGCCTTTGATAGCGCAAACCCGGGGCGAATGTTACAAAGCGGCATAACCTGTCGATGTCCGGTGTAACCCGAAGCCGGAGTCTGTCGTCAACGAGGCTAACGCATTACGAATCGGTGTCCGCTGACCCCGATCAATATTCATGACGAGGCGATATGACCAGCCGCCTGAACCCCGAGGACCAGAAGCGTGTCGAAGAGTATCTTCGCGCGCCCCAGCACCAGGTTGAGCGCCGCCCCTTTCGGCCGTGGCTGCTCCTTGTGCTGGTACTGGCCGTGGTGATCGGCCTGGGCTTGTTAAGCCATTTGTTGAGGGATCTGACGCTATGAGCTGCCTGGCGCTCGCTCGGATCTCGCCACGAGAGAATTCCTTAAGCCTTATGAGATATCCCCATGACTCATCGTATCGTGATCGTCGGCGGAGGCGCCGGTGGTCTGGAGCTGGCTACCCGTCTGGGTAAAACCCTTGGCAAGCGAGGTGCAGCGACTGTCACATTGGTGGACGCCAACCTCACTCACATCTGGAAACCCCTGCTGCACGAAGTGGCGGCCGGTTCGCTCAACTCGTATGAGGACGAGCTGAACTACGTGGCCCAGGCCAAGTGGAATCATTTCCAGTTCCAGCTCGGCCGCATGACCGGGCTGGATCGGGAGACCAAACGCATTCAACTGGCCGCGACCTACGACGAGCAAGGCACCGAATTGGTCCCGGCACGGACGCTGAGTTACGACACGCTGGTGATCGCGGTCGGCAGTACCACCAACGATTTCGGTACCCGCGGTGCGGCCGATCATTGCCTGTTTCTCGACACGCGCAAGCAAGCCGAACGCTTTCATCAGCAATTGCTCAACCGTTACCTGCGCGCCCACGCCAGCGAGGCGGACGTGACTGAGGAAATCAACGTCGCGATCGTCGGCGCTGGCGCAACCGGGGTCGAACTGGCGGCCGAACTGCACAATGCGGCCCACGAATTGGCAGCCTATGGGCTGGGCCACATCAAACCGGAAAATCTGCGTATTACGGTTATCGAAGCCGGGCCCCGTGTGCTGCCTGCACTGCCCGAGCGGATCGGCGGGCCGGTACACAAGACGTTGGAGAAGTTGGGTGTCACGGTGCTGACCAATGCAGCCGTCAGCGAGGTCACGGCCGATAGCCTGGTGACCAACACTGGCCAGGTGATCCCTGCAACGTTGAAAGTCTGGGCTGCCGGTATTCGAGCGCCGGCGTTCCTCAAGGCCTTGGCAGGCCTGGAAACCAATCGGATCAACCAACTGCAAGTCCGCCAGACCCTGCAAACGACTCTGGATGACAACATCTTCGCCTTTGGCGACTGCGCGGCATGCCCGCAAAAAGGCACGGATCGCAACGTTCCACCACGCGCGCAGGCGGCGCACCAACAGGCTTCGTTGCTGGTGAAGTCCATCAAGCTGCGCCTCGAAGGCAGCGAATCCCTGCCGGAATACCGCTACCAGGATTACGGCTCGCTGATCTCGCTGTCGAAGTTTTCCGCCGTGGGCAATCTGATGGGCAACCTGACCGGCAGTGTGATGCTGGAAGGCTGGCTGGCGCGCATGTTCTACGTCTCGCTGTACCGCATGCACCAAATGGCGTTGTATGGCACGTTCCGCACATTGATGCTCATGCTGGGGAGCCGAATCGGCCGCGGCACCGAGCCGAGAATGAAGCTGCATTGACACCCTCTCGGGCCAGCAAGGGGGAACGCTCCACGCCCCCCCTGCTGGCCACATTCTTGCCGAGAACTCCGCGCGAGCGCCTGTTCTGGCAACGCCCTGTCATAAAAATGTGCGGATTATTGTGATCCCATAAAGACATCACATCCCCGATGTCGCTCGATCACAGGAAGTCATCCATGCTTCAGCTTTCCCGAATGGTGCTGGCCGCCAGCCTTGGCGTCGCACTCAATCTCTATACGGTTCACGGCGTGGTTGCAGCGCAGGAAGTGACCGGTGCCGGCTCGACCTTTATTTATCCGGTGCTTTTCAAGTGGGCCACCGATTACGACCATAAGACAGGCATCAAGGTGAATTATCAGAGCGTCGGCTCCGGTGCTGGTTTGGCGCAGATCAAGGACGGCGCTGTGGATTTCGGCGCCACGGACATGCCTCTGAAATCGAGCGACTTGCAAACCTTGGGCTTGCAGCAGTTTCCCTCCGTCATTGGCGGGGTGGTGCCGGTGATCAACATCCCTTCGATCAAACCCGGCACACTGAGATTCAGCGGTCCGGTGCTGGCGGCTATTTATTTAGGCAACATCAAGAAGTGGAATGATCCGGCACTGAGCGCGCTGAACCCCGGCCTGAAACTGCCCGACAGCAATATCACCGTGGTTTACCGATCGGACGATTCCGGCACCACCTTCAACTGGGCCAGTTATCTATCAAAAGTCAGCGCTGAATGGCAGAACAAGGTCGGCTCCGGCACGTCGCTCAAATGGCCTGTGGGGATCGGCAGCAAAGGCAGCGAGGGCGTGGCGTCCTACGTGAAAAAAATGCCGAACTCGATCGGTTATGTGGAATACGCGTACATCAAACAGCAAAACCTGAACTACGGGATTCTGCGTAACGCTGCGGGAAACTACATAACGCCGAGTACGGATTCCTTCCAGGCGGCCGCTGCCACAGCGGATTGGAAAGACACCAAGGATTTTGACCTGTCGTTGCTGGACGCTCCGGGGGACAAAGCCTACCCGATTACCGCCGCCACCTTCATTCTGCTGTACAAGCATCCCAAAGATGCAGATCGACAGAAAACCGTTCAGGACTTTTTCCAGTGGACGCTGCAAAGCGGTGAAGAACAAGCGCGCTCACTCGACTTCGCGCCACTACCGGCAGACTTGAAGAGGATCATCGAGAGATCGTGGGAAGGCGCTCCAACCGCGCCATAAGGCGAAGAAGCGAGCGTTAAAGTAAACGCTCGCAGCCCCCACGACGAGGGGTAGCCGTTCACAGCACTTGCCTAGAAGCAAGCGGATGCAAGGTTCGAGGAATGGATTAAAAAGGTTTCCGATTGAGCTCACCGGAATGAAAAAAGGCGCCCCGAAGGACGCCTTTTTGATGGCTGCAGCGGCTAATTGAGCCGCGAGCCGGATTTTCTGCCCGGGAACTGCTGGGGCGAAAATGGTCGGGGTGAGGGGATTCGAACTCCTGACATCCTGCTCCCAAAGCAGGCGCGCTACCGGACTGCGCTACACCCCGATGAAACACGTGAAGCCTAACGGATGACGCAACGGGCGTCACTCCCTAAGATTCAACCCGATGAAGCCAGGTCAAAAATGGTGGGTCGTGTAGGATTCGAACCTACGACCAATTGGTTAAAAGCCAACTGCTCTACCAACTGAGCTAACGACCCAAATAATGGTCGGGGTGAGGGGATTCGAACTCCTGACATCCTGCTCCCAAAGCAGGCGCGCTACCGGACTGCGCTACACCCCGACGGTACTACCTCTGGAAATTGGCTCCGTGACCAGGACTCGAACCTGGGACCCAATGATTAACAGTCATTTGCTCTACCGACTGAGCTATCACGGAACGTATTCAATTTCAGTTGTAGCGTTTGACGCGCTTCAAAACAGAAAAATTCAGTACTTCTCTGCAAAACGAATCTTGCACCTACTGCCCTGAATCTACTGCATTTTCAGCCTCTTCGACTTGTCCGTATCGCTACGTTCACGTCTCTGAGGCGCGCTATTCTACATTCCCAGAAACAGGTGTCAACCCTCCAAATTGCTTTTAAGACAATGATTTGCGACTTTTTTTCGGCCAGCCCTTCCGAACACCCAAAACCGGATGATCCCTCCTCAGGGAGCGCACGTGCACAAAAAAGGGCGCTTCCTGAGAAGCGCCCCTCTTGGTTCTTCCTATATAGGAAGCAGTGATCAGACGAATACGATCTCGTCGTTTTCCACCGCACCTTTGATCCGGGTGCCTGGCATGAAGCTGCCCGAAAGGATCATCTGGGCCAGCGGGTTTTCGATCCAGCGTTGAATGGCACGCTTCAACGGCCGCGCACCATACACCGGGTCGTAACCGACAGCGATCAGCTTCTCCAGCGCTTCTGGCGTCAACTCCAGGCTCAAATCCCGCTCGGCCAGCCGCTGACGCAGACGCCCCATCTGGATTTCAGTGATACCGGCAATCTGGTCATGACCCAATGGCTCGAAGATCACCACTTCGTCGACCCGGTTGATGAACTCCGGACGGAAATGCGAGCCCAGAGCGTCCATCACGGCCGCGCGCTGTGCTTCGCGGTCCCCTACCAGCTCCTGAATCCGAGACGAACCCAGGTTGGACGTCATGACGATCACCGTATTGCGGAAGTCGACGGTGCGACCATGGCTATCGGTGAGACGCCCATCCTCCAGCACCTGCAGCAGAATGTTGAACACATCCGGATGCGCCTTTTCGACTTCGTCCAGCAGCACCACCGAATAGGGCTTGCGGCGCACGGCCTCGGTCAGGTAGCCACCTTCCTCATAGCCGACATACCCCGGCGGGGCACCGATCAGACGAGCCACCGAGTGCTTCTCCATGAACTCCGACATGTCGATGCGGACCATGGCTTCTTCGGTATCGAACAGGAATTCGGCCAACGCCTTGCAGAGTTCGGTCTTGCCCACGCCGGTGGGGCCGAGAAACATGAACGAACCGCTCGGGCGATTCGGGTCGGACAAACCGGCACGCGAACGACGAACGGCGTTGGAGACGGCCACCACCGCCTCGTTCTGGCCGATCACGCGTTCGTGCAGCAGGCTCTCCATTTTCAACAGCTTGTCCCGCTCGCCTTCGAGCATCTTCGACACGGGGATCCCCGTCCATTTCGAGACGACTTCGGCAATTTCTTCCTCGGTGACCTTGCTGCGCAGTAGCTGATTCTCCGGCTTACCGTGCTGGTCGACCATTTGCAGGCTGCGCTCCAGATCGGGAATCACGCCGTATTGCAACTCAGCCATGCGGTTGAGATCGCCACGACGGCGCGCCGCTTCCAGTTCCTGACGAGACTGCTCGATTTTCTGCTGAATCTGCGCAGACCCGGTAACTTCCGCTTTCTCCGAGGTCCAGACTTCTTCGAGATCGGCATATTCACGCTCCAGGCGAGCAATTTCCTCCTGAAGTTTCTCCAGGCGCTTGAGCGCGGCTTCGTCATCTTCCTTCTTGAGGGCCTGGGATTCGACCTTGAGCTGAATCAGACGGCGCTCCAGGCGATCGAGCACTTCGGGCTTGGAATCGATTTCCATGCGAATGCGGCTGGCCGCTTCGTCGATAAGGTCGATGGCCTTGTCCGGCAGCTGGCGGTCGGTGATGTAGCGATGGCTCAGTTTGGCGGCCGCGATGATCGCGCCATCCGTGATCGCCACCTTGTGATGGACCTCATAACGCTCCTTCAGGCCACGGAGGATCGCGATGGTGTCCTCTTCGCTCGGCTCGTCCACCAACACTTTCTGGAAGCGGCGTTCCAGTGCGGCGTCTTTCTCGATGTACTGGCGGTACTCGTTGAGCGTCGTGGCACCGACACAATGCAGTTCGCCTCGGGCCAATGCCGGCTTGAGCATATTACCCGCGTCCATCGAGCCCTCGGCCTTGCCGGCACCGACCATGGTGTGCAGCTCGTCGATAAACAGGATGACCTGGCCTTCCTGCTTGGAAAGCTCATTGAGCACTGCTTTCAGGCGTTCTTCGAACTCACCGCGAAATTTCGCACCAGCGATCAGCGCCCCCATGTCGAGGGACAATAAGCGCTTGCCCCGCAGGCCGTCCGGGACCTCACCGTTGATGATCCGCTGCGCGAGGCCTTCGGCAATCGCCGTTTTACCCACGCCTGGTTCGCCGATCAGGACCGGGTTGTTCTTGGTGCGACGCTGAAGCACCTGAATGGTCCGGCGGATTTCGTCGTCGCGGCCAATCACCGGATCAAGCTTGCCCTCTTCGGCACGCTTGGTCAGGTCAACGGTGTATTTGTCCAGCGCCTGGCGAGATTCTTCAGCGTTCGGGTCGTTGACCGCATCGCCGCCACGCAGGTTGCTGATGGCGTTTTCCAGGGCTTTTTTGCTGACACCCTGCCCGAGCAACAATTTGCCGAGCTTGCTGTTTTCGTCCATCGCGGCAAGCAGCACCAGCTCACTGGAGATGAACTGATCGCCTTTCTGCTGAGCCAGGCGATCAGCCTGATTGAGCAGACGCGCGAGGTCCTGCGACATGTTCACGTCGCCATTGGGGTTTTGAATCTTGGGCAGTTGATCCAGCTCTTTACTCAACGCCTTGCGCAGGCTGTTGATGTCGAAGCCGACCTGCATCAGCAGGGGTTTGATCGAGCCCCCCTGTTGCTCCAACAGGGCTTGCATAAGATGCGCGGGCTCGATGGCGGGATGGTCCATGCCCACCGCCAGGGATTGGGAATCCGATAAGGCTAGCTGTAACTTACTGGTCAAACGGTCAATACGCATTGGTCACCTTCCTAATGGGCAGGCCGGAGCAATGAACACACCTTAATGAAGAAACCTGCCAGATAGCCCTTAGATGCGGCCGATTCCACAGGATTCAAGCGACAGGTGCTTGACACAGATCAACATTAGCTGGCCGGGAAGAATTTGGTGGTCAGAGATATCTGATCGTAGGAGCGCGCTTGCCCGGGATAGCGTTGTGTCAGCCATGAATGCGTTGCTGACACAACGCTATCGCGGGCAAGCGCGCTCTTACAACCAGCAAATCGGATGCGTCAAACAGGCTCGATCCAGACCAACGAGGCAAACCGCCCGGTGCGTGCTCCACGGCGATAGGAGAAGAAACGCTCATCGTTGTAGGTCGACCAGCCGCCGCCGTACACCTCGGTGACGCCATGGGCAGCCAAGCGCAAGCGCGCCAAGCGGTAGATGTCAGCCATGAACTTGCCGTCATTGGCGCTGGGCACAAAGGCATCGGCAGTTTCAGGGTGCGTGCGGAGGAACGCGTCGCGCACCTCAGGCCCCACTTCGAACGCTTGCGGCCCGATGGCCGGCCCCAGCCAGACAAGCAGTTCTGAGGGTGCATCGGCAAAACTGTCGGCTGCCGCTTCAAGCACGCCTGCCGCCAGGCCCCGCCAACCCGCATGGGCCGCAGCCACCTGGGTGCCTTGACGGTTGCAGAACAACGCAGGGAGGCAGTCGGCGGTCATGATGGTGCAGGCGACGCCCGGCGTCTTGCTCCAACTGGCATCGGCCTGCATGACCTGCGCGGGCGAGGCCTCCACGACCTCTACACCGTGCACCTGCTTGAGCCAAGCGGGCCGAACGTTCAGGGCCGTCGTCAGCTTCGAACGATTTTGCGCAACCGCCCGCGGGTCGTCATCGACATGGTCGCCGAGGTTGAAACTTTCGAACGGGGCAGCGCTGACGCCCCCCGCCCGGGTGGTGACGCACGCCTTGACGCCGACCGGTGCTGGCCAGTCGGGGATCAGCCAATCCGCCACCCGCTCGCTCATCCGACGAAGGCCTCGCGGTCCTGCTTGAGCAGCGACAACAGCCACACAAAATCATCGGGCAACGGCGATTCCCAGCTCATGCGTTGGCCAGTGGTCGGATGGTCCAGCTCAAGGAAGCGCGCATGCAAGGCCTGACGCGGGAAGTGTTTCAGCGATTCAACCATGGTCGGACTCGCCGCTGGCGGAATGCGGAAGCGCCCACCGTAGGCCGGGTCGCCCACCAGCGGAAAATTGATGTGCGCCATGTGCACGCGAATCTGGTGGGTACGGCCGGTTTCCAGCTTGACCCGCACATGGGTATGAGAGCGGAAGCGCTCGAGCACACGGTAATGACTGACGGCAGGCTTGCCACCCTCCATCACTGCCATGCGCTGACGCTGCTGGCCATGACGACCGATGGGGGCGTTGATCTTGCCGCCTGCCGTCACCACGCCGATCACGATGCATTCATAGATGCGGCTGACCGTGCGTTTCTGCAGCTGGGCAACGAGCTGAGTCTGCGCCTGAATGGTTTTGGCCACCACCATCAACCCGGTGGTGTCCTTGTCCAGCCGATGGACGATGCCGGCACGCGGCACGTTCACGATATCGGGCACGTGGTGCAGCAGGGCATTGAGCAGCGTGCCATCCGCATGCCCTGCGGCGGGGTGCACCACCAGCCCCGCCGGCTTGTTGATCACCAGGATCTGGTCGTCTTCATAGACGATATCCAGCTCGATATCCTGGGCGACCCATTCACCTTGCGCCTCCTGTTCCGCCTTGAGGACCAGTTCGGCCCCGCCGTGCACGATGTCACGCGGACGCAGCACGCCGCCGTCCACCGTCAGGCGGCCGTCCTTGATCCAGGCGGAGAGGCGCGAGCGGGAGTGCTCGGCGAAGAGTTGGGCGGCGACCTGGTCGAGGCGTTGACCGCCCAATTCGGACGGCACCTCTGCGCGAAGTTCAATGATCTCAGACATGCTCAAACTAGGAGGTGGCACGGGCCTTTGGTTTCGGCTGTGCGCTTGTGGTTAAATACGGCGTCTTTTGTCCCGGGGGTTCCACGGGGCGCCCATCATAACAGGACGGTCCTGCGCAAGACAGCAGGCCGTTATAGGGACGCAAGCCGCCATGCAAGTGAAACACCTGCTGCTGATAGCCATCCTCGGACTTACCGCTGCCTGTTCTTCGAAGAAAGAAGTCATCGACGAAAACCTCAGTGAAGTCGAGCTGTACCAGCAGGCGCAGGCCGATCTGGACAACAACAGCTACAACAGCGCAACCGAAAAACTGAAGGCGCTGGAGTCCCGCTACCCGTTCGGTCGCTACGCCGATCAGGCGCAGCTGGAACTGATCTATGCCAACTACAAGAATGGCGAGCCTGAAGCGGCCAAGTCCGCTGCCGAGCGCTTCATTCGTCTGCACCCTCAGCACCCTAACGTCGACTACGCCTACTACCTCAAAGGCTTGACGTCGTTCGATCAGGACGTAGGCATCATCGCGCGCTTCCTGCCGCTGGATCAGACCAAGCGCGACCCGGGCGCCGCTCGTGACTCCTACAACGAATTCGCACAACTGACCAGCCGCTTCCCGAACAGCCGCTACGCGCCGGATGCCAAGCAGCGGATGATCTACCTGCGCAACCTGCTCGCTGCCTATGAAATTCACGTGGCTGACTATTACCTGACCCGTCAGGCCTATGTCGCTGCCGTCAACCGTGGCCGCTACGTGGTGGAAAACTTCCAGGAAACTCCATCGGTCGGCGACGGACTGGCCGTGATGGTCGAAGGCTATCAGCGTCTGCACCTGGACGATCTCGCGGACACCAGCCTTGAAGTGCTCAAAGCCAACTACCCGGATCACCCGCAACTGGCCGACGGCAAGTTCACTGCCCGCACACCTGACCCGGACAACCGCTCGTGGCTGTCGAAAGCGACACTGGGCCTGATCGAAAGCCGCCCACCGTTGCCGCCAGGAGAAACCCGCGCCAACCAGGACGTGATCAAGCAGTACCAGGACGCCAAGGAAGCCATCCCTGCTGATCTGCTGCCGGAAAACCAAAAAGAAGAAGAGAAGAACACCGACGACGACGGCACGCCGAAAAGCCGTTCGATCTTCAGTTACATGACGTTTGGTTTGTTTGACTGATTTCAAATATCGCGGTGTAAACGAAGAGAGGTCCTACGGGGCCTCTTTTTCATTTCATACGGTTTATAACCGTTCTCACGACTGTGCGCCCGACGGCCCGTTGGCTACACTGCGGCATCTTCACTCACTAAGCTGACATCCATGATTCGCTTGATTATGTGGATCGCCCTCATCGTGGCGGTGGTCTGGTTCTTCAAACGCGTAACCAAACGCCCTGCCCCATCCGCCAAGGCCGCCGCGCCTGACACCGACGCAGCTCCCATGGTCCGCTGTGCCCACTGTGGCGTGCATGTGCCCCGAGATCGCGCCTTGAGCGCGGGACAGCAGTGGTACTGCACTGAAGCGCATCGTCTCCAGGGCCCGGCTGCACGTGACCGCTGAGACCCTCTCGCTGGCGACGCCTCAGGCCCAGCGCATCCTGCGGTTGTATCACCTGTACCGTCTAAGCATCGGGATCCTGCTGGTGCTGTTGATTTCCACCAGCCTGGACGCCGAACTGCTGGAACTGGCCGACATTGAACTGTTCAGGACCGGGTGCTGGCTGTATTTGGTATTAAATATTCTGGTGGTCGTGCTGCTCGAGCGCCCTCGCCGACAGGGCCAGTTGTTCACACTGGCCCTGTCCGACGCAGTGATGCTGTGTGCATTGTTTTACGCGGGCGGGGGTGCACCCAGCGGGTTGGGCAACCTCATCGTGGCGTCCGTAGCGATCAGCAATGTACTGCTGCGTCGCAAGACGGGCTTGCTGATCGCCGCCATCTCGGCCATTGGCATCATCTACCTGACGTTCTACATCAGTTACAACAAACCCGTTGCAGTCAACCACTTCGTCCAGGCCGGTTTGCTCGGCGCGCTGTGCTTCGCGGCAGCGCTGCTGGTGCAGACCCTTGCCCGGCGGTTGCAAGCCAGTGAGGACATCGCGGAACAGCGCGCAGCCGATGTCGACAACCTTGAAGAGCTCAACGCGTTGATCCTAGAGCGCATGCGCACCGGGATTCTGGTACTGGACGCCCACCATCGCGTGTTGCTGGCCAATCACAGCGCGCTGACCCTGCTAGGTCATGAGCGCCTGCTCGGTGAGGTTATCGATCCCTATTCACCGCAACTGATCGAGCGCCTGCGGCAGTGGCAAATCAACTCCTCGATGGCGCCGCGCAGCATTACCACATCAGCCATAGGCCCCGTATTACGCCCAGGCTTCATCGCACTGACCCGGGGCAATCAGCGTCATACCCTCGTGTTCCTCGACGATCTGTCGCAGATATCGCAGCAGGCCCAGCAACTCAAACTGGCCGCTCTGGGGAGGTTGACCGCCGGCATCGCGCATGAGATCCGCAACCCCCTGGGCGCCATCAGTCATGCCGCCCAGTTGTTGCACGAATCCGAGGAACTGACCGGCGCAGACCGGCGTCTGAGTCAGATCATTCAAGATCAATCACGACGGATGAATCTGGTGATCGAGAACGTCTTGCAGTTGTCCCGCCGACGTCAGACCGAACCCCATCTGCTCGACCTGCGCCAGTGGCTCGAACAGTTCGTCCGCGACCTGCGCAGTAATCTTCCCGTCGACCAGTCCGTGCATCTGGAAATGGGCTTTGGCACATTGACCACGCGCATGGATGCCGAACAACTGCAGCAAGTGCTGACCAATCTGGTTCAGAACGGACTACGCTACAGCGGTCAATTGCACGAGCGGGCTCAAGTCTGGCTTCGGCTGTTCCATGACGCTCAGAGTGATTTGCCCAGCCTCGAAGTGCTGGATGACGGCCCGGGCGTACCTGCCGAGCACCTGACCAAAATCTTCGAGCCCTTTTTCACCACTGAAAGCAAAGGAACGGGACTGGGCTTGTACCTCTCGCGTGAGTTGTGCGAAAGCAATCAGGCGAACCTGGACCATTCTCCGCGTGAAGGTGGTGGCTGTTGCATGCGGATCACTTTCGCCCATCCGTTCAAGTTGAGTTGAAGATGAGCCAACGGCAAAAAATCCTGATCGTCGACGACGAGCCCGATATTCGCGAGTTGCTGGAAATCACGCTAGGGCGCATGCGGCTGGACACGCGCAGCGCCCGCAACGTGAAGGAAGCCGAAGAGTGGCTGGCGCGCGAGCCTTTTGACCTGTGCCTTACAGACATGCGCCTGCCCGACGGCAATGGCCTGGAGCTGGTGCAGCATATTCAGAAGCGCCACACCCAGGTGCCCGTCGCGATGATCACCGCCCACGGCAACCTGGACACGGCCATCCATGCGCTGAAGGCCGGTGCCTTCGACTTTCTGACCAAACCTGTGGACTTGGGCCGCCTGCGAGAATTGGTCGGCAGCGCCCTGCGCCTGCACCAGTCGTCCTCCAATGACAACAGCATCGACCACCGCCTGCTCGGAAAGTCGCCCCCCATGCAGGCGCTGCGCAAGCAGATCGGCAAGCTCGCCCGCAGCCAAGCCCCCATCTACATCAGCGGTGAGTCTGGGAGCGGTAAGGAACTGGTCGCTCGGCTCATTCACGAGCAAGGGCCACGCGCCGACAAGCCGTTTATTCCGGTGAACTGTGGCGCCATTCCAAATGAATTGATGGAAAGCGAATTCTTCGGCCACCGCAAAGGCAGCTTCACCGGAGCCCATGAGGACAAGCCTGGCCTGTTTCATGCGGCGAATGGGGGCACGTTGTTTCTGGACGAGGTGGCGGATCTGCCACTGGCGATGCAAGTGAAACTGCTTCGGGCGATACAGGAAAAATCCGTGCGCGCTGTCGGTGGTCAGCAGGAACAGGTGGTGGACGTTCGCGTGCTCTGCGCGACCCACAAAGACCTGAGTGTGGAAGTCGCCGCCGAACGCTTCCGGCAGGATCTCTACTACCGCCTCAACGTGATCGAACTGCGCGTCCCGCCTTTACGCGAGCGCGGCGAAGACATCGAGGAAATCGCCAACAGCGTCCTTCGTCGTCTGGCAGAAGGCAGTGGCCAGCCCCCAGCCCGTCTTACCCCTCCCGCGCTGGCCGCCCTGAAGGGCTATCGCTTCCCCGGCAACGTTCGGGAACTGGAGAACATGCTCGAGCGGGCCTACACCCTGTGCGAAAACGACCAGATCCATGGGGACGATCTGCGCTTGGTCGACCCCGTTGCGGCCAACGAGTCGGGCGGCCCGCGTCTCGCGGACATCAACAACCTGGAGGACTATCTCGAGAACATCGAGCGCAAACTGATCCTTCAGGCCCTCGAAGAAACCCGGTGGAACCGAACCGCAGCGGCGCAGCGGTTGAACCTGACGTTCAGGTCGATGCGGTATCGATTGAAAAAGTTGGGCCTGGAATAGCGGGCAGGTGACGCCCGCTCAGCCCCTTAAGCAGCCCCCCATCTACTTCGTCAATCGTCCCCGCGGGGCGTATGGCGCTGGATCGATGATCGGCGAATCCCCCACAAGCAAATCCGTCAGCAACTGGCACGACGCCGGCGCCAGCACCAGGCCATTGCGAAAATGCCCGCAGTTCAGCCACAGCCCATCGTGCCCCGGCACTGGGCCGATGTAGGGAATGCCCTCCGGGGAGCCAGGGCGCAGCCCCGCCCAGTGCGCCACGACTTCGGCGTCCGCCAACGCCGGGATCAGTTCGATCGCCGACGCTTTCAGGCTCTCCAGCGCGCTGTCGGTTGGCGTCTTGTCGTAGCCTTGGTGCTCGAGCGTGCTGCCGATCAGGATATGGCCGTCGCGCCGTGGGATGGCGTAACGGCCCTTGGCGAGAATCATGCTCGGTAAGAAATCCGACGAGCATTTGTAAAGGATCATCTGCCCTTTTACTGGCTCCACGGGTAATTCCATTTCGAGCTTCCCAAGCAGATCACCGCTCCACGCACCGGCGGCCAGCACGACGCTGTCCCCGAGCAGCTCACCCGCCGAGGTCCGTACCCCGATAATGGCGTTTCCCCTGCGCACAAAATCGTTGACCTCACAGTGTTCGTGCAGCGTCACGTTGGGCATCGCCAGCAAGGCCGCCTTGAGTGATTTGACCAACCGCGGATTGCGCACGTTAGCGACGTCAGCCATGTGAATCGCGCGCTTGTATCCCGCCCCCATGACCGGGACTGCGTCGTACACAGCGGAGATGTCCACCGAAGACAACGGCCGTTGGAAGCGCGTTGCCCACTCGAGCGCTTGGCGTTCGTCGTCGAGGTCCAGCCAGTACAGTCCGGTTTTGTGAACCTCGGGGTCGATGCCGGTTTCGGCGAACAAGCGCTCGGCCAGCTGTGGATAAAAATCCTGAGACCAATGCGCCAGCGCTGTCACTGCCGGGCTGTAGCGCCATGGGTATAACGGCGAGACAATCCCTCCCCCTGCCCATGACGACTCTTGTCCAACGCCCGACCGGTCGATCAGAACGACCCTCTGCACCTTCGGCGCGAGATTGAAGGCCGTCAATAGACCAATGACGCCACCACCGATGATCACCACCTGTTGCCTGGACATGCAAAACCCGATCATTTGATGAAAAAACCACACGCCGGAGGTGCGCGAAGGCGTCGCAAACACCCGACTCAGGAAGCTGAAAACCACGCCGATGCCGCTGATCCGGCGAATATCTCCGGACATCTACTACAGCGCGACTTTGAACCTGAGTAGTATCACCATATTTCTAACGAAAAATGGAATTTCCTTGATGGATTTCAGCTCTGGCCTTACGCGTCCGGTTTCGCGTCGCAGCTGGCAAAGTCCTATGAGGGGCAACAGCCACGGATTCACCCTGATCGAATTGATCGTGGTGGTCGTGATCGTGGGCATTTTTGCGGCGATGGCGGTACCGAACTTTACCGGCTTGATCCACCGGATGAACGTTCGGGCAGCGGCTGATGAGTTTTATGACCTGATGCAGTATGCGCGAGCGGAGGCGGTGACGCGGGGGACGACCGTGAATATCAGCGCACCGATGAACACGACCAATATCGTCGTGGCACTGGGTGCAGATGGAAAGGGAGCCCAGCTAAGACAGATTGGTGCTAACGGACTCCAGACGGGTGTCAGCATCAACTCCTCCGTGAACAGCATCAACTTCTCACCGACCGGTACGGCGTCAACAGCTGCCTGCTTTCAGGTGCTCTATCCGACGGACACGAACGTTGCCTCGCAGTACGTCACACTGCTGACCAGTGGGCGGGTCTCTGCACCTAACGCCACAAAACCGAGTGGATGCTGATGAACGTATCCGCACCGAGCACCACCCGAGGCTTCAGCATGATCGAAGTGCTGGTCAGCCTGATCATCATCGCAATTGGCGTGTTAGGCATGGTCGCGTTACAGAGCAAGGCCATTCCGTACACACAAGATTCCACGCAACGAAACACTGCCATCATGCTCGCGGACGACCTGATTGACATCATTCGTACCGCAGGCAGTTGTACCACGGCGAACGGGTGCGTTGTTGCGCCCGGGGCAAGCTTTCCAAACCCGCCCGACAACTGCAGCCCCTCACCGGCAACGCTTTCCGGCCAGATCGGTTGCTGGGCCGATCAAGCGGCTCGGGCTCTGCCGGGGGCCAAGAGCTTGCTCAGCAGCTCCTTTTACATTTGCCGCAGTGTTACGCCGGGCGACGTGACCACATCAGCCTGCGGCACGAGCAGTGCAACGAATTCGGAAATTGAAATCCAGATTGCCTGGACAGTGAAAACAGCGGCCGATTGCATGGACGCTAACGTTACAGGGACGGGCACAACGTGTACCTATCGCATCCGGACGCGCCTGCCATGAACAGTCCTTTGCGCAGCATTCATTCATCGAAACACCAGCGCGGGTTGTCGCTGATCGAGCTGATGGTGGCGATGCTGATCGGCTTGTTTCTGATTCTGGGGGTGACGCAAATCTTCATCAACAACCAGAAAAGTTACTTGTTCCAGCAGGGCCAAGTCGGCAATCAGGAGAATGGTCGCTTCGCGCTGGCAATCCTCAATCAGGAACTGTCGAAAGCGGGTTATCGCAGCAATCCGATCAAGGCATTTCCAGCAGGCACGGGTCAGGGATGTACGTTTTCGGAAGGGACTTCCGTCATTGCAGCATCAAGCACGTCGGTCTGTATCCGGTATCAGGCCGCCAACAAAGCGGACGCGAACTGTCTGGGCGGGTCATTGGCCAGCGCCGACCAAGACTCCATCGTCACGCCCTACCGTCAGACCAACCCCATCGTCGTAGAGAAAATCTGGTTTGACGCCAACTCCAGCTCGATCACTTGCAGCACCGGATCGACATCACAGCAATTGGTGACTGGAGTGGCCGCGCTCACCTTCGACTACGGCTCAGGGCCGGCCGACTCCAAGTCCGTGACCAACTTCAGCACCAGCCCGACGGGCACCGTCGGGTCGGTGCGCTACACCATCCTCATGAAAAGCCCTGGAACGGCGTCGATCAGGGATACAGACAGCACGTCGGCAGCGCTGGCGGAATGGAAAAGACGGTTTGGCACCGGCCCCGATGACAGTAATCAGATTTATCAGTTGGTGCAGGGGACCACGATGATCAGGAACCAGATGCAATGAGCGTCCTCATGCCACGTTCCTTCTCCGCTCAACATCGGCCCCAAAAAGGCGCCACACTGCTTGTGGCGATCATGATGTTGCTCGTCATAACGCTGCTTGCGCTGTCGAGCATGCGCGGCGTTTCGCTGGAGTCGCGCATTACCGGCAACCTTAAATCGCAAAAGACGTTGTTCAACGCGGCCGAGGGAGGTTTGCGAATTGCGGAGAACAGCATCAGTACCACCAAAGCCGCTTCACTCGACAGCACCTGCATCGCAACGTCATGCCTGCGCTGGGGGTTATCCGACCTGGCGACCACTGCCACCCGAGACACACCGCAACGGTTTACGACGGCCGACGGCAACAATGTCGCCAACCTGACGACCAATTACAACGTCAAGGTTCAGTGGTACGTGGTTGACCTGGGCAACCTCGTGGGCTCCAGCCAAGGTAACTGTGCTGCGACAGGGTGCGGCCCCCACCACTATGAAGTCAACGCGTGTGCATCGACCGTGCTCTGCACAAGCGATACCACCACTCCTCGCATCATTCTGCGCACCGTCATTGCCCGGTATTACTAATGAATATTTGCCAGTGCAGGAACGCTTTTCGAGCGCTCGTCATCGTAAGACGGATTGCAACCGTATCGCTCGCCTTATGCGCGTCGACACCGTTGGCGCAGGCTGCCGTAAGCCAAGTCCCCACTCAGGCCCCGTTGTTCGTCAACAACTCGGTGCCGCCGCTGAACATGCTCATCGTGGGGCGTGACCATAAGCTGTTTTTCCCCGCCTACAACGATGCTTCCGATCTGGATGGAGACGGGTCGATCGAGATCCGCTACAAACCGTCGCTGACCTATTTGGGATATTTCGATTCCAACGTGTGCTACAGCTATACCGGTTCTTATTTTGCAGCAGCCGACACTGTGCTGGCGGATACCGTTGGCAACACCAAGAAATGTACGTCGCAAGCCGGTCGATGGAGCGGTAACTACCTCAATTACCTCACGACGTCGCGAGCGGATGCATTGCGCAAGGTGCTTTACGGCGGTTATCGGAGCACCGATACCGCAACACAGACCATCCTCGAACGCGCTTATATCCCCACAGACGCTCACACTTGGGGCAAGGAGTACAACGGCCCCGGGACCGACGCCGACGGTTACAGCCTGTCGGACTACACCCCGTTCTCGAGCCCGGCCAGCGGCAACCGCGCACTCTTCGCTAACAACACCCAATCCAGTGCTCCCCTCCTGCGTGTAGTGCCCAGCATTGCCAACGTGCGCATCTACGGATGGGTTTCCCGGGAGGTAACTCAGGGCGGAGCGAAAGCCAACGACACCAGCTTCAAGGAGGTCGACCTGACCTCTCAAATCCAGGATTTCAACGTCCGGGTCGAAGTCTGTAAAAAAGATGCCAACATCCCGCTGGAGAGCAACTGCAAGCTCTATCCCAATGGCAACTACAAGCCCACTGGCATCCTTCACGACTATGGCGAAGGCAACCAGATGTACTTCGGCCTGATGACTGGCACCTACGCAAACAACCTTCAGGGCGGAGCCATTCGCAAAGCGATCAGCAGCTTTACCAACGAAGTGGATACGTCCACTGGCATATTCGGCACGAAGAACGCGACCGGCTCCGGCTACACCAAGGGCGGTATCATCGGCAGTCTCGATAGTCTGAAAATTTCCCGCGGCGCTTGCTCTACGCAAGGTAACTCGATCACGAACGGGACGTGTGCGGATTGGGGCAACCCACTGGCTGAAATGATGTTCGAGACCCTGCGCTATTTCAGTGGAGCGAACAGCGATGGCAGTAACGTGGCGCCCACCACTGCCTACCTCTCCGGAACCAGCGATACGGCATTGGGGCTTTCAGGACTCACGACTTGGACCAACCCTTATTCTTCGTCCCCAAACCCTGATGCGACCAACCCGACGTATCCCAGTTGCTCCAAGCCGTTTCAGACGCTATTCAGTGATATCAACCCAACTTATGACTCAGACCTCCCAGGCAGTGCCTATCCCACGATCAGCACCCCCACCGCGACCCCGGCACTGAAAGACTTCAACGCGGGGACGATTGGGCAAAAAATATGGACCAACGACGTTGGCTCGGGAAGTAAAAACATCAACATCGGGCAAACGCCTGCCAGTTGGAACGGCGGGGTCACTCCCAGCTACGATGATCTGGCTCCCACTGCGAAGAGCGCCTCCAGCTTCGGCAACATTCGGGGCCTACCGGAGGAGCCGGCGAAGCAAGGCACCTTTAACGCGGCCTCCGTTGCCTATTTCGGGAACACTTATCCCATTACATCGCTCGGCAGCCAGAGAGTTCAGACCTTCTCCATTGCGCTGTCCTCGACGCTTCCTCGCATTCAGATGCCTGTCGGGAGCGGCACCATCACGCTTTTGCCCTACGGCAAAGTGGTCAATACCAACGGCGTGACCGAACAGATCACGGGCTTTTACATCGATTCGCTGTACAACCTACCCGGTCAGCCTGCCAACCCCAACGTTAACAATGGGCGACCTCAGGCCGTATTCCGTGTCGTGTTCGACGACAGTGGACAGGGCGGCGATTACGACATGGACGCCATCGTGCTCTATACCGTGTCGGTGGTGAGGAAGGACGGGGTCGACACCCTGGACGTGCGTCTTGAAACGACCTACGCACAGGCGGGTTATGAATCGCACATGGGTTACACCATATCCGGTACCACTGCGGACGGCATCTATCTAGAGGTGACCGGAGGTGGTAACGGCAACCAGCACTACGCCCTTGACACACCCGGCAACCAACTTCCTAACTCCTGTAAGGACGGGTGTACAGGAAGCAGCACGTTGCTTCCGGGCATGCGCTCAGGCAGCACGGTGGTCAACGGCTCGACGTTCAAGACACGTAATTTCACGCCCTCCTCCGCGCGCTCGGTGACCAACCTTCAGGACCCACTGTGGTACGCCGCCAAATGGGGCGGTTTCGGCAACTCGAGCAACACGTCCAATAGCCTCCCTGTCAGCGGGCAATGGGATTCCAATGTTTCGGGCACGCCTGACAATTATTTTCTCGTCAGCAGTGCCTCTACGCTGAAGGCGCAACTGCAGGCTGCTTTTAGCCAGATTCTGCAGAAAAACACATCGGTTGCCGCCCCATCCGCGTCCCCGACGCCCAACACCTCCCAGTCGACGACCACCTACACCAGCAGCTTCAACGTCACGCAATGGAGCGGCGACCTCACCAAAGCCACTGAAAGTTATGACACGACAGGGACAAGCAAATCCACCACGGTCAACTGGACGGCATCCACGAACATTCCGGAGCCGGGCCGGCGAAACATCCAGATGGCAAACGCAGCGGGCAATGGGCTGCAGGATTTCACCTACGCCAATCTGAGCAACAAGACCTACGGGGGCGTCAATCTGCAGACGACACTCACCGCTGATCAAGTGGCCTTCATTCGAGGAGTGCGCTCGCTGGAGGGCACCACCTTCCGCAGACGCCTTTCCCCACTTGGAGACATCGTCGACGCTCAACCTGTACTCGTTGACTCAGCCACCTTTATTACGTCAGTAGCAGACTCGTTGAGCGGTGCGAACAAGTATGCAGAGTTCAAAACATCCGCTGCCGCACGTACTCCACTTGTGTATGTTGGCGCGAACGACGGGATGTTTCATGCGTTCGATGCAGGCACAGGTGTGGAGAAGTTCGCTTTCGTGCCCACGGCGGTCATCCCATCTCTCGCCACGTTGTCCAGTAAAACCTACAACACTGACTCGAGCCTGCATCGTTTCTACGTGGACGGCACAGCGGCGGTGTCGGATGTGTATTTCAGCAGCGATAACTTATGGCATACCGTCTTGATCGGTACGTTGGGGGCGGGAGGTAAAGAACTTTTTGCCTTGGACGTGACCAACCCGAACAGCATAAAACTGCTGTGGGAATTCACGTCGCAAACCGATACCGACTTAGGCTATACCTTTTCCACTCCTTACATCTCCAAGCTCCATTCCGGTGAATGGGGCGTGATAGTGGGGAGCGGCTATAACGGCAACAATGGTAATGCAACCCTGTTCGTCATCAACGCCGAAACGGGCGCCACCATTGCCAAACTCAAAACGCCCGATAGCAACCCCAAGGTCGACAACGGCCTTTCCACACCAGTGATTCTGGACTCAAACGCCGACGGGATAGCTGATTACGTCTACGCGGGCGACTTGCTGGGCAACCTCTGGCGCTTCGACCTCATAGGTCCAGGATCGCTGACGGCCACGGCCACGGCGAGCAATTATAAGGTTTCATTTGGCGGTAAACCGCTGTTCACGGCCACCGCACCTACCAGTGGTGCGGCCGCCCAGTCCATCACGATTTCGCCGTTGGTCATACCCCACCCAACTGGCACTGGCACACTGGTGATCTTTGGTACGGGCCGCTATTTCGCGTCTGCAGACAAGTCCAGCACGGATTTGCAGTCCTTGTATGGCATCTGGGACCCCCTTACCGCCGCGCAAACGGCGACCACACCCGCAGGCACGACAACGTCGACATCATTGAGCAGAACCAACCTGCAATCTCAAACCCTCTCAACCGTAGGTGGCAGCATTGGCACGAGCACCGGTCTCAGGACAGTGACACGAAACCCGGTCGACTGGACATCCAAGTACGGTTGGTACCTTGACCTCACCACGGGCACACCGTTGACCGGAGAGCGGGTGGTCGACGCACTGGATATTCAGGGCAGTGTTTTGGCAGTGGCAACCCGAACGCCTATCACGGGAGTATGCGAGGCAGGCGTCCAGGGCAAGCGGCTGGCATTGGACCCAAATACCGGCGGGGGCACGGCCTTCCCTGTTTTCGATTTCTCTCGAAACGGCGTAGTGGGCAGTGAGGACAATTTGAATGGCACCACGATCATCAGTGGTTTCGACTCAGTCGCCGGCGGTTTTGTGATAGTGCCGGGCAACAGCCCTTCGGGGCTTTCCACGATGTACGGAAGCGACGGCGCCAACAGTGCGATGAATATGTTTACGGGCTTCCAGTACAATGGCCGCCAGACGTGGCGCGTCATCCCCACACAATGAACGCAGAGTTGAATATGTACACTCGACCCCAACAACAACGTGGCTTCACCCTGATCGAACTGATGATCACCGTTGCCATTGTCGCGATTCTGGCAGCGATCGCGTACCCGAGTTATACCAAATACGTCCAGCGCGGCTATCGCTCGGAAGGGCTTGCGCTGTTGAATGACGCAGTCGCCCGGACCGAACGCTATTACGCACAAAACAACAGCTACAAGGTAACCCTCAAATCGATAGGCTTGGTTTCCGACGATAATGTCGCCACGGTGAACTCGGCGAATGGCAAGTACCAGTTAAGCCTCGTATCCTCGACCGACACTACATATACCTGGAAAGTTACGCCTCTGGGAGCTCAGCAAAATGATGCCTGTGGCACGTTGAGCATCGCCCAGGATGGAACGAAAACGACTTCCACCAATGCCACGGACTGCTTTAAGTAATCGATCATCGCCCCCAACACCACTCCACACTGGCATCACCCGCCATCCCTTGGTTGTCACGCCTGCCAGTATGATCGATCACAAACCCACCGCATCGGTCGCCACTCATCGATGTGCCGGCCCGGGGGAGCGCGGTCAGTGAAAACGCGCGCTGCGAACGCTCAGCCTCGATCACATAGAACGCGTTCCCCTCAGACACCTCATGCTGGCGAACAGGAGGGCCTTGGCTGTCCGAGTACTGCCCTGCTTTTGAATAAAAGCGCTCCAATCGATGGGCCTCGTCGATCAACAGCGCGGCGATCTCGGCGCGACGGACTTTGCGCACATGCTCGCTGTACGCCGGATAGGCGATGCTCGCGAGGATTGCGGCAACAGCGATGGCTATCAGCAACTCGACCAGCGTGAAGCCTCGTCCTTTCATGTGCAGCCCCTCACAAACGCTGGCGCCACATGATGCGTTGCGCTTCGGTGTGGAGGCTTTCGAGCACCGTCCGGCTCGTCCCCTGAAGGCCAATGGCAGTGACGCGATAAAGTTTCTGCGGCCGTTCCAGAGCCTGACCGCCAACGACATCTTCGATCTCGCCCAGGTATTGAATGCCTAACAAGCCGTTGGAGCGAGCAGCCCACACCACCCCGGAAGCGCCGCGCGCTGCTTCGGTCAATGTCATGGCTTCCGGTGGCGGGAGACACGCGACAGGGCTTGGACATCGCGCCTGTGAAAAGCCAGGAGATTGCACCTGCGCCTCACCCAGACGCAACGTCGACTCGGCGGCTTGGAACGTGGCGTCCCGCGCTGCCTGGCTCCCTGCCATCTTTTCCTGGAGTGTGGCGTTCTGCATCGAGGACGTGGCGAGCAAGGTCAACAGCAATAAAAAAACCAGACCGACGATCAATACGGCTCCTCGCTGCGTTGCCACTGCCCGCCCTCCTCAATGCAATCGGTTGCGAATGGCCGCAACGGCGTGAAAGGTCTGTTCCCGCGCGTGATCCATCGGGTCGAACAACACCAGGCTCATGCGCACACTTCGAACCCGTGCGGGATCAGGTTGCGAGGTGTAACGCGCGACCCTGGGGACATCGGGCCCAACCGCTTCACCGAACAACACAGTGAAGTTCCGAACATGGCTCAACAACGGCTGACCATCGAGCGTGAGTTCGTTGCGCTGCGCATTGAAGCGGTAGACATGCTGTTGAATGGGCATCGCAATTTGACCAGGCAACAGTGACGGCGCGCGTCCTCGTGACCAGGCCACCGCCGAAGAGGTGCAATCGGTGTGGATGACCCAGTCGTGCCACGTTCGGGCGGGGTCGACTGAGGCTGTGATCAGTGTCAACGATCGCTGTGCGGCGTCCCACTTCAACGGTGCGTTGAACGCCGTGGAGAAGCGCCCGGCCTGGCTCTCGTCGCGAATGCTCCGCAGGCAGCCGAACATGCCCACCAGGCGTATGTCCTCCGCCATTTTGCTCAGCACAAAGCGGGCATCTTCCTGCAGGGCCGCCGAAGCGGCCTGGCTGAGGTACGTGCGTTTCGAACCGATGAACAGTTGCGTCAACGCCAGTGTGATCACGAGCCCAAGCACCAATGCCAGCAGCGCTTCGATCAACCCGAACCCGACCATCCGGCGCATCATGGCCAATGCTCCGGCCCAATGTGGCTGCTCACCGTCAGCCGTTGCCGAGGCTGACTTTCGAGGGCGTGGGCGCGGCTGTCGTCCCACTCCAACGTAATCGTGGCCTGACTGCCCGTTAGCTGAACGGACGCCTCTACATCCTCGCCCACGGCTCGTTTCAACTGGTCCGCAAAATCGAAAAGGTCCTGATTGCGGGGCTGGTCCAGCTGCCCTACTGCAGGGGCCTGGTCCAGGGACGAGAGGGCGTAACGGGGATCTGGATTGGCGCGCATGCGCTCCAGCAAATCGTGGGCGATAAAACTCACCTGCGTGCTGCGCAACGCGCTGTCGGTCTGCTTCAATGCATTGGCCTGCAGAAGCGACACCCCCAAAACACCCACCGCCAACACCAGCACCGCCAGCAACACTTCGATCAAGGTGACGCCAGACTGCCTTGCCATCATCCGCAATTACCTTTGCGATTACCGTGCAGACACCATTGAAGACGAGGGTGAGCGCTTCGTCGGGGGTGTTGTGTTACTGGAGCTTGCGGACATATCGGCTGACAATCGGCGCCCTTGTCAGCCGTGCCGTTGAAGGGTTTGCTGATGCACTGCGATGCAGGGAAAAGGGCAAATCATGCAGAAAGGGCTGACGCTGATCGAATTGCTGATGGGGTTGGTCGTGGTCGGTATCCTGGCAGTGCTCGCCACGCCCGCCTTTCACTCACTGATCGAATCCCAACGGCGACACGACGCGGCCCGGCAACTGACCACCGGGTTGCGGATGGCGAGAGTCGAGGCGATCCAGCGTGGTTACCCTGTGATCGTGCAGGCGTCGGGTGGGCGCTGGAGTGACGGCTGGAGCGTGTTCGTTGACACCAATCGCAATCGATACAGGGATGAGAATGAAACGACACTGGCCGAGCGTAACGGGCATCGGCGCGTGAAGGTGATCGGCAACGGCGGGGTGTCCAGCCAGGTCGGCTTCGACAGCAGCGGGAGGCTGCTGAACAACGCGAACGGCACGCTGGCCGTCTGCCACAAGGACTCACCCGCCAGTCATTTTCAGATTGCGATCGCCGTGACCGGGAGGGTGACTCTGCGCAGCGAAGGATTCAGCACCGAACCCTGCGCCTGACCCGCGTTACTGAACCTGCTTGACCCGCAACTCTTTGGGCATCGAGAACGTGATGTTCTCCTCGCGACCGGCAAGTTCATCCGCCCCCGTCGCGCCCCACGCCTGCAATTGCTGAATCACACCCCGCACCAGAACTTCCGGGGCGGACGCACCCGCCGTGATGCCGATGCGCTCGACGCCATCGAACCAACTGCGCTGCATGTCTTCAGCACCATCGATCAGGTAGGCGGGGGTCGACATACGCTCGGCGAGCTCCCGCAGTCGGTTGGAGTTGGAGCTGTTGGGGCTGCCCACTACCAGCACCACATCGCACTCATCGGCAAGCTGCTTGACCGCGTCCTGGCGGTTCTGGGTGGCGTAACAGATATCATCCTTGCGCGGGCCGCCGATCGCTGGGAAACGCAGGCGCAGCGCATCGATCACCCGGCTGGTGTCATCCATCGACAGCGTCGTCTGTGTGACGAAAGCGAGCTTCTCCGGATTTTGGACCTGAAGGTTCGCAACATCCTCCTCATCCTCGACCAGATAGATCGCACCGCCATTGCTGGCGTCGTACTGCCCCATGGTGCCTTCGACTTCAGGGTGCCCCTCATGACCGATAAGAATGCACTCGCGCCCATCGCGGCTGTAACGGGCCACTTCGATATGCACCTTGGTCACCAGCGGACACGTAGCGTCGAAGACTTTAAGGCCACGGCCAGCGGCTTCGCTGCGCACTGCTTGCGAGACGCCGTGAGCGCTGAAGATCACGATGACATCGTCGGGGACCTGATCCAGCTCCTCGACGAAGACGGCGCCGCGGCTGCGCAAATCCTCGACGACGAATTTGTTATGAACCACTTCATGGCGCACGTAGATGGGCGGGCCAAACACTTCCAGCGCGCGATTGACGATTTCGATCGCGCGGTCTACCCCAGCACAGAAGCCGCGTGGGTTGGCGAGTTTGATTTGCATGATGTGCCTCGTATCTTGCGCGCAAGAAATAGCGAAAACGGTAAAGCCCGTCGTGGGCGCTGGCTCGCTCGCGATGGGGCTTGATCCTCGACAGCGTCGTCGATCGTAGCTCCCTCACCAGCAGCCGAGCGCCTACCTGTGACCCTGCTCGGTCATTTACAGCGGTTTGACCTCGAAAATCTCCACCTCGAAAGTCAATGTCTTGCCTGAAAGCGGGTGATTGAAATCGACCGTCACCTGCTCGTCGTCAAACGCTTTCACCACACCGGGCAGCTCAGTGTTGGCCGCATCGTTGAAGATCACCAGCAACCCTTCGGCCAGTTCCATACCCTGGAATTGCGAGCGGGGCATGATCTGCACGTTTTGCGGGTTGGGCTGACCGAAGGCATTCTCCGGCGGCACTTCGATCTTGCGCTTATCACCTGCCTTCAGGCCGAAGATCATCGACTCGAAGCCAGGCAGCAGGTTGCCGTCGCCGACCTTGAAGGTGGCCGGCGCCTTGTCGAAGGTGCTGTCGACCGTGTCACCGTTTTCCAGGTGCAAGGCGAAATGCAGCGTGACTTCCGTGTTCTGACCGATGCGTGTTTCCTGAGTGGCGTGTTCAGTCATGAACGGGCTCTCCGGTTTTCTTGCTCTTGAACATGTCCAACGCAAGCATGATGGCACCAACGGTGATCGCACTGTCGGCAAAGTTGAAGGCCGGGAAATACCAGCGGGTGTCCCAGTGCACCAACACGAAGTCGATGACGTGGCCGATGACGATACGGTCATACAGGTTACCCAGCGCTCCGCCCAACACCAGCGCCAATGCGATGGCGAGCCAGGTCTCGTTGCGCCCCAGACGCTTGAGCCAGACCACCAGAACCGCACTGACCACCACGGCGATCAGGGCGAACAGCCAGCGCTGCCAGCCTGAACTGTCGGCCAGGAAACTGAAGGCGGCACCGGTGTTGTAGGCCAGCGTCCAGCTGAAATAGCTGGGAATCACCACGATCTGCTGATACAGGCTCAGCGAGTGCTCGAAGTAGTACTTGCTGGCCTGATCGACGATCAAGACCAGCACGCTCAACCACAGCCAGCTCAAACGGCCCATGCGGCCAGCCGACGCGTTAGGCATAGTGACGAACCTCGCCCGCACCGCTGATGTTGGCGACGCAACGCCCGCAGATTTCCGGGTGTTCGGCATTCGCGCCGACGTCTTCGCGGAAATGCCAGCAACGACCGCACTTCGCATAGCCAGACTTGACCACTTTCAGTTTCAGTCCCGCCACTTCGGTGACGACTGCATCGGCAGGCGCGCTGGCGAATGGGGCGACATTGGCCTTGGAGGTGATCAGTACAAAACGCAGCTCGTCGCCCAGCTTGCTCAGGTCGCCGGTCAGTGCGTCTTCGGCATACAGCGTCACTTCGGCTTGCAGGTTGCCACCAATGGCCTTCTGGGTACGCTGGTTCTCCAGCTCCTTGTTGACGGCGGCCTTGACCGCCATGACCCGCTCCCAGTAGGCGCGATCCAGCTCGAAGCCTTCGGGCAGCTCACTCAGGCCGGCATACCAGGTATTGAGCATGACCGACTCGTTGCGCTCGCCCGGCATGTACTGCCACAGCTCGTCGGCGGTGAACGCCAGGATCGGTGCGATCCAGCGGACCAGCGCTTCGGAGATATGAAACAGAGCCGTCTGACACGAACGACGAGCCTTGCTGTTGGCACCCGTGGTGTACTGGCGGTCCTTGATGATGTCCAGATAGAACCCGCCCAGTTCCTGCACACAGAAGTTGTGCACTTTGGAGTAGACGTTCCAGAACCGGTATTCGCTGTAATGCTCTTCCAGCTCGCGCTGCAACAGCAGCGCGCGGTCGACGGCCCAGCGATCCAGCGCCAGCATGTCTTCGGCAGGCAACAAATCGGTGGCCGGGTTGAAACCACTGAGGTTGGAAAGCAGGAAGCGGGCGGTGTTGCGAATGCGGCGGTACGCATCGGCGCTGCGCTGCAGGATAGTTTCCGAAACGGCCATCTCACCCGAATAATCGGTCGCCGAAACCCATAGACGCAGGATATCCGCGCCCAGGGTGTCGTTGACTTTTTGCGGTGCGATGACATTGCCCAGCGATTTGGACATCTTGCGGCCGTTCTCGTCCACGGTGAAGCCATGGGTGAGCAGCTCGCGATAAGGGGCGTTGCCATCGATGGCGCACCCCGTCAGCAGCGAGGAGTGGAACCAGCCACGGTGCTGGTCCGAACCTTCCAGGTACAGGTCGGCACGAGGCCCGGCCTGATGGCCCATGGGGTGGGAACCGCGCAGCACATGCCAATGCGTGGTGCCCGAATCGAACCAGACGTCGAGCGTGTCGGTGATCTTGTCGTACTGCGAGGCTTCATCGCCCAGCAGCTCGGCAGCGTCCATCTTGAACCAGGCTTCGATACCTTCCTGCTCGACGCGTTGAGCGACGGCTTCCATCAATTCGACGGTGCGTGGGTGCAGCTCGCCGCTTTCCTTGTTCAGGAAAAACGGGATCGGCACGCCCCAGTTGCGTTGCCGCGAAATACACCAGTCGGGGCGGTTGGCGATCATCGAATGCAGACGCGCCTGGCCCCAGGCCGGTACGAACTTGGTCTCTTCGATGGCTTTGACGGCGCGCTCACGCAGGGTGTCGCCCGATGCAGGTTGCTTGTCCATGCCGACGAACCACTGGGCGGTAGCGCGGTAGATCAGCGGGGTCTTGTGACGCCAGCAATGCATGTAGCTGTGGGTGATGGTTTCGGTGTGCAGCAGCGCACCGACTTCCTGCAGCTTCTCGATGATCGCCGGGTTGGCTTTCCAGATGAACTGGCCGCCGAAGAACTCCAGCGACTGCGCGTAGACGCCGTTGCTCTGGACCGGGGTCAGGATGTCGTCGTTTTTCATGCCGTACTGTTTGCACGTCACGAAGTCGTCCTCGCCGTAGGCCGGTGCGGAGTGAACCACCCCGGTGCCTGCGCCCAGCTCGACGTACTCCGCCAGGTAGACGGGCGACAATCGGTCGTAGAAGGGATGGCGGAAGTCGATGCGTTCCAACGCTGCACCCGGCGCCGTGGCAATCACCGAACCCTCGAGGCTCCAGCGTTTAAGGCAGGCCTCGACCAGTTCTTCAGCCAATACCAGCAGGCGCGCGCCCGTGTCGACCAGCGCGTAGCTGATTTCAGGGTGAACGTTGAGTGCCTGGTTGGCCGGAATGGTCCATGGCGTGGTGGTCCAGATCACGATGGCAGCCGGTTTGTTCAGGCTCGGCACACCGAACGCCGCTGCCAGCTTGTCGGCATCGGCAATCGGGAACGCCACGTCGATGGTCGACGACTTCTTGTCCTGGTATTCGACCTCCGCCTCAGCCAGTGCCGAGCCACAATCAAAGCACCAGTTCACCGGTTTCAGGCCCTTGAACACGAAGCCGTTCTTGACCATTTCTGCCAGCGCACGGATTTCCCCGGCTTCGTTGGCGAAATCCATGGTGCGATACGGGTTGGCCCAGTCACCGAGAACACCCAGGCGAATGAACTCGGCCTTCTGGCCTTCGATCTGCTCGGCGGCGTAGGCGCGGCACAGCTCTCGGGTCTTGTCCGCAGGCAGGTTCTTGCCATGGGTGACCTCGACCTTGTGCTCGATCGGCAGGCCATGGCAATCCCAGCCCGGCACGTAAGGGGCGTCGAACCCGGCAAGGGTCTTCGAACGGACGATCATGTCCTTGAGAATCTTGTTGACCGCATGACCGATGTGAATATTGCCGTTGGCGTAGGGAGGGCCGTCGTGCAGGACGAACTTGGGACGGTCCTTGCCAATTTCACGCAGCTTCTGGTACAGGCCAATGCTGTCCCAGCGCTGCAGAGTTTGCGGCTCGCGCTGGGGCAGGCCGGCCTTCATCGGGAAGGCGGTGTCCGGAAGATTAAGCGTGGCTTTGTAGTCGGTCATTTCAGGCTCTGTAAATAGCGGTTAGCCATGCCAATGGGCACGGGCGGCAGCGACATCCGCATCGATCGCCGTCTTGAGTGCCTCGAGTGAGGCAAAACGCTGCTCATCACGCAGCTTTTGGTGGAAGACCACCGTCAGTCGCCGGCCGTAGATATCACCGGCAAAATCTAGAAGATGTATCTCGAGGTGAGGGCGTCCGTCCCCCGCCACCGTCGGGCGCACACCGATGTTCGCGACGCCCGGCCAGACCTTGCCGTCGATTTCGGCACTCACAAGGTACACACCACTGAGCGGTACGCGGCGACGCTTGAGCTGCACGTTGGCGGTGGGCGTGCCTAACTGGCGAGCCAGCTTCTGGCCATGCAACACCCGCCCAGTGATTTCGAACGGGCGGCCCAGCAGACGCTCGGCCAGCTTGAAATCGCCTGCGGCCAGCGCGTTGCGCACCTGCGTGCTGCTGACCCGCACGCCGTCGATTTCCACGGTCTGCGCCGCTTCGACGGTAAAGCCCTTCTCCGCGCCGACCCGTTGCAGGAAGTCGAAATCGCCGATCCTGTCACAGCCGAAACGGAAGTCGTCGCCGACTTCCAGATGCTTCACGCCCAGGCCATCGATCAATACCGTGTCGACGAACTCCGTCGCGCGCAGCTTGCTGAGCTGATGGTTGAACGTGAGGCAGAGCACCCTGTCGATGCCCTCGGCGGCCAGCAGGTCGAGCTTGTCGCGCAGGCGGGCCAGCCGGGCCGGAGCAGTATCCGGTGCAAAGAACTCACGGGGCTGGGGCTCGAAAATCACGACACAACTGGGCAGGCCCAATTCGAGGGCGCGCTCGCGCAACCTTGCCAGGATAGCCTGGTGGCCGCGGTGAACACCGTCGAAATTGCCAATGGTGGCGACGCACCCTCTCTGGTGGGAGTGCAGGTTGTGAAGGCCTCGAACCAGCTGCATAACGCGCTTCTTGCTCATAAAGTGGCCGATTATAACCATACACTGACGCCAACGACAGGCGACACATTCAGGCAAACCTCAACAATCGGCTTTAACCGGCAAAAACCGACGACTGATCCTACATGATTGCTTTGCGAGCGAAGTGCCGTAGGCGGAAGCCCAGCAGTATCAGCATCCCGAAATAGGCGAGCACGCCAGCGGCGACCAGCCCACCCAGGCGCAGGAAGCGCGCCAGCATCTGCCCCTCCGACCACGCAGGCATGACCTGCATCAGGCCCAGCAACACCGCAGACATGACAGCCACGGCAAGCGACAGTTTGAGCAGAAACATCGGCCACCCGGCCTGCGGCTGGTAGAGCTTCTGTTTACGTAATTGCCAGTACAGCAACAGCGCGTTCAGGCATGCCCCTACGCTGATCGCCAAGGCCAACCCGGCATGGGCCAGATGCACGCCATAAACGAACACGACGTTGAAGGCTTGGGTCACGACCAGCGTAAACATCGCGATCTTCACAGGCGTGCGAATGTTTTGCTGGGCGTAGAAGCCCGGTGCCAGGACTTTCACCACAATGATCCCCAGCAGCCCGACGGCATAGCCGATCAGCGCGCGTTGCGTCATGAGGGCATCGTGATCGTCGAACCGGCCGTATTGAAACAGCGAAACCGTCAGCGGCTCGGCCAACAGCCCAAGCGCCAGGGTGCAAGGCAGTACCAGCACGAAACACAGACGCAGCCCCCAGTCGAGGATCCTCGAATACTCCTGACGATCCTTGCTGGCGTACGTCTTGGAGAGTATGGGCAGCAGAATGGTGCCCAATGCTACCCCGAGCACACCCGACGGGAGCTCCATCAGGCGGTCGGCGTAGTACATCCAGGAAACGGAGCCAGCGACAAGAAAGGAGGCGAAGATGGTGTTGATGATCAGGGAAATCTGACTGACCGACACCCCTAGCATGGCCGGCACCATTTGCTTCATGACACGCCAGACGCCGGTGTCCTTGAGGTTCAGCCGAGGGAGCACCAGCATGCCGATTTTCTTCAAGTGCGGCAGCTGATACAGCAACTGCAACAGCCCTCCCACCAGCACTGCCCACCCCAACGCCATCACGGGCGGATGAAAATACGGGGTCAGAAACAGTGCGAAGAAAATCATCGCCAGGTTCAACAACGTGGGCACGAAGGCAGGTACCGAAAAACGGTTCCAGGTATTGAGGATGGCGCCAGCCAGCGAGGAGAGCGAGATCAGCAATATATAAGGAAAGGTCACCCGCAGAAGATCCGAGGTGAGCTGGAACTTCTCGGGCGTATCGGCGAAGCCCGGCGCGGTGGCCCAGATTACCCATGGCGCGAAGACGATGCCCAGCACCGTGACCAGTGCCAGTGCCAGGGTCAGTAGCCCCGTCACATACGCAACGAATGTGCGCGTCGCCTCCTCCCCTTGCTGGCTTTTATATTCCGCCAGGATGGGTACGAAGGCCTGAGAGAAGGCTCCCTCGGCGAAGATGCGCCGCAGCAGGTTAGGCAGTTTGAACGCGATGAAAAAGGCGTCCGTTGCCATACCTGCGCCGAATGCGCGAGCGATGATGGTGTCGCGGATGAAGCCCAACACCCGCGAAAGCATGGTGATGGAGCTGACGGCGGCAAGCGATTTGAGGAGATTCATCTAAAGTGTGTATGCCCGACCAAAGGAAGCGCCAATGCGCGTTCCATTTATGCGATACTCCGCGCCGCTGAAAACAGCGCTGAGCCAAAACCCGCGAGTTTACAGGTCGTACGCCGGAAAGAAATCACCCCGGCAGCCATTGGCGACCACTCAGCGGAGCGTATCATCCGCCCTTGACAAGCACCCAACTCATCGGCATGATTCGCGGCCTATTTTGTTCGCTATTTACCAAGTCTTTCGAGGAGCTCGACGGTGGCCAACTCACCTTCCGCCAAAAAACGTGCAAAACAGGCTGAGAAGCGTCGCAGCCACAACGCCAGCCTGCGTTCCATGGTTCGTACCTACATCAAGAACGTAGTCAAAGCCATCGACGCCAAAGACGCTGCCAAAGCACAAGCTGCTTACGTTCTGGCTGTGCCAGTTATCGACCGCATGGCCGATAAAGGCATCATCCACAAGAACAAGGCCGCTCGTCATAAGAGCCGCCTGAACGGTCACGTCAAGGCGCTGAACCAAGCTGCTGCCTAAGCGACCGCTTAAATAAAAAACCGACCTCAGGGTCGGTTTTTTATTGTCTGAACGTCAGCAGCGCATGCTAGAGACTCACTGGAAACGCCTGCGTGGGGAGGGAGGCGAGCCTTGAAGCAGCGCACCCCACGCCACGCACCCCTTCGCGCTCAAGGGGCCGGCGCAGGCGCCCAAGGCAAAATGGGAATCGCAGTGACCGCGTTTTGCGGACTCCCCTCGATCAAGCGGTCGCTGTAGACCAGATACACGAGTGTATTGCGCTTCTTGTCCAGGAAACGCACCACTTGCATGGTCTTGAATACCAGCGACGTGCGCTCCTTGAACACTTCATCACCATCCTTCAACTCACCCTTGAAGTGAATGGGGCCGACCTGACGACACGCAATGGACGCTTCGGCACGATCTTCGGCCAACCCAAGGCCGCCTTTCAGCCCGCCAGTCTTGGCGCGCGACAGGTAGCACGTCACGCCATCGACCTTGGGATCATCGAACGCCTCAACCACAATCCGATCATTCGGGCCAACGAACTTGAACACGGTCGACACCTGACCGATTTCTTCTGCCGACGCCAGCAGTGGCAACATCAGCAATGCACCCAGCATCCCTCTCACAACTCGCATAGCGATTTCCCCTCACTTCAAAAAGCGCACTCACACCAGAATCAGGTTATCGCGATGAACCAGTTCTGGCTCGGCCATATACCCCAACTCCGTGACGATGGCGTCCGATGGCTGACCGATGATCTTCTGCGCTTCCAGGGCGCTGTAGTTGCTCAAACCACGGGCGATTTCACGGCCATCAGCCGCGACACACACAACCATTTCGCCGCGACGGAAACTGCCCTGTACCACCTTGACCCCCACAGGCAGCAGGCTTTTGTTGCTTTCGGTCAGCGCTTTCACGGCGCCATCATCCAAAACCAGGGTTCCACGGGTCTGCAGATGCCCTGCCAGCCACTGTTTGCGCGCCGCCAGCATGCCGCGCTCCGGCGACAACAGCGTGCCCAACTGCTCGCCCGCCTTGAGACGCGCAAGGACGCGCTCGATGCGCCCACCCACAATGACGGTGTGAGCACCGGAACGTGCAGCCAGTCGCGCTGCGCGCAGCTTGGTCTGCATGCCACCACGCCCCAGCGCCCCCCCCGTACCACCGGCGACGGCGTCCAACGCAGGATCGTCGGCGCGGGCCTCGTAAATCAACTGCGCTTGTGGATTATTGCGAGGATCGGCATCGAACATGCCATCCCGGTCGGTCAGAATGACCAGCAGATCGGCCTCGACCAGATTAGCCACGAGGGCAGCCAGCGTATCGTTGTCGCCGAAGCGGATCTCGTCGGTGACCACGGTGTCGTTTTCGTTAATCACCGGCACCACCCCGAGCTCCACCAGGGTACGCAGTGTGCTACGGGCATTCAGGTAACGCTTGCGGTCGGAAAGGTCGTCGTGGGTCAGGAGAATCTGCGCCGTTTTGCGACCATGGTCGGCAAAACTGGATTCCCAGGCCTGCACCAACCCCATCTGACCAATCGCCGCCGCGGCTTGAAGCTCATGCATGGCACTCGGTCGTGCAGCCCAGCCCAGGCGACTCATTCCGGCAGCCACCGCGCCGGAAGACACCAGAACCAGCTCGACGCCCGCCTCGTGCAGGGCCACCATCTGCTCGACCCAAACACCCATTGCGTTGCGATCAAGACCCTTGCCGTCCGCCGTCAGCAGCGCACTTCCGATCTTCACAACCCAACGCTGGGCACCTGTCACCTTGCTCCGCATGATCTTTCAACCTTAAGCCAGAGAGTACAAATCCAAGATACTAAAACGCCGCTGATTCAGCGGCGTTGTAGTTTACTTCAGTCGATCACTCACGAACGTAAATGATTTCCGGACCGTCTTCGTCGTCCTCGAAATCATCGTCCCAATCATCATCACCCATGTCATGCACGCTCTTCACGCCACTGCGGCGCAAGGCACGCTTGTCGTCCAGCGCCTGCAACTGGGCCCGAGCCTCGTCCTCGATGCGCTGATCCAATTCGGCCAACTCTTCGGCGTATGCAGGGTCATTGGCCAGGCGGTCGGCACGATCTTCCAGGTACCGCATGATGTCGTGCCCCAGACGCTCGGTGCCCTGCTTGGCAATGGCCGAGATGACGTAGACCGGCCCCGTCCAGTTCAAACGCTCGACAATGGCTTGCTTGATTGCGTCATGCTCTTCCTCGAGCACCGTGTCGCACTTGTTCAGTACCAGCCAGCGATCGCGATCCGACAGCGCTGGGCTGAACTTGACCAACTCATTGACGATCACTTCAGCAGCATCGGCTGGATCACTGCCGTCCAGAGGCGCCATGTCGACCAGGTGCAGCAGCAGGCGAGTACGCGCCAAGTGCTTGAGGAAACGAATACCAAGGCCCGCGCCGTCCGACGCCCCTTCGATCAAACCTGGAATGTCGGCAATGACGAAGCTTTTCCAGCGATCGACACTGACCACACCCAGATTGGGCACCAGTGTGGTAAAGGGATAGTCGGCAACCTTGGGCTTGGCGGCCGAAACCGAACGAATGAAGGTACTTTTCCCGGCGTTCGGCAAGCCAAGCAGGCCAACATCGGCCAGTACTTTCATTTCCAGTTTCAGGTCACGCTGCTCCCCCGGCTTGCCAGGAGTGGTCTGGCGTGGCGCACGGTTGGTACTGGATTTGAAGCGGGTGTTGCCCAGCCCGTGCCAACCACCCTGCACCACCATCAGACGCTGGCCCGCCTTGGTCAGGTCGCCGATCACTTCCTGGGTGCTCGAATCGATCACCGTCGTGCCCACCGGCACGCGCAGCACCAGATCCTCACCCTTGCGCCCCGTGCAGTCGGTGCTGCCGCCATTCGAACCACGCTCGGCTTCGAAGTGGCGAGTGTAGCGGTAGTCGACCAGCGTGTTCAGGTTTTCGTCGGCCACCATGTACACCGACCCACCATCGCCACCGTCGCCACCATTGGGGCCGCCGTTCTCGATGAACTTTTCGCGACGGAAGCTCATGCAACCGTTGCCGCCGTCGCCGGCCTTCACTCGAATGGATACTTCATCAACAAATTTCATAACGCACGCCTCCCGTCACAAAGACGAGCAAACAACATAAATTCATAAGGCTCTTGCAAAGATGAGCGTTGCGATACCGATTGAAAACCAGCGATTGCACACCACAACGGCCCACACAAACAGCTTTGCAAGAGACTCACCAAACCAGAGCTTCTACAAACGAAAAAGCCCTGTCATCGACAGGGCCTTTCTGCTCAAGCAACGTGAAAGCTACGACGCGATCAAGTGGCTTGAAACTGCAAGATTATGCCGCGACTTCAGTCTTTGGCACGATGCTTACATAACGACGACCGAAGGCGCCTTTGACTTCGAACTTGATCACGCCTTCGACTTTAGCGAACAGGGTGTGATCCTTGCCCATGCCAACGCCGTAGCCAGCGTGGAACTGGGTGCCGCGCTGACGCACGATGATGTTGCCCGGAACGATGACCTGGCCGCCGTACATCTTCACGCCAAGTCGTTTGGCTTCTGAGTCGCGACCGTTACGGGTACTACCACCAGCTTTTTTGTGTGCCATGAGTTCAATACTCCTATAAGGGTATCAGGCTGAAAATCAGGCCTGGATACCGGTGATTTTGATCTCGGTGAACCACTGGCGGTGGCCCATACGCTTCATGTGGTGCTTACGGCGACGGAACTTGATGATGCGGACCTTATCGTGACGGCCTTGCGACACGACTTCAGCCGAAACGGTAGCACCGGCAACGACTGGAGCGCCGATATTGACGTCGTCACCGTTGCCAACCAGCAGAACGCGGTCGAAGGTAACGGTTTCGCCAGTAGCGACTTCCAGTTTTTCAATTTTCAGGTATTCACCTGGGGCGACTTTGTACTGCTTGCCACCAGTAACGATTACTGCATACGACATGGTATATCTCCGAAAATCCTGCTCACCCAGCTCTTTATAGGAAGAGTATCGGCTGGCATGGCTGCATGCGGCTGGAAAGGCTCATCATGCAATTGCGTAAGGCAGGTGCTGCCCAGGAAAGTTAGGGTGCGCGATTGTACGCAAGGCGCGCCACCCTTGCAAGCGGCCTTACGTCACGCCTTGACAGGGTGGGGCCTGCCACCTAGCATGCCGCGCAACCCTGTACGGAGCACGCCTCGCTGATGCAACCTCAAGCCTTCTATCGCGCTGTGGCAGACGACTTTACCGCCGTCGACCACATTATCAAGAAGCAGCTGACGTCGCGCGTGCCGCTGGTCTCCAAAATTGGCGACTACATTACCTCCGCTGGCGGCAAGCGCCTGCGCCCGCTGCTGGTGCTGCTGTGCGGCAAGGCCTTGGGCAGCGGCGGGGACAATCTGCGGCTGCTGGCCGCCACCATTGAATTCCTGCACACCGCCACGCTCCTGCATGACGACGTCGTCGACATGTCGGGCATGCGCCGGGGGCGTTCCACCGCCAATGCCATGTGGGGCAACGCGCCAAGCGTGCTGGTGGGTGATTTCCTCTACTCCCGGTCGTTCGAGATGATGGTCGAACTGGGCTCGATGCCGGTGATGAAGATCCTGTCCCAGGCCACACGGGTCATTGCCGAAGGGGAAGTGCTGCAACTGTCGAAGGTTCGCGACGCCAGCACCACCGAAGAGACCTACATGGAAGTGATTCGCGGCAAGACGGCCATGCTGTTCGAAGCCTCGACCCACAGCGCCGCCGCACTCGCTGAAGCCAGCCCCGACCAGCGTGAAGCCTTGCGCACGTTCGGCGATCACCTGGGCGTGGCGTTCCAGTTGGTAGACGACTTGCTCGACTACCGCGGCGATGCCGAAACTATGGGTAAGAACATCGGTGACGATCTGGCGGAAGGCAAACCGACCTTGCCACTGATCTACACCATGCGCGAAGGCACTCCCGAGCAAGCGGCGCTGGTCCGCAAAGCCATTCAGAAAGGTGGCCTGGAAGACCTCGACGCCATCCGCGAAGCTGTGGAACAGTCCGGGGCGCTGGACTACACCGCCAAACTGGCCCGCGACTACGTGGCTCGCGCCATCGCCTGCCTGGACGTCTTGCCAGCCAGCGAATACCGTGATGCGCTGATCGAGCTGAGCGAGTTCGCTGTCGCGCGCACGCACTGACACGCGCTCGTTCTGCTGAAGCCCGTCCTTGCGACGGGCTTTTTTGTAGCCGCGGGATTTACACGATCGACACGCCGCAGGGCACTATCACGACGAGAAGCCCTGAAACAGATCAACCCGGCAACAGAATGCGAATTAATCTCAAATAGATCCTTGCTATTTCAAAGATAAGAATTATTCTCATTGGAGTCTTTCAAGGAGAACGAATATGACTTATCTGATTGATGCCTGGCTGGACCGGCCGCACCCTTACTTGCGTATCCTGCACCGCGAAACCGGCGAGGTGTGCGCCGTGCTGGAGGCAGAGGCACTGGACGAACTGCGGGATCAGGGTGATCTGGACGTGCATAGCCTCAGCTCGTGCGAGCCGGGAGTGCAGAAGGAAATGGTGCGCAGCCTGTTTCTCTTCTGCTATGCCCGCGCGTTACGGCCGGCGTGTGAACTTCACTGATGGCAGAAAAAAAGCCGGGCATCGCCGTTGGGGCCCCCAAGGCCCACACGGCGATGCCCAGCTTAGGCTTGAGACGTGAAGCTTAGAGCACGTCAAGCAGTTCGACGTCGAATACCAGTACGCTGTGCGGCGGAATGCTGCCAACGCCTTGAGCGCCATACGCCAGTTCGCTCGGCACATGCAGACGCCATTTGCTACCCGCTTTCATCAGTTGCAGGGCTTCCGTCCAGCCGGCGATCACGCCGCCCACCGGAAATTCTGCCGGTTGACCGCGATCGTAGGAGCTGTCGAACACAGTGCCGTCGATCAGTGTGCCGTGGTAGTGAGTCCGCACGTTGCTTTCGCGGGTAGGCTGGGCGCCTTCACCTTGGGTAATCACTTCGAATTGCAGACCGGAGGCCAAGGTCGTCACGCCTTCACGCTTGGCGTTTTCTGCCAGGTAGGCTTTGCCCTCGCCCGCCGCGGCTTCGGCTTTGGCAGCGGCTTCGGCCTGCATGATTTCGCGGATGACTTTGAAGCTGGCGGCCATGTCTTCCTGGTTGACACGGCTTGGCTGGCCACCGAAGGCGTCCGTAAGGCCGGCCAGGATGGCGTCCAGGCTGACACCCGGCGGCGGGTTGTCGCGCAACTGGTCGCCCAACTGGCGGCCAATGCCGTAGCTGACGCGGGTCTCGTCGGTGGACAGATTGACTTCGGACATGATGCTGCTCCGCTTGAAGAACGCCCGCGGGCGCCCTGAACTAAAAGGCCGAGCAGCCTAGCACAAGCCACCATGCGCGGTCATGACCTACCACGCCGAGCGGATTGACAGCGGCACGCGCACCGTCTGCTCTTCGCTGTCGCGGATGCCGCACATTTCGTCGTGAACCACCGCATGCACCAAATTGAAAGGCAATGGTGTGATGGCACGCAGGAGTTCCCGGGCATGCTCGACAGAGCGCAGGTGCAGGGTATTGCCTTGAGCATCGATGAGCGGGTGGGCTGCGCCATGCATGCGCGCTTCAAGCAGGTAAATGCCGCCTTCGATCGAGATGAGATTGAGTTCGTCGATACGACCGGCGCTGGCGTGGTCGGTCAATTCCTGAAGATTCATGAGAACGTCCTCGCTGATCCAGGATGAAGATGAACGAGTCACAAGTCTCGCTCAGTCTGGCCAGAGTACAAGGCCGAGAGGTGGCCGCTGGTCCGTTTGACGCATTTAGAAACATCCCTTGCAGCGCCGGCCGACAGCTGCAAGGCATGCGACGACCAGGGTTCAATGCTTGGTCAGTTTGTCCAGGTAGCCCATCGCAAACGCCGACACGACGAAGGTCATGTGAATGATCACGTACCACATCAGGTACTGGGTTTCGATGTTCTTGGCGTCCATGAATACGCGCAGCAGGTGGATGGACGAAATGGCGACGATAGAGGCAGCGACTTTCATCTTCAGGGAAGAGGAGTCCATCTTGCCGAGCCAGTTGAGCTTTTCCTTGGTTTCGTCGATGTCCAACTGCGAAACGAAGTTCTCGTAGCCGGAAATCATCACCATCACCAGCAAGCCGCCCACCAGCGCCATGTCGATCAACGACAGCAGCACCAGGATCAGGTCAGACTCGGCCAGCGAAAACACATTGGGCAGAACGTGGACGATTTCCTGAAAGAACTTCAGCGCCAGCGCCAGCAGCCCCAGAGACAGACCAAAATAGATCGGCGCCAGCAACCAGCGCGATGCGTACATGGCATTTTCGATAAAACGTTCCATTGAAGCTCACAGTTAATTGAAAGCTCGCGAGTATAGGGCGAAGGCTGCAGAGCACAACCCATCGTGACAAGAGTTGAAACAATTAACCGAGAAACGCAGGCGGACACTGCACGGACACCGCGTGATAGCCCCACACAACCGGCCCACGCAGCGCCCGCCAATGCACGTCAGGTCAGTGACCAGGGGAAGGCCGATGGCCAGTTGAAGCGCCACCGTTGATCCTTCGCAGCTCACCTTGCAGATGAAGGCTCCAGATCGGAATCTCTTCTGCCGTTTGATAACCGTGCAGCGCAAGGCTTTCGGCTATCGCGTCCAAGACCGATTCTGCCGCGACCGGCCCATGAAACGGCCCTTGAGCTTTCAGTGCAGAAGGTTGTTCGCCCGACATCCCGGCGGCGAAGAGTAAGGTCCACAAGCCGTTATCACCCGAGAGGGGGCGAATCACGCATTCGATACGGGTCACCAGACCCAGGCATTGACGAGTAAGACAGAGGCTGCGCGGCATGGCGAGCTCCTCCATTGATTGCAGTATTCATTTCCTTGAAACAGCGAAGGAAACGCGTCAGTCCCTTTGACAACTGCTGTAGCCCGACAATATCGAACAAACACCCCCTAGGAAAAGAGTGAAAACAAAAAAGGGCGCCGAGTGGTCATTTAGCCATCAAACGCCCGGTTTTGTTGACGTCAAACCCTCAACTCTTCAGTTCAGGCTGTAATTGTGGCGCCTCTTTTTCGATCTCCTTGAGGTCATCCTCACTGAGCATTTCGGCGATATCGCGCAACCGGTCCACCACGCGCCCATTGACAGAGTTCTCCGGGAATTCTCCGTTTTCGTCCGCTTCGCCGACAGGCTCGCCCACCAGCAGACTCAAGGCCTCGTCGACCTGACGCACCGCGTAGACGTGGAACTGCCCCGCGCGTACGGCCTGCAGCACACGCTCATCGAGCATCAATGTCGCCACGTTGGCCTGCGGAATGATCGCCCCCTGATCGCCTGTCAGGCCGCGGGCTTCGCAAAGTCGGAAGAAACCTTCGATCTTCTCGTTCACACCGCCCACTGCTTGCACTTCACCGAACTGGTTGATAGAGCCCGTGATCGCGAAGCACTGTTTGAGCGGGGTTTTCGACAAGGCGGAAATCAGCGTGCAGACCTCCCCCAGCGACGCGCTGTCGCCGTCCACGTACCCGTAGGATTGCTCCAGCGCAATGCTGGCGGAAATGGCCAGCGGGAATTCCTGCGCATAGCGACTGCCCAGATACCCGGTCAGGATCATCACCCCCTTGGAGTGAATCGGCTGGCCGAGATTGACCTCACGCTCGATGTCGACGATGCCGCTGCCTCCGGGATAGACCGTAGCGGAAATCCGCGCCGGCACACCGAACGCCGAGTCGCCCACCTCCAACACCGTCAACCCGTTACATTTGCCAACGGCCGCGCCTGCGGTGTCGATCAGAATGATTCCAGCGAGCATGTCGTCGAGAATGCGCGCCGAAACACGGCCTGTACGCGTGGCCTTGGCCTTCAGTGCACGCTCGATGTGCCCGGCATCGGTCCGCTCATCGTTGGCGAGGCTGCGAATGAAATCGGCTTCACTGACCAGTTGAAACAGGTCGCCGATGCGCGCCGACAAACGCCCCTGGTGCTCGGCCAGGCGCGCGCTGTAGGTGGCCAGACGCGCCACGGCATCGGCGGTGAGCGGCGCCATCCCTTCCTCCGAGGTACGGGTTTTGAGCAGCTGGGCAAATTGCTCCAGGCTCTCGTCCACCATCGGAATGTCTTCATCGAAATCCACCAGCACCCGGAACATCTCCTGGAAGTCCGGATCGAGGTCTTGCAGCGTGTAGTACAAGGACCGCGCGCCGATGATGATGACTTTGACCTGCAAAGGGATGGTCTGCGGAGTCAGCGTGACCGTGGCAATCCGCCCCAGCTCGCCCAGCGGCGATTCCATTTTCAACTTGCGTGATTGCAGCGAACGCTTGAGTGCGTCCCACACGAAGGGCTCGCTGAGCATTTTCTCGGCTTCAAGAATCAGAAAGCCGCCGTTGGCGCGATGGAAAGCCCCTGGCCGCAACTGGCGGTAGGTGGTGTACAGCGCGCCCTGATCAGTGCTGTATTCGATACGTCCGAACAGGTTGTCGTAGGTCGGGTGCGGCTCGAAAACCACGGGCGCGCCACCGCTGGCCGAATGCCCCACGACCAGGCTGGGGCAGTATTGCTCTTCCAGCAACTTGCGCGCCTGAGCATCGCTCTTGCTGTCATCGACCAGTTGCTCGACGACGGTCTTCAGCAGGTTGACCTGCATCGCTTGCAGGTACGCGCACACGGCAGCATTTTCGGCGTACTGCTCCGAAAGCGGTGCCAACAAGGGCTGCAATGCCAGAATGATGGTTTCTTCGTTCAACTGGCGAAGCTGATTGCTGGATTCGCGTTTCCACTGCGGCAGGCTGGCCAGCTCTTCGTTCAGCCGCTCTTCCAGCGCTGAAATATCGCTATGGAACCGTTCACGTTCGGCATCCGGCAACTGCGAAAACTCGGCCTCGTCCAGGGCTTTACCATCGAGCATCGGGGTGAAGGCGATATTGCTGCTGTCGCGGTACAGTGCAATGTCCTTCTCTAGGGCCAGGCGCTCGATGACGTCCAGTGCACGGTCATAGCGCTGATTAAAGGCGCGGTCGATGGCGCTCTTCTTCTGCTGGTAGGACGGATGCTCGAAGACCGCAGGAAAGGTCGACAGAAGATTGTCGATCAGTCCGTTGATGTCTGCCATGAACGCACTGGCACTGCCCGGCGGCAACTCCACCGCACGCGGTTCGCGCGGCTCGTCGAAGTTATTGACGTAAACCCAGTCGGAGGGGGTCTGCAGGCGCTTGCCTTCCGCTTTGAGGTAGCGCTTGACGAAAGAGAAGCGGCCCGTGCCGGGCTCGCCCATGACGAAAACATTGTAACCGGGGCGCGGCATGGCGACCCCGAACTGTAAGGCCTCGACTGCTCGTTCCTGGCCGAGCACGCCGCGAAAGGGTTCCAGATCGTTGGTTGTCGTGAAGCTGAACTGTTCAGCGGAAAAGGGACGGGTCAGCGCCTCGGGCGCTAGTCGCAGGCTGGCAGCTACAGAATCGGGCATCGGACATCCTTACATCAGGCGGGGCAGATGGGGGCATTCTGGCGCTCGGTGCACCAGACTGGCAAGGCAAGAACTGAGGGATTCGTTTTTCGCACAGGGAAGCGACCTACATGCTCCAAATACTGGGATTACATGAATAAACTGTATTTACCCACGGAACATTCAGAACGTGCCTAAACTCCAACCTGCGCGGTCGGTAACAATTCGATAAACCGGCCCTCCCTGGCGCCATTCTGGCCAGGCTTCTGACCCTTGGTTGAAACAACAGAGACTAAAGCTATGAAACGGATTCTTCTTGGTACTCTCCTCGCCGCTGCATCCCTGAACGCTATGGCCCAAGCGCCAGGCGGTCCAGATTGTGGCTGGGGTAACATGCTGTTCGAAGGCCAACGCGGCACTCCGGCTCACTTCCTTGCGTCTACCACCAACGGCACCTCCGGTAACGCCACGTTCGGCATGACCTCGGGCACCAACGGCTGCTCCACCAATAGCGCGCTGACCTATGGCGGCAAATCCTGGTTCGCCATGAACGGCATGATGGATGAGCTCTCCAAAGACATGGCCATGGGCCAAGGTGAAGCGCTGACCACCTACGCGGTGGTACTGGGCGTCAAACCGGAAGACCGTGCGCACTTCGCTGCTGTCACCCACGAGCACTACTCGCAGATCTTCAACAAGGCAGATGCCACCGCTGAAGACGTCCACAGCAACACCCTGGACGTGCTGAAAAACGATCCAACGCTGGCCAAATACGCGACACAAGCTTAAAACGCTACACCACCTGCCCTCTTCGGAGGGCAGGCCCCTAATGCCTCTGTCCATTTCTGACTAGTTGCCACTCTATGCTCAAACGCCTTGCCTGGCTGGCGCTGTGTGTCTGCGCCCCGCTGTATGCCGCGCCTCACGTTGACAACGATCGTTTGCAGCAATTGGCCGACTCCCGTTTCTGGATCTCCATCGGCCACTACGAATCTGCCAAGCTGGGCGGTTGGCGAAGTTACGTCGATGATCCGAAATTCTTCCTCGCCACCAACGGCGCCCATGACCCAAAAGCCGAACTGGCCGCCACGCTTGAGGCGATCTATCGCCCCGTGGTGCAAGGCAAGGAAGATCTTCATCCGCAATGCGTTTACCCGTCGCGCACACGCTTTCTGCGCGACGAACTCAAGTTGACGGACCTGCCAGCCGTCGATTGCAAAGAATTCAACAAGTGGTTTTCCGATGTCGCGCCGGACAGCACGGTACTGATCTTCCCTGCCGCCTACCTCAACAGCCCCTCGTCGATGTTTGGCCACACCCTGCTGCGCATCGATCAGAAAGGCGTGCAGGAAAACCAGACAGCGCTGCTCAGTTACGCCATTAACTTTGGCGCCTATATCGAAGGTTCGGACAACAGCATTCTCTACGCCTGGAAAGGCTTGATGGGGGGCTACCCGGGCCTGTTCGCGCTGGTGCCCTATCAGGAAAAACTTTCTGAGTACCGTAGCCTGGAGAACCGCGACCTGTGGGAGTACCGCCTCAACCTGACGTCGGAAGAAACCCGGCGCATGGTCGAGCATGTGTGGGAGCTCAAACAGATTCGCTTCGGTTATTTCTTCTTCGACGAGAATTGTTCGTACCGTCTGCTGGAGCTGCTGCAAGTGGCTCGCCCGAGCTTGAACCTGACGCCGCAGTTTCGTTTGACGGCCATCCCGACGGACACAGTGCGCGCCGTGAAAGACGCAGGGCTGGTGGAGAAAATCGACTACCGCCCCTCTAAGGAGCGCGAACTGCTGAGCCGCGCCGAGCCGTTGAACCATGATGAAAAACAGTGGGTGCTCAAGGTCAGTGCAGATCAACAGCAAATGCAGAATCCGCAGTACCTGGCCTTGGCGAAAGATCGTCGCGCATTGATTCAGGATGCCGCGTATCGGCTCGAGCGGTATCGCGCCAACGGCCAGGAGCGGGACCCCGAGCGCGCCCAGCGCAGCTATGAATTGCTGCGCGCGATCAGCACCAACCCGCCACCTGCGCTGCAGATCGAGCGCCCCGGCTTGCCGGAAGATGGCCATGAATCGCGCACCTGGCAGTTGGGTGTCGGCACGCGTGATGACAAGGCATTTGCCGAATACGGCCTGCGCATGGCGTATCACGATTTGAACGACAACGCTTATGGCTTCCCGCTCGGCGCGCAGATTGAAATCCTGCAACTGAAACTGCGCCAGTATGAGAACAACACATGGCAGGTGCAGCGGCTGGATCTAGCGACCATCCGTTCGCTCACGCCACGCAACGAGCTGCTCCAGCCGTGGTCCTGGCAAGTGACGGGCGGGTTGGAGCGAGTACTGGGCAAGCATGGCGACGAGAATCTGGTCAGCCATGTCAACGGCGGCGCGGGGGGCACCTGGAAATTGGGGGACGACGCACTGGGCTTCGCATTGGGCACGGTGCGGGTCGAGCACAACAATGATTTCGATGCGTTCGTGTCACCGGCCGCGGGCTTTGACACTGGGGTACTGTGGCGCAATCCGCTGGGGAATCTGAGCGTTGAAGGTAAAGGGGACTACTTCACCAATGGCGAGGTCCGACGCACGATCAGCCTGAATCAGCAGTGGGAGTTGTCGCGCAACCTAGGGCTGCGGTTGAGTGCGCAACGTCAGTTCAGTGAGCTGACGTCGCCCGTGAATGAGGTGATGCTGGAGTTGAAGTGGTATCACTACTGATCGAGCGTACTAGGAACACTCGACTTGCCTTTGACGTTGATCGTGCCCACGCTCTGCGTGGATATGCCGCCCGTGACGCTCCGCGTCACAACGGCAGTGGACGCGGAGCGTCCTGAGCGGTGTTACCACGCCCTGCATGGGAACGATCAGAAACGCGTTGATCGTTCACGCGATTTTCGCGGTGTAGCCCTCTTCCACGATCAGACTGATGATCTGCTCGGCGGGCAATTGGCTCTGCACTGCCACTTCCCCTTTGGCCAGATCAACCTGCACATCCGCCGCCGGGTCTTCGCCCTTGATGGCGTGGGTCACTGCACGAACGCAGTGGCCACAGGTCATGCCTTGAACATTGAACACTTGCATGTCGGTGACTCCTCGGTTGAGTAAAAAACAGTGAATGACAGCATCTTTGACCTTCCCACCATGGCAAGGTCAAGTTTCTCCTGAACCTGCCGGGCTGGCATTCAGCGCCACCCTGAGCCAAAGTGTTTCATCAACGACCATCAGGAGATTCGGCCATGCGCTGGTCAGCCCCTCGTTTTTTCGGTTTTCTCGGCCTGCTGGCTTGCGCCTCCTGGGCTCAGGCCGATGAGGATTACGGCGTACTCATCATTTCTCGCGAGCGGCTGGAAGTCGGCACACCCTGCGAAATTGGAATTTACATGCAGGATCAATTGGTGGGCCGCTTATTTCAGGAAGAAACACGCTCTTTCAACCTGCCCGCGGGCGATGTTTCCGTGCGCTTGCGGGTACTGCCCACCCAGACACCGGGCTGCTCACCAGGCATCGAAGCACAGAACAATACCCGGCTGCACATCAATGCCCGTGACGTTCTCAAGTACCGCATCGCTTCCGGGCCCAATGGCATGTACCTGAAAAAAGCCGAGTTGAATTATTGATCAACTGCCTTTCGTGCTCCCGCCGCCAGTGAGTCGGGAGCCATTTCCTGCAACACATTTCCTGCTTTGTAGCCCCTTTCTTACAGCCCTCTCTCTTTCTTGTGCAGGGCATTTCCGAGACACTCTCAGCCGCTTGTGCGTCGTGATCTCGGTGTCTAATCTGCGGCCGTCGCTGAACTTCAGCGATCGGGTTTAGCAGCCTGAACACTCACGAAATCTCTGCATCTTCACCCTATGGTGACTTTGCGTGGGGCGCTTTCGAGCGCGCCGGGTTTCCCGTGGTACCGGTCTGCTAACCCGCGTCAAAGTCACCACCCAATTTCCGTTTAGCAGCGGGGAATGGGGGTTATCACCATGGGAAAACTATGATGCTCAAAGTCACCCCCGATCCACCCAACAAATCCCTCGAAGAAGCCTTGGCCCATGCCTCCGGCCTTCTGCGTTGTGCCACAGCCACTGCCTGCGAAAGCGCGGAAAACCTGATAGGTGTCAAGCGCGACCTGGCCATGTCAGTGGTTCATCTCGTCGATATGGCCAAAGCGTCAGTTGATCGGGCGTTAGATCAGATAGAAGCTCGCTAGACGACGTCGAGCCGGAAAAATCGGGACTTGACCTTACCAACGTGGCAAGGTTGATCCTTGTTGGCAATCGCCTTCAAGGAGTGCCCGGAATGTCCAGCCCCGATACCTTCGACCTGCCGATCACCGGCATGACCTGCGCCAGTTGCGCGGGCCGTGTCGAGCGTGCATTGCGCAAGGTGCCTGGCGTTAAAAACGCCACCGTCAACCTCGCCAACGAGCGTGCTCACGTCGAGATTGGCGAAAGGATCGACCCCGCCACACTGGTCGCCGCAGTCGAGAAGGCGGGCTATGGAGCCAGCCTTGAACAGGACAGCGAAGCGCAGCAGGCTGAGCAACTCAAACGTCACGACAGCGAGCGCTGGCACCTGATCCTCGCGCTCGTCCTCGCCCTGCCACTCGTCGTACCCATGTTGCTGCAACCGCTGGGCGTGCACTGGATGCTGCCCGCGTGGGCACAGTTTCTTCTGGCGACGCCGGTGCAGTTCTTCCTGGGGGCACGTTTCTACGTCGCCGCATTCAAGGCTGTGAGAGCCAAGGCCGGAAACATGGACCTGTTGGTCGCATTGGGCACCAGCGCGGGTTACGGCCTGAGCGTTTATCAGTGGCTCGTCGCGCCTTCCGGCAGCATGCCGCACTTGTATTTTGAAGCGTCCGCGGTGGTGATTGCGCTGGTGCTGCTGGGCAAATACCTGGAAAGCAGCGCCAAACGGCAGACCGCCAGCGCGATCCGGGCGCTGGAAGCGCTGAGACCGGAACGGGCGATTCAGGTCCTGGATGGGCAGGAAAAGGACGTTGCCATCAGCGCGCTCAAAATCGGCGATGTGGTGTTGGTTAAACCCGGCGAGCGCTTCCCTGTAGACGGCGAAGTCATCGAAGGGCGAAGCCATGCCGACGAAGCGCTAATCAGTGGCGAGAGCCTGCCTGTCGCCAAACAGCCTGGTGACAAGGTCACAGGAGGCGCGATCAACGGTGAGGGGCGGTTACTGGTGCGCACGCTGGCACTGGGGTCTGAAACCGTATTGGCACGCATCATCCGGCTGGTCGAAGACGCGCAATCGGCCAAGGCGCCGATCCAGAAGCTGGTCGACAAAGTGAGCCAGGTGTTCGTCCCGGTCGTCGTGCTGCTGGCACTGACCACGCTGATTGGCTGGTGGCTGGCCGGGGCATCGGTCGAACAGGCATTGATCAACGCGGTTGCCGTTCTGGTGATCGCCTGCCCCTGCGCCCTCGGCCTGGCAACCCCCACCGCAATCATGGCCGGGACCGGTGTGGCAGCGCGCCACGGCATTCTGATAAAGGACGCCGAAGCGCTGGAGCGCGCCCATGAGGTCACCGCCGTGGTGTTCGACAAGACCGGCACGCTGACGTCGGGCACCCCCCGCATCGCCCATTTGAGCGCCTTGGAGGGGGATGACGATACCCTGCTCAATCTGGCCGGCACGCTGCAACAAGGCAGCGAGCACCCACTCGCCAAAGCAGTGCTCGACGTCTGTGCCGAGCGAGGCCTGATGCTGGAAAACGTCAGCGACAGCCACTCGTTGGCCGGACGCGGCATCGCCGGATCAATAAAGGAGCGCGCACTGGCTCTGGGCAATCGCCGCTTGATGGAAGAAAACGGCCTTTCCGGCGGTGCACTGAACGAATCCGCCAAACGTTGGGAAGCCGAAGGCCGAACCCTGTCGTGGCTCATCGAACTGAGTCCGGAGCGTCGCGTGCTAGGCCTGTTCGCTTTTGGTGACACCCTCAAACCCGGCGCCGCCCAGGCCATCGACCAACTGGCCGCGCGCCACATCAGCAGCCACCTCCTGACAGGTGATAACCGAGGCAGCGCCAAGGCCGTCGCCGACGCGCTGGGCATCGACGACGTACACGCTGAAGTCCTACCCGCTGACAAAGCGGCGACGGTGATTGCCCTGAAAAAAACCAATGTGGTTGCGATGGTCGGCGACGGCATCAACGACGCCCCGGCCCTCGCCGCTGCCGACATCGGCATCGCCATGGGCGGTGGTACCGACGTCGCCATGCACGCTTCGGGGATCACGCTCATGCGCGGCGATCCCCGCTTGATCCCTGCTGCGCTGGAGATCAGCCGCAAGACCTATGGCAAAATCCGCCAGAATCTGTTCTGGGCCTTCATCTACAACCTGATCGGCATTCCGCTGGCAGCGTTCGGCTTGCTCAATCCGGTGCTCGCGGGCGCGGCCATGGCGCTGTCCAGCGTCAGCGTGGTGAGCAATGCCTTGCTGTTGAAAACCTGGAAACCCGACGACGCTGGAGATCCTTCATGAATATCGGACAAGCGGCCAAATCCAGCGGCCTGAGCGCCAAAATGATTCGTTATTACGAGTCCATCGGTCTGCTCCACCCTGCCCATCGCACTGACAGCGGCTATCGGCTCTACGGCAAAGAGGATTTGCACACGCTGGCCTTCATCAAACGCTCACGTGATCTGGGCTTTTCGCTGGAAGAAGTCGGGAAACTGCTGACACTGTGGCAGGACCGGGGCCGCGCCAGCGCCGACGTCAAGGCGCTGGCCAAGCAGCACATTGCCGACCTGAACCAGAAAATCAAGGAACTGGTCGGACTTCGGGATACGTTGCAGGATCTGGCGGCGCACTGCCAAGGAGATCACCGGCCCGACTGCCCGATCTTGAACGATCTGGCGTCAGGAAGGCAGGATGAATGAACTGTTGCGTTCACGGCACGATCGGCATGGGCTCAGTCTGATCGCTGGCGATGTAGTGGAACGTCGCGATGCCGGTCTGGGTCGGCGCAAGCCTGACGCTGATAATCGGGATAAGCACACCGTCTGTTTGCTTCAAGTCTCTCTGGTTGCGCTGTGCGACTGGCAAGCCCGCTGTGCCATAGAGATAGAAAAACGCCTCGAGCGGCAATGTTTTCCCAAGGTTATCGGACCACACTTTCACCACCAGTTCGTTGTTTTGCCCATAGCCCTCATTTCCGAGATATGAGGTGCCGCGTGCCAAAACGCTTGCCATAAAGGCCGGCCCTGCCAGGGTATTTCGACCGTCCTGAACGTCGAAACCGCACTGCGACTGATTTCGGTTAGTAGCGTGCGAGTTATAATCTGCCCACCATTGAGCAGCGGTGGTGATGCCTTTCAGATGACAGAGATCGCTGCCCGCATAGCCGGGATATTGCCCACAGCCTGCCTTATCTCGCGAGTCGGTCCAAGCATCCATAGGAAAAGAACAAAGAACCTCTGGGTGTAATTTCCCATCTGCATGAAAGTAAGTTTCAAATATAAAACCGTTGTTGTAACTAAAGGGCATACGATTAAAGTCCGTGTCGGCTCTCAAATAGACAAACGAAACTCCGCCTTTGGCAATGGCGCTAGGACTATTGTTCCAAACATGATAGGTGGGGTTGCTACTCGTGCCTCTCAGCATGATGCCTGAGCATAAAAAACTGGGTTGGGAGTCTTTGCCGCAGTTGGCGCGCGTATCCGCATAGCGGTTGGTCAGATGGCGTGCTACCTGCTCCCCCAGGTTTTCCTGGACGACAGGTGTCTGTACGGGAACTGGCGAATGGGGGGCATACGCGACCTGTGTACAACTGATCAACACCGACAGGGACGCAACCAGCAATAGCTTAATAGAAAGCAACACTCTCATGAAGAGCACCTCTTAGCGGGATATTTATAGGTGCTTGAAGCCTCCTCCCTACAACAGGGGCCGTCTACTGTCAGAAATAACAGTACACGCCCCTGATCCTAATAAAAAAAACACTGATATCGCGAAAGCTCATAAAAACCCACATCCTGAAACGCTGTTTGACAGCGTGCATCCATGCGCCTATACCTTTTAGTAACGGAGTAGCTCATACCAAGATGGTTAGACAACATGAACACTTCTTTCGCCCTCCCAGTGTGCAACTGCATTTCGCTTTCACTTATACAATGCGCTTGCGCAACTGCGGCTGTAAAACCTATGCAACCCTTGGGCAAAGTCATCCTGCGCGGAATACACAACCGCAGGACAATCGGCTTATCAAGAGTGACCACCCTTATTAGCGCTCGCCATTGCGGTCGCCAGACCGGCTCGAGCGAAAAGGCCTACGTGGGATTCTAAACCCTGATGTATACGTCGGACACGATGAGACAGTAAGCACCGAATACTACGTCACTCTCCTTGCATTTGAAGCATCACTCCATTGAGAGTTTTCTTTACTAACGTGCCGTAATCTCAACTTAAAAAGAAGTCGATCATGCCATCAAAAAAATTCAATAGTGAAACAGATGCCACCTCTATTGAGGTGTATGACGGAAGCCGTTCTCTGGGCTTCGCCACCGTGTCAGGTAATACCTGGACGTTAGATCTACCGCAACTCCCACTTGGCGAGCATGTATTTACAGCTCGGTCTGGTACCCTCACGTCAAACAACTGGAAGATCAACATGACTGCAAAGGATCCCGTGCTCAATCTCACCGCCCCGAGCGTCCAAGAGGCACATCCTGTGTCGGGAGAAAAAGAGCGCCTGAACTACTATGACGTGAACGGAGACATACACGTCGCCATTCCTGACTATGGAATGAAAACTGGAGACACGGTCAAGCTCTACTGGTTTGGTCGAAGTATTACGCTAGGCTCGCCGATAAAAGTAGTTGGCTCGCCCCCCAGTCTGCCACCGTTCATTATTTCAAAATACGAAGTCATCGACGTCATCCAGGCGAATGCAAGTCTCTGGTACACGGTCAAGCGTTCTCCAAGCGATCACACCCATGAATCTCTGTCTCGTGAACTGATCGTTGACGGGAAAGGCTTCACAATCGATGCCCCTTCTATCAATGGGTCTCATAATAATCTTCGCGTGATGCGTCAGTCCGAGTTCAATGACAATACGACCGCCGAAGTGCGTGCTATCGGAGGTGACGCAGATTCCGATATTTGGTCTTCAAACACCCTGACATTCGGAACCGCTGGGTATCTGAACTTTTCAATTGACTCAAACTGGCTGACGCGAAACCGTGGGAAGTCAGTTAAGTTCAACTGCAGCCTCAGAATTGCCCCAAGCGACGGCAATAACTACCTTTTTTCACAACTGCTCCGGGTTGGTCCGTTATAGGTGTACTCCGACCATCACCGTAATGCTGTTCAGATAGGCTTACGATCGACGGCTCTTAATTTTGCTGAGGCGAAGACCAAGCAAAACGGCGCTTACGCGAATCCAGAAAGCGCCGTTTCTTCTTAAAGAGACCGCATCGTTACCCACACTCCAACGCTTTCCTCATTGCCGGAACTCACAAAAACGTCTGAAACAACCGCTCGCCTCGCAATACTAAAATTATCATTTATTGCGAAAAAATATAAAGCTGCACATCTCCCTGACTCAACACCGACTACGCTTAGAAAAACGCAAACATCAGGCAACCGTCAACACCTCGCAGGAAAACTTATGGAAAAGGAAAATACGACAGCGACTGGAGTACAAATCTGGGACAAAGGAACGTGTCTCGGCGTAGCAGAAATTAAAGACGGCAAGTGGAAATTCACAGGTTCCGAACTGTCGCCGGGGGAGCATATCTTTCGCGCTGTAGTTTCTACAATTCAGTCCTCACCCAGGACGGTCAATATCGAAGCTGCCGTCGATCTAAAAGCTCCCCATTTTCGCAATGCCGATTCGATCGCCCCCGGTGCGGAAGCGATCAACTATTACAACCATCAAACCGATGGTGTTGTGGAAATTCCAGATTACGGCATGCAGCCCGGCGATACGGTGCGCGTCTCATGGAAGGGTAGAAATATTACTTACCACTCAGAAATACAGACCGTGGCAGACCCTCCCACACGGCTGGCATTCAAAATTTCCAAATATGAAGTAATCGACTGTATCAACAACTCCGCCGTGATTTCTTATACGCTGAAACGCCCACCGGACCCTAATACTCGAGAATCATCAGCGCTCAGGCTAAAGGTAGACGGTCACGATTTTGACCTGGGCCCCCTCACGATTTCATCCCATCACGACAACTTGCGTGCCTACAAACAGGAACAATTCAATTCCAGTAGCACGGCGCGAGTCAGAGGAGTCGGCACCACTACATGGGAGAGCGAATCGGTTCCTTTCAACCAGGATGAATACTTAAACTTCCCCATCGACCCAAACTGGATAGAGGTAAACAAAGAAAAACCGGTCATATTTAACTGGAGCCTCAGGTTAAACAAAGGTGACACCGACATTTACTTCTCTCAAATTTTGCGAATAGGTGAACTCTAGTCGACGCCACTCTGACGAAAAGCCAAAAACCATAGCCACCTGGCCAATATCGTTATCGATGCCTCGTTGACGTGTGCACGCCAGGTAGGTGTAACCCACCGGTAAAGGATAACGATGATGAATACACGGATATATTTCTGCGCACTCGCTGCGATATTAACTTGTTCCGCGCTTGGGGAAACGGCTTACGCTCAATCTGAAGATGAATCTATACAGCCTTACTGGCGACAGGCACCGAGCAGACAGCTGAAGGCCCCCATCACACCATCCTGTCCGGAATACATTCAAAAGGGCGAGTGGAAATACCGTTCTGATGAGGGCATACATGAATGGGCCATCTCCCTGACGCCAACGCCTTGCGGGCGCTACATTGACGTATCCGAAATAGGATTAATGTTTTACGAAATCGTCCTTAAGTTTGGCCAAAGTCCGTATTGGCATAACAATAGAGGCGTTATCAATCAGCTCATCTGCCACGCGAAAAATGCAAGAGAGAAGCCAGAGTGGAATCTGGAGCCGTTCAGACCTTATGTAGGTTCCGTCATTACCGAACAAGCGCGATGCAATCCTTTGACGCCTAACCCTGATCCGGACTTTCAATAAACCTCGGGCTGACAGTGGGCAGCGTGGCTTACTACCGCTCACTGGTCGGCAAGTTAAACGGAGGATCGCCACACCAAAGGGCTACTCGATACGTTGCGTTCGGATGAGCCCTATGGACACAGTGACACCCGGCCTAAGCCGGGTTTTCCAATCAATCATTGCATCCACGGCGGCGGAGGCTCTTCGCCCTTGCCCGGTGGCGCGTCATCAGCCTGTCTTGCTGCCTGGCGCCGAGCTTCGTCTCGCTGGGCCGCTTCGATTTCGCGCAGCACACCCTTCACGTCGGCAGTGCTGGTCGGCTCGTCGAAATGGCCGGTCAGCACCGTGGCGGGAGACAGAGTGCCCGCCTGATAGTGAGACCACATCTCTTTGGCGAATCGGGTTTTCTTCAGTTCAGGGGCGAAGTGCCCGAAGTAGGCCGCCATGTTCCCAACATCCCGCTCCAGCATGCTGAAGGCATGGTTGTTCCCTGCTGCGTCGACAGCTTGTGGCAGGTCGATGATGACCGGGCCGTCAGGCGACAACAGCACGTTGAACTCCGAAAGGTCACCGTGCACCAGTCCGGCACACAGCATGAGCACGATCTGCTGAATCAGGAACGCGTGGTATTCCCGGGCCTGATCCGGTTCTAGGGTGACGTCGTTCAGCCGGGGCGCCGCATCGCCATAGCCGTCCGAGACCATTTCCATCAGCAGCACGCCATCGAGAAAGTCGTAGGGTTTAGGCACCCTGACACCCGCGCTGGCCAGGCGGAACAGCGCCGAGACTTCGGCGTTCTGCCACGCGTCCTCACTTTCCTTGCGCCCGAATTTCGAGCCTTTGGCCATGGCGCGCGCCTCGCGGCTGCCACGAACCTTGCGGCCCTCCTGATATTCCGAAGCCTGCCGGAAACTGCGTTTGTTCGCCTCCTTGTAAACCTTCGCGCAGCGCAGCTCTTTGCCGCAGCGCACCACATAAACAGCTGCCTCTTTGCCACTCATCAGCGGGCGCAGCACTTCGTCTACCAGACCGTCTTCGATCAGGGGTTCAATGCGTTTGGGAGTCTTCATCAGCTTTTATTCTGGGTCCTTCGTTGCCAAACACGCGTCGTTGCTCGTTATACGGCAATCCTCCGCCAGCGAGTAGGGGCGTGTGGAATGCAGTCATGGATTCAATTCCAAACCATACGTTCCCTGAATCGAGGCAAGCACCTTTCATGCCGGAGCGCAGCATAAACCACCATACGCGCAACGCGATTGCCAGTGTGAAAGCAGATGTGCCCGCCCCACTCAAGGCCGGAACAACTCGCCAGGTGTGAAGCCGAAAAGGGTTTTGAACGCGGCGATGAAAGCAGACGTCGAGTCGTACCCGCAGTTCAGCGCAGTCATGGTCACGCTGTCGCCCTCTTCCAACGCATTGAGTGAGGCGAGCAATCGGGCTCTCTGTCGCCAGCCTCTGAAACTTAACCCGGTTTCCCGCTGAAACAGGCGCATCAAGGTTTTTTCCGACATGCTCAGGCGCTGCGCCCACCCGGTGAGCGTGACCTCTTGCCCTGGCTCCTCGACCAGTTCCTGACACAACGCCAGCAACCGGGCGTGACGTGGCAACGGCAAGGAGAACGCGACTTCCGGCAGATTGGACAGTTGATCGAGGAGAACTTGAACGAGACGCGCGGGCGGGCTGTCCCCCTCGGGATAATCGACGGGCAGCAAGCAAAAGGCTTTTATCAATTCCCGCGCCAAGGGCGTGACTTCCAGCACACGACAGCGTTCCGGCGCCCATAGCGAGTCCAGGGCTCGAACGTAGAGGCTGCGCATCTCGGCGCGGGTCGAGGTGACGACTTCATGATCGAGCCCTGCCGGAATCCAGACGCCCCACTGCGGTGGGGCAAAGAAACTACCCTGTTCGGTGTGCACGCCGAGCACACCGCTTATTGCGTAGGAAAATTGCACCCAGTCGTGGCGATGGGGTGGCGTCCAGGAGCCTGCGTTCAGGCTCTCCGCGCGGGCGTAAAGCGGGCGTGGCAGATCGTCCAGCGCCGGAATGAACCGCTCGGTTTCGGGACTGCGAGGTGGGGTATGTCCTCTGCTGGGCATAGGCATGTCTTTTGTCGTGAAACCGCAGTGTATGCGATCTGACATCCAACCGCTGCTGCCCGGAGGGGTTGAGCGTGGGGCCTTAGCCCAGTGTCAGCGCTCGAGGATCACAGTCACTCCTTGCCCACCTGCCGCGCAAATCGAAATCAACCCGCGACCCTGCCCTGCCACGCTGAGCAATTTGGCGAGGTTGGCCACGATGCGCCCGCCTGTAGCCGCGAACGGATGGCCGGCCGCGAGAGAGCTGCCGTTGACGTTGAGTTTGCTGCGATCGATCGCGCCTAGGGGCGCATCGAGGCCCAAACGGGATTTGCAATACTCAGGGTCTTCCCACGCCTTCAACGTGCACAGCACTTGCGCAGCAAAGGCCTCGTGAATTTCGTAGTAATCGAAATCCTGCAACGTCAGGCCATTTCGCGCCAGCAAGCGCGGCACGGCGTAAACCGGCGCCATGAGCAAACCTTCTTCGCCACGAACGAAATCCACGGCAGCGGCCTCGCCATCGCGCCAGTAGGCCAGCACTGGCAAGCCGCGCGCTTGCGCCCAGTCTTCGCTGGCCAACAGCACCAATGAGGCGCCGTCGGTGAGCGGCGTCGAGTTGCCAGCGGTCAGCGTGCCCTTGGCGCTGCGTTCGTACGCAGGTTTGAGGGCGGCGAGCTTTTCCAGGCTGGCATCGACGCGCAGGTTGTTGTCGCGAGTCAGGCCCCGGAATGGCGTCAGCAGATCGCTGTGCCAGCCCTCGACGTAAGACGCCGCCAGTTTCTGATGGCTTTCCAGGGCCAGTTGGTCCTGTGCGTCGCGTGGGATCTGCCAGGTTTGGGCCATCAGTTCGCAGTGCTGACCCATCGAAAGGCCAGTGCGCGGTTCGCCATTGCGTGGCAATTCGGGCTTGAGGTTGTGGGGGCGCAGTTGAGTCAGCGCTTTGAGCTTGTCGCCCGTGCTTTTTGCGCGATTGATTTGTAACAGAATCTGCCGCAAGTCTTCGTTGACGCCGATGGGCGCGTCGGAGGTCGTGTCGACGCCACCTGCGATGCCGCATTCGATCTGGCCCAACGCGATTTTGTTGGCCACCAGCAGCGCGGCTTCCAGCCCGGTTCCGCAAGCCTGCTGAACGTCATAAGCGGGCGTTTGCGCAGAGAGCCGCGAGCCGAGCACGCATTCACGGGTCAGATTGAAGTCTCGGGAGTGCTTGAGCACAGCGCCCGCTACCACCTCCCCCATCCGCTGGCCATGCAGGTTGAAGCGCTCGATCAGGCCTTCGAGCGCAGCGGTCAGCATGTCCTGATTGCTGGCAGTGGCATACGCGCCATTGGAGCGGGCAAACGGAATGCGGTTGCCGCCGATGATGGCCACGCGACGTGTCTGAGTCATTCGAATCTCCCTTTATTGATCTCTGCCGATGTTCTTCGATGTCTGCCGATGCTCTCGTAGGAGCGCGCTTGCCCGCGATGGCGGAGTGTCAGTCGCGGTAGATGTCTTTGACACTGCACGGTCGCGGGCAGGCGCGCTCCTACAATGTATGCAGCGTAGGACTTTCTTCAGCAGCATGTGGTCAACTGGTTTGAACCCCGACCCGAGGAGCGCGTTCCATGGCATCTGATCGCTACATTGACTTCGCCAATTCAGACATCGGCCGCCGCTTGGTGGGCGCCGTGGGGCTGCCGGCTCCGGTACGTCTGGAGCGTTGGCAAGCCGGGCGTCTGCGGCCGGTGGAAGGGGCGCTTCTGTTGAGCGCAGGGCCACTGGCTGAGCGAGTCAGTGGGTTCGCGCCGCGTATGACCGATCTGATGTTTACCCTTGGCGACGGCATCACCGGGGCCCACCCCTGGAGCGCGGAGCATGGCGCCAAGATCAAGGTCGTGGTGTTCGATGCGAGCATGCTGTTGCGCACCGCTCAATTGAACCAATTGCGCGAGTTCTTCCAGCCGGTGCTGCGACAACTGGAACACAGCGCTCACATCGTGATTCTTTCCCGGGCTCCGGACACACTGGCCGATCCTGTGGCAGCCAGCGCGCAGCAGGCCATCGAGGGCTTCAGCCGCTCGCTGGCCAAAGAAATGCGCAACGGTGGGACGGTGCAATTGCTGCAGGTCGACGAAGGTGCCGAAGACCAGTTGGAGGGCGCCTTACGCTTCTTCCTGTCACCCAAAAGCGCGTTCATAACCGGACAGGTGATTCGCCTGAGCCCATGCGCTGCCACGGTTCAGGACTGGAGTCGCCCATTGGCCGGACGCAAGGCATTGGTGACCGGGGCTGCACGCGGCATCGGCGCGGCCATTGCCGAAACGCTGGCCAGGGATGGCGCCGAGGTCGCGCTGGTCGACGTTCCTCAAGCCAAGTCCGACCTGGAAGCGTTGGCGGCGCGCCTCGGTGGGCAGGCCATCGTGCTGGACATTTGTGCTCCGGACGCTGCCACGCAATTGATCGGGCAGATTTCCGGCGGGGTGGACATCGTCGTGCACAACGCTGGCATCACACGAGACAAGACCCTCGCCAACATGACCGCCGATCTTTGGGACTCGGTGCTGAACGTCAACCTCGAGGCGCCTCAGGTTCTGACACAGGCTTTGATCGACGCGGGCCTCGTGCACGATAACGGCAGTGTGGTCCTCATGGCCTCGATCAGCGGCCTGGCAGGCAATCGCGGGCAGACCAACTACACCACTAGCAAGGCCGGTCTGATCGGTCTCGCCCGGGCCATGGCGCCCGCTCTCAAGGCTCGCGGCATCAGCATCAACGCCGTTGCGCCCGGTTTTATCGAGACCAGCATGACCGCGCATATGCCGTTCGCGCTGCGCGAGGCCGGCCGCCGCATGAGCTCGCTCGGCCAGGGCGGGCTGCCGCAGGATGTTGCCGAGGCCGTGGCCTGGTTGAGCCAGCCGGGCAGCGGTGCAGTGAGTGGCCAAGTGTTGCGGGTCTGTGGGCAAAGCATCATCGGCGCCTGAGGCCCTGCACCATTGGCTGTGACCGGCCGACGGGTTGGTCACGGTGTGAACTGCACCTGGGTATGAACGAGAACGGAGATTCGCGATGAACGCACACTGGCGGTATCTGGACAGCCCCCCCTCTCTGCCCGGCCTGTTTCTGCAAGCGGCCTTGCGACGGAAGGTCAGCGGCACGCACTTGCCTGACCAAGGCCTGCGCTGCTGGGTGTCGGTGGACCCGGAAAAGGTCAGAGCGTTCGCTGACGTTTGTGGCTTCGTTCCCGGCAGTCTGTTACCGCCGACCTACCCTCATGTGCTGGCGTTCCCGTTGCAGATGAAGCTGCTGACGGACCAGGATTTTCCGTTCCCGCTCCTGGGCCTGGTGCACCTGCAAAACCGGATCACCATTCGCAGGCCACTCGGCAGTGTCATCAAGGCTCAGGTCAGCGTGCGCGTGGCTGAGCTCAAACCCCATCCGAAAGGCGCCACGTTCAGCCTGATCACCCAGATCGAGGACGCGCTGGGCCTGCTTTGGGAAGAGCACAGCACCATGCTGTGCCGGGGCGTGGAGATCGAGGGCAAAACCGAGGGCGCCTATGAACCTGCGCCCCTGCCCATGGCCGAATTGGCCACGTGGTATGCGCCCTCCGACATCGGTCGGCAGTACGCCAGGGTCAGTGGTGATTACAATCCGATTCATTTGAGTGCCAGCAGCGCCAAGCTGTTCGGTTTTCCTACCGCCATCGCCCACGGCCTCTGGATCAAAAGTCGTGCGCTCGCAGCGCTGGACGACCATTTGCCCGCCTCGAATGTGGATATCTCGGTGGAGTTCCAAAAACCGGTACGGTTGCCCAGCGAAGTCACGTTGGCAGCGAGTGCGGCAGGCTCCCATGGCCAACTCAAGCTGGAAGGCAGGGAAGGCATCGTGCACATGGTAGGAAGTTGGCAGCCAGCCTCGGAGTAACGCCATAATCTCTGGATCGAACGAGCGAAATCTGCTGACTTCACTTGATTCCCCTCGCCATCCCCTTGAAGCTACGCACCTTCAGGAGACCCGGCCCCATGAACCTCGACGACCTCATCCAGCGCCTGCATCACATCCGCGATACCAACGACTGGCGGCAGTTTCACAGCCCCAAGAATCTGACGATGGCCGCCAGCGTCGAGATGGCCGAACTGGTGGAAATCTTCCAGTGGAAAACCGAAGAGCAGTCCCGCCAACTGTCCGCGGAGGAATTGGCGCATGCCGGGCAAGAAGTCGGTGACATCGTGCTGTACCTGCTGCTGATGTGCAGCGAGTTGGGCCTGGACATGAACGAGGTGGTGCGTGCCAAGCTGGCCGACAGCGAGCGACGGTTCCTGAGATGAGTGACCGCCACTTCGATCAACTGGCCACACGCTTTGCCGAAAAGATCTACGGCGGCGCGAAAGGCGCGATTCGTCTGGCGGTGTTGCAGGCTGACCTGAAGGAGAGCCTTCCAGCGCGTCCCTTGCGCGTGCTGGATGTCGGCGCGGGGTTGGGGCATATGTCGCTGTGGTTGGCCCAGCAAGGCCACGACGTCACCTTGACTGAACCTGCCGAGCCGATGCTCGAAGGCGCCCGCCAGCGTTTTGCAGAGGCCGGGCAAAGGGGCACCTTCATTCAGGCGCCTTGGCAGGATCTGCCGACATCGCTGAACGAGCCGTATGACTTGGTGATCTGCCACGCGGTGTTGGAGTGGCTCGCCGCCCCCTTCACCATTCTCCCTGTGCTGCGGCAACTGACCGCCGACAATGGCTGGTTGTCTCTGGCGTTTTACAACCGCGACGCCTTGATCTATCGGAACCTGCTCAAAGGGCACTTCCGCAAAATGCGCCGCAATACGCTGGCCGGTGAAAACCAAAGCCTGACCCCGCTAGAACCCCTTGATCCGCGCGAATTAGCGGCGCAACTTGAGGGTCTGTGGCGAGTCGAAACCCAGAGTGGTGTCCGGGTATTTCACGACTACATGCCCGTCGAGTTTCAAGCCAGGGCCGAGCTTGCGGATTTGCTGGAAATGGAACTGGCCCATCGGCGCCACCCGAGTTTCGCAGGACTGGGACGTTATCTGCACTGGATGTGCCGACCTGTCTGAGGCTATACGCGGAGACCATCATGAAACGCCGCCTCGCTTTGCTCACGTTGTTCTCGACCCTGACGCTGGCTGCCTGTCAGAGCCCAAACCCTTACACGGCCGTTTCGGCCGCGATCCCGCCAGCCCCCCCACAAGCAGCCAATGCCATCGACATGAGTGCCTACCCGGCACCTCCCAGGGACTATGGGCGTTACCGCAATTGGACCTGGCTCAATGGCCATCTGCCGCCCGGTACGCAATGGGCGGATTCCGCTCAAGTGGCCGAAGCGGTGAGCAATGGCCTGGATCAGCGCGGCCTGCGTCCGTCCCAGAACCCACAGGCAGCGGATTTGCGGGTGACGGCTGACACGCGGATCGAAACCCGGCTGCGTCAGGTGCGCGACGACTATTACGATCCGTACTACGGCGGTGCGGGTGTGGGCTATTACAACGGCTACCGGAACGGCTATGGCGGTTACGCCAGCGTACCGGTGGTACGGACTTACCAAGAGCAGGTGGTGGTAGTGAACATCAGCCTGTTCGACGCCCGCAGCGGCCAGCCCGTCTGGAGCGCCAGTGCCGAAACCGGCAGCGGCGGCGATCAGTCCGAGCGAGCCAAGGCGCTGCGTCAGGCCGTGCAGCGCGCGTTGGCCAGCTACCCCCCTGCATAGTCGAACCGCGCACTTCTGGAGAACCATCATGTTTCGCCGCATTGCTGTCGTGTGTGTTGCCCTGCTGCTCGCCGCCTGCCAAACCGATCGCGTCAATCGCGATTTCGACGCACAGCGCGATTTCGGCGGGTACAGGACCTGGGCCTGGAAAGAGCCGGCCCTGCAATACCAACCCAACGATCCGCGTATCAAGAGCGACCTGACCGAACAGCGTATTCGGCAGTCGGTGAGCGAACAGCTTGACCAGCGAGGTTTGCGCCTTGCGCCCGCTGGGGTCAAAGCCGATGTGCAGGTGCAAGCCTGGCTGATCGTGGAAAACCGTCAGCAAATGGTGACCACCAACTACGGTGGCGGTTACTGGGGCAATCCTTGGGGCGGCTACTGGGGGGGACCGATCGGCACCGAAACACGCAACGTCGATTACAAGGTGTCGACCCTGCAAATCGACATGCTCGACGGCAAGGACGGCAAGCTGGTCTGGCGTGGCAGCACTGAACAGGTCGTGAACGACGGGACCACCCCGGCGGCGCGGGAACTGGCGCTGCGTCAGACCGTGCAAAAGATCCTCCAGCAGTACCCTCCTCGCTAGAGGCCTGAGCTTCGGGTTTGAGCACAGAGCTGTGGCCGCTGCTGACGCCTGGCGGAGATGAAGCCGTCACCATGGCAGTCGTCTCTCCCCGGCCATGGGGCTCACTGTAAAACGCAAGCACCTCCATAGAGACGCTGCACACCAAGCCAACACCTAAAGATCTCTGAATAACAAACCCACTGACGCTCTACCGATATCACACCGCTGCCCCCTCACCACGAGTCATAGGGGATGCCGAATTTGTCGATGTATGCCCGCGACTCCGGCTCTAGCTCCAGTGCATATCGACCGTTTGTCCGTCCCAGGTCGGGGCCTTTCTCGACGATCCGGCCCTGCACGCGGCTGACTTCAATCGCATCAATGCAAACACCCATTAGCCAGGTTTTCACGACACCACCCGGAGCCAACCCCATGACCAA
>NZ_JAOCEA010000010.1:0-233513 GCF_029841165.1 Pseudomonas sp. GD03842 | reverse complement strand
ACCCATGGCGTCGTAGCCAAAGCAACTGGTGAGTTTGCCTTGGGTGCGCAGGATTTCGCGGTGCAGGTCGTCGCGCTCGATGTCGCTGATGAGCAGGCCATCAAGGTTCAACTGGTGCAGGTGGCCGCTGCCGTAGTACAGGTGGTTGAGGTGCTGGCCTGTCGGCAACGTCAGCGTGGTGAGGTTGCTCAGGGGATCGTATTCGTAGTCCAGCGCGCCTTGCGGTGTGGTCTCTTTGATCAAACGGCCCAAGAGGTCGTACTGGAAGGTGAGCGTTTCTTCGCTGATGCCAAGGTTCTTACCGATGGCGGTCGGTTTTCGCTCGATGCAGAGTAAACGGTCCCCGTCGTCGTAGGTGTAGTCCTGCCGTGCATCGCTATTGAGTTTGGCCAGCAGCCGGCCTATCGGGTCACGTTCGAACTCGGTGCTGCGGTGCGGCCGTTCGGCCCGTTCTCCGTAGCCGATTTCATCGACGCGCGTCAGGTATCCGCCCAAGTTGTAGCTGAAACGGCGGGTCAGGTTGTCGATGCGCTTTTCTTCGATCAGGCGATCAGAGGCGTCGTAGGCAAACTGATACGCCGCGTTGTTCTCGTTAACCAGTGCGGTGAGGCGGATGGCCTTGTCGTACTCGTAACGGATGCGTTGGCCTTTGGCGTCCTGGCGGCTCGACGGCAATCCCCTCGCTGTTCGTAAAAGCCGCGTGGTTTGGCCTTTGCCATCGGTGTGCGTCAGGACCTGGCCGAGGGTGTTGTAGGTAAACGACTCGGCGGTGCCGTCCGGGTGATCGATGCGCAGCACCTCGCCGTCGGGTTTGCGCTCAAGTTTTGTGGTCTGCTTCAGCGCGTCGGTAACAGCCACCAAATGCGCGCGGTCATCGTAGGTGTAGAACGTACTTTTGCCCGAGCAGTCCTGAAAACGCTCGACCTGGGCCAGGCTGTTCCACCACAGGTATTTGGATTTGTGGGTCGCATCGATGATGGTGTGGGGCAGGCCGTCGTCGCTGTTGAGGTACTCGGTCGTGTGACCAAGGGGGTCTGTTTCCGCGATGAGGTTGCCTTTGCTGTCGTAGCGAGTCTGCCAGACGCTACCGTCCGGGTAGGAAATGGACGTGACCTTTGTCGTCAGGTGGTGATACGTGTATTTGACACTTCGACCTAGCGGGTCAGTTTCCTCCAGCAACCGTGAGTACTCGTCGTACTTGAACTGCAGGCGATTGCCATCTGGCAGCGTCAGGCCCGTCATATTGCCGGTATGGTCGATGTCAATCGCGTAGCGTTCGCCGCCATAATCGCGGCTGGCGATGACTCGATGGTCTTCGTTGTAATGCACTTCAAGTTCGCGGCCCAACACGTCCGTTGCTTGAGAGACGCGCTGTTTGAAGTCGTAGCGGAAATGGAAGTGTTCACCGTCACTGGTCCAGTGCTCCACCACACGAGGTTTGCCGTCAATGGTTTCCCAGCGGTAGTTGCAGGTCAGCCCCAACGCGTTGCTGTGGGTCGCCATCACGCCTTCGGCATAGCTGAAGCGGCGGACCGAGTCGCCATTGCGGTTGATGACTTCGGTAAGTTGACCGTTGTCGTCGTAGCGATACTGCACCAGCGTCTCGACCGCCTCGTTCTCAACTACACGTTTGACCTCGGACAGGCGCAATGACCGATCGTCGTAGTGCAAGTGGACACGCACGCCTCCCGTGGCGCTGATGTCGGTCAGCGTGCCCTCGACAGTGCGCGTGAAGTGCAGGAAATGGCCCAGGGCGTTCTCGATGCGCTGCAGCGGCACCCGGGTGTTGTCGTTCGGAACCTCACCAAAGTAGAAGAAGAGATTGTCCAGCGTTTGCAGCAGGTAGTGACCCCCTTCGGTGCAAACGAGGTAGATCTGCTCATGGGGGTTGTAGATACGCTCGCCGGGCTGCACGTCAACGAAGGGAATACTTCGACCTTGGTTATCGGTCAGGTAGACGAAGCTACCGCTGCGCCGCAGGTTTTGCTCCCAAGGCAACACCCAGCCTCGCCCCAAAACGCTGTCGACGGCCAAGTCACTCGCGTAGAAACGCGACCACTCGATGGGCATCAAGCCTGGCAGGCTGAAGTCGGTCTCGTCGGGTATGACTTTGCGTCCCGTGGTGAGGTCGACTGGATTGCCAGTCAATCCGCCGATCGCGCCCTCGATGGCCGGGCCTACGACATAACGACTGGCCACTTCGCCCGCAATGAAGCCTGCGGTGAACTTCATCACGCACGGCATAACGGCTTTCATGCCTGCCTGGGTGCCGGCCTTAATCAGTTGGGCAATACCGCCAGCGGCACCGGCGATCGCCATCAGCACGTCGACCGTGGTACGCAGCCAGCCAGGGATTTCGTCATCGACCGGCAGATAACGCTGGGTGCCGCCACCGATCAGCACATTGCTCGAACCACTTGAAATCGTCGCGCCGCAAGTGAGCTTGTCGCCTTTGCGTGCCGCCGCGGTGCCATTGATGAAAACGTTGGTCGAACCGTCGGCCACCTGAACCGGGCCGGGATGTTTGCTGCACGCGCCAAGGCTTTGAGCCACATGCGCGGCTTGACGGCTATTCACGAACACATTCGCCGAGGCAGTGACTATCGTGCCTGAGGGGGACGAAAACATGCTGCCTATGGCTTCGCCCGCGGCGGTGAGCAGGCTACCTCCGACGCCTGCAGCGAGACCTGCCAGAAGTGCGACACCAAATCCGCATGTGAATGTGGCAATGGCTACGGTAGCAACCAATGCAATACCGAGCGCCGCTCCGATCAGGAAGCCTCCGAGGGCGCTGGTGTGTGAAATTTCGTCGCCGAAACGCGCTGCTTCGAACATGAGCGTTACTCCTGTTCGTTGGAGTCGGCCATGGTCGGGCTGCTCAGCCTCGGCTGAAAGCTGGACAGCAGATTGTCCCAATCCTCGCTCTGCTGAGGGCTGAAATCAGCCTGCGCGGTGGTGGAGAAAATCAGCGCACGGCCTGGCTCAATCAGAAATGCCGCCTGACGCTGATAGAAAGGTCGCCCCTCGTTCATGTAGTAAGCGTCGATCTGCACGCCCTCGATGGGCGCGGCAGAAGACAATGACACGGCCTTCTTGCCGAGCAAGGTGTAGCCGCGCAGCTTGGAAGCCAACATCTTCACTTGGCGCTCGACGTAAGCGCCGAGGACTTCCGAAGGAAGCAGGTTATCTCGGGAAATGGTGATGCTTAGCGGTGCCGGGATGCTTGCGCCCAATACAAACATGTTGACCGTGCGGTCTTGAAACCCTGTTGGCAGCGCGATGCTGCCTTCCTGCAACTCATAGTCCATGTGAAATTCATTCCTGAAATCAAAATACGTCGCTAGTCAACGGGCTGCCATGCCCGCGAGCATGTTGTCGAACTCGACCAGCCAAAGGCTAAGGCTCGGCTTGGCCGGATCAATCACGCACGAAAGGCTCAGCCACTGCGGTGTGTGTCGTGCTTCCACGGGAACGATGCCCCCTACCAAGCGACCATGCCGTTCTGCGTGCCCCATGGTGAATTGAAAATCCACCACTTTTGCGACACTGCCCGCCAGCATGCATTCACGCTCTCGAATGACGCGCAACTGGGGGTACAGTTTGCGAAACGTCTGGATGGCTTCGTCTAGCAGGCCGTCAATCGTCGCTCCCTCATGCAGGTCGCGTCGTTTGATAGTCAGAACAATCGGCTCACCTTCATGCTCGATAGTCGTCTGGATGTCTCGGAAGTTGAAGCCTTCTGGAAACCGCAGATCGAAACCGCCGAAGCTGAAGCTACTGGGGATATCGCGTAAAGGCACAACGGGTTCCGGGTCCGGCTGCGGTTCAGGCTCGATGACCGACGCCGCCGCTTGCTGCTCAGCGCGTGCGGCTGCCTCGAGGGCAAGGCGTCGCTCGGAAATACGGTCGTACATACTGGTCCTGCTCATACGACGGTCACCTTAATCGTTCACTCTCACTTGAGCGCCAGTGATCTGAGTCGTCCCAGTGCTGACGGTAGAAATCGAGTTGCCTCGGATCTCAATCCCCTCAGGCGTCAGCGTAATGCTGCTGTCACCGACCTGCAGAATGATGTGCGCCTTGGCACTGACCTGAATGAATTGGTTGTCGACCTGAATCGTCAACGAGCCCTCCTGGACATTCATCACGGTGTCTTTCTTGATCGTCTCGGTGTGCGTGCCGCCCACGGTAATCGTCCGGTTCGCGCCGACATGATGGCTCTCGTCGACCTCGATTTCGGTGTCCATGTTGCGCTCGGCATGCATGATGATCTGCTCGGCACCGGCCTTGTCCTCGAAGCGAAAGAAATTCGCCGTGCCGCCATCGCCCTTCATCGACCGCGTCAAAAACCCACTCTGGGTCTTGTTCGCCGGCAGTGACCACGGGGGCGTGTTCTGGCTGTTGTAGAGGCTGCCCATGATCAAGGGGCGGTCCGGATTGCCGTCGAGGAAGACGACCACGACTTCATCCCCCACGCGCGGGATCTGGATGCTGCCGAATCCGCCGCTGGCACCCGACTGGGCGACGCGGACCCAGCAGGAGCTGTGGTCGTTGTATTGGCCGTTGCGGTCCCAGTGGAACTGGATCTTCACGCGGCCCAGTTCGTCGGTGAAGATTTCTTCGCCCGGCGGGCCGACGATGAGGGCGGTCTGCGGACCGGCAATCGTGGGGCGCGGCGTGGAGAGTTGCGGACGGAACGGAATCTTTTTGCGCACGCAGGTGAAGGTGTTGTCGTAGCTCGCCGGGTGGCCGTTGAGGTAGTTGTTGTGCCCTTCGCTGTCGATGCCCATCAGCAGGAATTGCCGGTCTTCGGCCGAGCCCTGATCGTGGTCGTAGTGCTGCAGCAGTTCGAAGGTGTAGCCGGGCTTCATCGCCCGGCAGTTGCTGGCGCCACTGAATGTCTTGCCCTTGAGTTCCAGGGCCTCGACGCGCAGGCGGACCAAGGCTTCGCCCTCGTCGTAGGTGCCGTGGGTGTACTGGCCGGGGAAGTCGTAGATTTCGAAGTTCTCGACGTCGCCTTGCTTGTTCAGGCTGTTCATCGTCACCGGCAGGCGGTTTTTCGGCTGGCGGTAGTCGAAGGTCTGCACGGCGATCTTGCCTGACTGGAGCTGGCGGTTGCCGCTCCACTGGGTGATGGAGTCGGCGGTTTCGGTGACAGAGGCGGTGTGAAAGCGGATCTGAGGCTGTTCAGGCAATGCCACCAGCGTGCTGGAGTCATCGCAGATGATCATGGTGTGGCCTTCGGCAGTGTGCTCGAAGTAATAGAACATGCCCTCTTCTTCCAGCAAGCGCTGGACGAAATTGAAGTCCGTTTCACGGTATTGGGTGATGTAGGTGTAGCGCTTCTGGGGTTTGGTCAGGCGGAACTCGTGGCGGGAAAATGCCGTGCACAATGCGAAGACCTGAGTGACCACTTCCTCGATCGTGTTGCCTTGAAAAATCCGCGTGTCGAAGCGGTTTTTCAGCATCGAGAACCAGGGGTTGAGGGTCGCAGTGTAACGGGCCATGCCGCCATCGCTGCCGATGCTGGCGAAGCGGGTCAGGTAGCCGGCTATGTAGCGCGGCGAGCCGGTGGCCAGCTCGATCTCGATGGTCACATGTTGCCCCATCATCGACTTGAGCTCGACCCCGGAATCTTCGCACACCAGCAGCAGCTCGAAGCTGTAGGCCTGCGACAACCCTTCGCGCCCCTTGAAAGACTCGATGAGCAGTTGCTGCTCGGGGTTGGCCAAATTCTTGAACTTGAATAGACGCCGGTTCTGGGGAGTGAACAACGCGGCAAGGTCCATCGACATGTGTATCTCCTTGGAGGCATGGGGAACAACGCTACCGCCATGCTCGGCAACAACAGGTTACGAGCAACAGGGGAGAACAGAATTTCCTGTTGCACCTTCTCTGGTTTTCGTCGGTGCTTCCAGCAACATATGCTGTGCGGCCGGTACTACTCATCCGAACAGTGTGTAGGACATGAACTACGGCTACGCTGAGCGAATAAGTCGGTCCCGCTTGTTCGACTCGCCCGATCCGGGTTTCATTCCGTCCTGCAAAAGGCCGTTCGACACAACGACAGAGCCCGTGTCGACACAGTTGGACACAACGACGGAGCCCGTGTCGACACAGTTGGACACTGGGACCGCAATGCAATTCGAAAGTGCCACTAGAGCTTTCAAAACGAGAGACTGATCACAGTCTCATAAATGTTACAGATGCTCGAAAGCGAGGAAGGAGACACCTGTCGCGCCCATCATGTCAACCCATTTGCCCTCTTTTGCGAAATCGCGCACGGCGCTGTAGTTCAACTTTCGGGGAGCATTCGCTGAAATTCGAAACGTCTGTGATTGACTCGTTCAGCGTGTAAACAGGAGGCTCCCGGATAAAAACGGGCGAGTTGATATTTAAATGACATCATTGTCGAGCGCCGCGTATATGACAAAAATGCAGCCCTCGCTGAATTTATTTGGTAGGCGATGATCTGAGTTGTCCGTAATGGCTCTATGATATCGAGCGAGACCACTTGAGATCGCTCTCTGGCATGCGCCTTTCACTCAAGGACTGTGATGAGTAAATGGATCTTTTAGCCCACGTCCCTAGTTGGGACGACATTGAACGAAACCTTGACCACAGATTCAGTGAACTGAACCAGAGCGTCAGCAGCGGTTGGCAAAGCGCGCATGACGGCTGGAACGGCTTCACTCGACGCGTCAGCAACGGTGCGAACCGAGCTTACGGCGCCATGGGTGGCACCCGCATCGACAATGTTCGCCACGCGATGGCCCTCTCCTACCCGATCATGCAGACCAACCTTTCGCGCAAGTGGGCGTCGATCAACATCTCGCAGATCTTGCCGGTGCTGATCAAACTGGTGCAGGAAGTGGTCATGATCCTGGGGGGCAGCGTTGCAGTGGGCGGGGCCGTCGGCGGTGCAGCGGGCTCCCTGGCGTTTGGTATCGGCGCGGCGCCTGGCGCAGTGGCGGGTGCCGGCATCGGCCTGCAGGTCGGCAACCTCATCCTGATGGCGCTGGGCCTGTCGGCGATCGCCGAATATTTCTACAAAGGCCTGCCCGCCTGCCTGACCTCTTTGCAGGAGGGCCTGGCCACAGCCTGGCACGCCGAGGACGGGCTCAAGCCACCCGGGCTCGACCCCACCGGGGGATCCTCGGCACAGATGCAGGAGCGTACAGAACTCGCCGCCCGCCAACTCGCTCGGGGCCAAGAGCAACTGGTGATGTTGCTACTCACCGCTATCGTCACCTACCTCACACGCGGCCAGATGAAAGCCGGTGTGATGAACAGCATGGAGAGCATTGCGACGCGCAGTGCGAAGCTTCAGGCAGAGATTTCGAACAGGCAGTTTGCAGACTGGCTGGCCAAGAACCAGAGCAAGATTCTGGCGGAGCCGGAGTTGCAGGTTAAAGAGGTGGCGCCGTTGAACAAAGCAGAGCGTGAACCACCGCTCACCAACGAAAGCGTCAAATCTACCAAACCACCTAAAACACGCCCAACCTTTGATGAGATTTATGCGAAAGCTGCTGCAGCAAAGGCCGAAATTGACGCTGCAGCTGATGAGATCGCTGCCAGGTATGGTGGCACAGTCGCCAAAGCACCAATCAAATCAAGGGCGCGCGCGTTGGAGAAGATCGCCAATGACTACGGCGGGGATCCAACGAAAATCAAGGATTTGGCACGTAACACGATCATCGTGCCAGCAGACAAAATCGCATCAGTTACCAATGAGTTGGCGCAGCGCGGGGCAAAGGTGAAAATCATTGATGGTGCTACGGACCCACTTGGCTACAGCGGGGTCAATTCATCGTTCATGACCAAAGCTGGCATACCCGGAGAAATCCAAGTCAACTCTCCCCAAATGATTTTTGCAAAAGAGCCGGAGGCGCTGGCAAGAAACCTATTGGGGAATGACACCTACGACGCCGTAGCCTCCAAGGCAGGCGTCCCCGGCGGGCTTGGACATTCTTATTACGAGGACTGGCGGACGATGAATCCAACTTCCACCGGCGCCGAGGCTATTGCCAAACAGAGTAAAGTTTACTACGACACAGTAAGGGGATTGTAATGAGCATCAATAAAGGGGAACGCTTTGCAAAAGAAGATGTTTACGTAGATTACCCATTTGAGGATGTCACTTACCGGTGGGACCATGCTTCGCAGCAGATATTTGTTCGTTTCTACGGCGAACAGGAAAGCCGAGAACCCGTTCCGCACGAGAACCGTCTTTTCAATGATGCGCTTCGCTACGGTGAAGAGATGAGTAAAGCTGAGTACGATAGAGGTAAGTAGATCAATGCCGGGCGGGATGCGCTCACAGCGCTCTCCGCTGTAAACCACTTGTCAGTCCGCATCTGACCACAAACCTCTATTTCCGAACATATACGCCCGAATCAACAACAGTGTATGAAAACAAGGAGTGTTATTTTGACCAGCTTAAACCGATACTTGCTCGCCTCAGCGGCTACCCTCTTCTGCATAACTCCGACCTACGCTCAGGACAGCGAGCAAGCGCTTCGAAGCGTCGTTGTCGAACAACAAAAACAGCTCCCAATCATGCTCGACCCTGTAACTCGTATCGATGACATCAGCTACGCCAATCACAACGTGCTCTACAAAATCACGCTTTATGGCTATGAGAATCGTCCAGGTGAGAGGGTGTACTATGAGAACTACCTCTCTCAACAGATCCCCAAGGCGCTGTGCAGCCAGACAGCCTATCTGCTCTTGCTAGGGCTGGGAAACAAGATCACTTACAGCTACTCAAGTAGCCAAGCCGAGCCAATCACTGAGGTCACCTTCGGACCGGAGACTTGCCCAAAAGCCTAGACGGTAATTCATCGTTATTGAATCGATTTTCCGAACGGTGCACCCCGCTATGTAGGCTCCGAGGACGGCACTAATTTTTCCGGTTCGTTGTCGCAACAACATCAACTTTTTGATGTGCACCCAGACGACAGTGTAGACACGATGAAGGACAACTAGACAATCAGCTACTCCTTGCTGAGGAGTGACGTCGTTCTCAACGGCAGAGGACAGTTTTAGAACAGAGAAATATGATTTTTCCAAATCACTCGCCCCGCTATACTGGCGGCGCCTGCAAATCTGAGTGATGAGCATACTCCATCGCACTGCTACCCGCTGCTGAGTAGCATAGTCCGGGTAATGCGCGACACAACATGACCTGATATGGGAATGCGTTGTTATAAATCACGCCGGCTAGGCCATGAAGCCAACTGCGCCGCTCAACCACCTGGGAAAAGCCACTCTCACACCTCGCAGTGTCTTAAGCCGCACACCCATGCAATGACAAGGACGCAAACCCTCATGCAATCAACCAACTCCCAAGCACCTTCCGCCAGCGGCGAACTGATCGCGACGTTCCGCCAGGGCAAGGCCCTTTTGATTTTCAGCCTGATACTAGCCGCTGTGTTTTTGGGCCTTGCCGTGTTCGTTCTCTATCTGAGCACGATTTTGCCGGAGGCTAATGGCCCTGCCAGCCTCCAAACCTCCCGTGGGATGACCCTCAGCTTCGACAGCAAGCAAGCTGTGCTCAATTTCACAGCCGGCTTTTTGGCCCTCTTGGGCCTGTGCATGGTGGGTATCACCGTCTGGCAGAAGAAGCTGCGTAAGTCCCATTACGAGGTTTACGAAAACGGCATCGTGCGCATTACGAAAGAGCAGCGCGACTACACGGCGTTTGCCGAGATAGAGGACCTGTATCTCTTCAGCTCCGGCCAGGCTGCATTGACCGGCCTGATTACTAACCTGGCCTATCGTCGAAACGCTGCTGAGCCTTTTCATCGAGTCATCGAGTCCCTCAAAGGCTTCCAGGCCTTTCAGGAGCTGGTCCGAGACTTACACGTACGGGCGCGGCTGCCGGCCGTGGCCGAAGCGCTGGAGGCAGGGCGTTCGGTCACGTTCAACTGCATTAATTCAAAGCACGTCTGGGGCAAGCGAGTCACTGGCGATTTCCTTAAAGTCACCACGTCGCCAATTGTCGTGCACCGCGACTTCCTCGAATACCAAGGCAACACAGTGCCTGTTTCGTCTCTGCGCCAGGTTGATCTCAACGCCTGGACTGAAAACGTGGTGATCAAGGACGAGCACGGCAGACCCGTGTTGACGACCATCGCCACCGGCATCCTGAGCCACGACCTGTTTCTCAACACGCTGGATGTCGTGTTGGCAGTTGAAAACCAGGCGCGCGAGTCATCCGCAAATGTTTTTGAAACGAACACCCAATAATTAATCGGGCGCACGTTGGCGGGCCTTTTGAACACGGGTAGCCGTGGCCGCTATTGATGGCGTTGCTGCGCCCCCAGGCTTATTGAAACAAGCACCGACTGCCCAGCTGCGGCGGTCGGGTTCAGGCTTGTTCGAGGCGTGGCAATAGCGGTTTAATTCTCCCGGCCATTCAGGTGCTGCGCGCTTTCAGGGTATGGCTCACCGGCCACACGGTCGGACGCGTTTAAAGCCCGAATATGTGAAAAGGCAGGGTCCTCAGCATGAAATTCAACGACTTCTACGTAAGCCGCAAAGAACGCTTCTCTATGGGTGTAGAAGAAACCTCAGGTCAATTTTACGTATCGTTCCCTGTGAGTAGCGGCTTTGTTGACTACGAAGAATATTACGCAATACACCCGCAAATGTTCGAACGCTTCCAGAATGATGTCGCGAAGCCGTTACATTCGTCAACCGCTGCCGCCGCCGTGAACTCGATGAGCTGCTGATGCAAAAACCGGGTTGGAACAGAGGCAATGCTGTCTAGCATTTCAGCACCGGAGCTCAGGAAGCACTGACTTGAAAAAAGCCGTCGACTACATCAATGAGGCCATCGACATCACACGCTCGAGGCTGGAAACCGGCTCAAGGGATGCCCTGTACGCCGGCCTTCTTCATAACCTTGAATATGTGAAAGACGTGGTCTTGGGTCTCGAAACCGACAAAGCAAAGCTGCATACGCTGAAGATTGGCGTCTGGCCAGCAGAGGACTTCCGTCGTGACGACCCGGAGCATGCGGACGCGCTTGCTGTAGCCGACAGCATCCGTGACCAGATTGCACGCGGACTGAAAATTCAACTCCCGGACGGACAACCGCCCGAGAGCCTCGCAAAACAGTAGCGCTACTCAGACGTCTCAGGAGCTTCAATGCCAACTACGGACCTGCAACACCTCTACAACAAAGCCTGGCTTTTTGCCTCGCAGGCTCATCTCGGACAGACCATGAAAGCCTCGCAGCTGCCCTACTCCACCCATGTGGCCATGGTGGCGAATGAGCTGATCTTTGCTGATCGCGAAGAGTCGGTCGGCGCGTTGGAAATTGCGTTGCCGGCCGCGCTGATGCACGACGTGATCGAGGACACATCCGTTACTCAAGCGACCATCGCTGACCTCTTCGGCGAACGTGTCGCCTCGGTGGTCGCCAGCTTGAGCAAGAACCTGATCGTGCCGTTTTCCGAAGAGCAGTATTTCCAGGCCATCGCCGCGCACTCCAAGGAGGCTGCGGCGATCAAGCTGTGCGATCGCATTACCAACCTGCAGTCCGCGCCTGCGACGTGGACGCAGACCAAACGTGCGAGCTATCTGGTGGAGTCATCGCAGATTCTGGCGGCGCTCGGCCATGCACATGAGTACTTGGCCACACGACTGAACACAGCAATGGTGCGATACGAAACCCTTATCTGAATACGGGGTGGAAATGTTTGCCGTGCTGTCGCCCACCACTGAATGACGTTGGAAACGGCGCGATCACCGCATGGCAGCACGCAGCACCTCGATCCTGCGCAACACATTTGGAGTAACCCACCTATGGCCAACCACCACCTGACAACTGAGATCATCAACCGCATGTCTGTGTTGCTGCGCGCAGGAGACAACGGATCGTGGGCCGACAGGCTCGATCAGTGCCGAGCACAGCTGCTTCAAGATGAAGAGTTCGCACACTCTCAGATAATCAAGTTATACGGCGGAATGGGCTCCCTCAATGACGTCGTTTTGTACCAAGATGGGCAACCCTTGATCAGTTCAAACAACGAATTTAACGAATTGAGAACTCAGCTATTCGAACTGTGTACGCAGCGCTAAACGCGTCTGGCTCTGTGTAAACGGCTTGCAAACCGCCCATGACAGCTGGGACGGATTTACACGCCAGATGGGCAGCGGTGCCAGCCAAGCCTAAAGCACCATCGGCGGCAACCGGATCGACCATGTTCGGCAAGCGATGGCCCTCTCCTACCCGATCATGCAGACGAATCTCGCCCTAAAGCGGGCATCGATCAACATCTCGCAAGTCTTGCCGGTGCTGATGAAGCTGGTGCAGTAAGTGGTGACGATTCTGGGGGGGGAAGTCTCGCTGTCGGGGCGCCATTGGAGGCGCTGCACGTTCGCTGGCGTTCGGTATCGCCGCAGCGCTTGGCGCAGTGCGAAGCTTCAGGCGGAGATTCCGAATAGGAAGTCTGCAGACTGGCTGGCCAGGAATCAGAGCAAGCTTCTGGCGGCGCTCGGCCATACACATGAATACCTCGCTAAGCGACTGAACACGGCAATGCTGCGATACGAAACACTCATCTGAAAACGGGGTGTAAATGGTTGCCGTGCTGTCGCGCATCACTGAGTGACGCTGGAAACGGGCGATCACCGCATTGCAGCACGCAGTACCTCGATCCTGCGCAACACATTCAGCACGTAACCCTTTTCGATAACCGAACCATGATGTCCGTCGCAGAAGCGCTCGCCGCGTACGCACCAGGTCAACATGCTCTGGATGTCCGCCAAACTGGCCTGTGCGATGCAAGCTGGGTTTTCGATCATGACCGCGGCGCCATGGTTGAGGTAATCGAAGTCATTCCAGCAATCCTTGCCCACCGCGCAAAAGAAATCGGTAACGACCTCGGCGTACTCAGGCCAGTAGGTGCCTTCGCGGACGGTGTAGGTCTTGATGGCAATGCCGCCGGGGTAAAGCCGTGGCAAAAACGACAGGAGTTCATCCATGTCCTCGACTTGCGGCATGGGTTCAAGGCGCGAGCGTGCGTCCTGCGGCCCGCGCATCGGCAGCAGATTGCCTGACGGCAGCTCGGGGGTGAATGCCCGGACGTAGCAGCCAAAAGCCTCTACCTGCTGGCGGGTCAAGTTGTGGTCCTTATAGTAGTCCACGTCCTTTCTGTAGCGGCTGAAGGCGACCGAATGAGCGCCATGGGCGAACAGCGAAACCAGCGCCGCGCACTGCATGAACCAATAGATATCAAGCGAATCGGTCGTCGCTTTGGAAGAACTCAGGTCGAGGGCTTTCGAATGCAGAGCCCGCGCCAGCTCATGCCCCTGCTGGCGGCATTCATCCGTCAGCGCTTGCGGATAATATTTTTGAGCGTGGCCGACGAATGCCAGATAGCGGCTGCGTAATGCCTCATATTCGCGGCCGAGCGGCGGACACCCTGGCGGCAGCTCGTTCAACGGCTGCGGCGCCTCGTAGACCGGCAGCCAGCTCAGATTCTGTTCCACAGGGGAAGGCGTGGGTGGCGCAGGCTCCTGCGCAGGACCCCGCACAGGGTCTGCGGCAGGTGGTTCAAGTCGTGGCTGGCGAACCAGCAAGCCTTTGAGTCGACGAAGCCAGTGCATCAGAACACCTCGAGAGTGAGCGCTCACGTGACAGCGGTCTGCTGCGAACGCTGCGCGAGAAGGTGGCGGGCAGTGCCGGCGTTCAGGTACGTGCCAATCAGTTCCGCCAGTTCTTCGGGCTTGAGCTTCCTGTCATCCCGGCAGAACTGTATCAACTGCAACTGAACCCAGCGTTTTTTCTTGATCACTTGAGCGTTGGGCGCGAAAAAAGAACCTGAGGTTACTTCGGGCAGCGGGGCGTCGTCTTCGAGCAACACGTTGAGCACCAGGCCATTGCCGAGGGTCAGGCCGAAATCTGCCACATGCTGGATAGCCAGCGGCGCTTTGAGGTTGGCGAAGACGAAGTGATCCGGTGTGAGCTTCAAGGCGGGGATGCGAGCGCGCATGACCAGGCGCAGTGTCATCGGCAATAGGCAGGCCATCAGCACGGCAAGGATCGCACCGGTTACATAGAGTATCTGCGGTTTGCCATTGGCCAACTGTGGATGCAGGTACCCCACGGCAAGCAACGCCAGCCCGGTCAGCAACAGGGAACCGAAAACCGCTGTGGCGATTATCCCCCGCTTGCGTGCCCCCTCATACAGGAGCACATCACCGCTGACGTTACCCGCGTAGGTTTTCAGCTCTTCGACGACCGCAGCGTCTTGGGTGACATAGTGCGAAAGGAAATCTTCGGTGAGGCGCGCCCGGACACTGGATGGATCGGTGAAGAACCGATCCATTGCAGCACTGGCCATTACCGCGTCGATCGGGTGGGTGCTCCTCTTCGCCGCGTCTTCAACCGTCACGTGCAACGAGGCCAGTCGCTCGCCGTTGGAGGGGTGGGTGTCGGAGGGGTGTGGAAGTTGAACGGCCAGTTCGTCTTCGGACAAGGTCAGTGCCTGCTCGCTTAAGGCCTGCAGCACGGCCCCCGGCAAGTCTGTGGGCAAGACATAACCCGGCACGGGATTGGTCGCGCTGTCGACATGCCCCCAAACCCGTTCCTGAAGCAGCGGATCGATCGCCGAGATACGCAACAGTGCCGACCCAGCTGCCTCGTTGTCGGCCATGCGAGCCCCCGCTGCGTCCGCAGCAAGTTCCCGTACGCGACTCCAGTGATTCACAGCGTGGTCGAAACTTTCCATGAAGTGCAGCCCCAGCATCAACGCCGGGCGAAGGATCGTGCGCTGAAGCAGATCGCTGCTGAGCATTGTCTGGAAAATCGACTGCAGGCTGCGGCTGATACCGTCGTAGATCGGCAGAAAGCGCAGGCTGTATTCAGTATCGGCGCCAGCGAAATGCGCCAGCTCATGACCGATTACCGCGCGCGTCTGCGCGTCATCGAGCAGGCCCAGGTACATGATCGGCACATGCAGCGTTCGCCCTGAGAGGTGTGCGTCGCTCGGCAGCAGACTGACGTCGCTGGAAGTGACGTAAAAACCGTCGGCCATCCCGAGCACGATGTGATCGGGCTGCAACGCGCCGAGTCGCTGCGCCAGCTCGCGCACGATGTCCCACAGCAGCGGCGCTTGTTGCGGCGTCACAGCGTGCCCAAGGACGACCATGCCCGACGGCTCGAACATGTGCAGCATGACCTTCAGCTGCTTGGCCATGGTCCAGATCGAATAGAGGCAGACGAGACCAGTGATAAAGGCGACCGCCATCAATTTGAACTCACCGGCAGACATTCGGCCGACGTGCCACAACCCCAGACCTTCGAACACCAGAACGGCAGCAACGGCAGCGGTCATCGCAACGATGTGCCCGACCAGAACGAACGGGAGGATGCGGCTGATGAGAGTGAAGGTGTGAAGCAATCGCTTGCGCGACTCCAGGGCTCGCGAGGCGGCCCACCCCAGGGCCAGGAGGCCGAGGGTACCGACCAGGGCGGCCAGCAGGCCCAGGCCGACCACACTCCATGCAATGCCGGTCTTGATCCGTTCCAGCGACAGCAGTTGGAGGATGTCGTGCTCGGCTTCGCCAACGCGGGTCAGGGCCAGCTCCACGCCCACTCGCTGGTCGTTGATCTCAATCCATCCACTCTTGTTCTTGCTGGCCATTTCCCGAAGTTGCGGGAGAAGCTCGGCGAGCTCTGCCTGATCCTGGACCAGACGACTCCCATTGTCGGCACTGCGTTGCAACTCCCACGCGCCAAATAATCCGAGGAACAGAGGCAACAGGATCAATACGGCGACAAGCTTCATCTTTTGCATCGTGCGACACCTTACAAACCGTGCATCGCCGCTGACGGAACACGGCGAGCAAAACTTCCCTTTAACAAAAACCCGAGGTTTTCGCGCTCCTGCACGCCGTCGGCAGACGCGAGCGCAGACGCAATGGACTGCCGCGGCGTGACAGGCGGCGTTATACCCGAAATGCCTTCCTTTCAGTACCCCAGCATGCCGCGAATCGGGTGTGGTTCACACGATGACCTCCGCTCAGTTGCCATCATCGACTCGCCACGTAAAACACAAGTTGCAGTGCACATTCATTTTCACCACCCACATTTCAGGTGAACCGGATCACTTTTTTAACCTTTAGTTTTGTGCGTGAGAGGGATCCAAAAAAAACCGAAAACCCCCTGTCTATAAGGTTTTCAGCGAGTTCTACAGGCCTCATCCGGGTGAATAATGGCTTTAAGGCATCATTGCGATGTGTATCAAAAACGAGAAAAACTTGCGGCCTGTAGGAACTTTCCTACTCCAAATGATGCCTGAGCTGACGCTGCTGGCTAGACAATATTGGTTTGCTAGCACCCCACTTTCACCTAACGTGCGGGGCGATTTCGTGATGCTGTAGGTCCGGGATCGAACGTGTCGCAAAGGTGTGCCGGTTGAGAAACACGTAGCCCTTCTCGTCGCCCTGCTGAGGTTGCGAGGGTGTTGCAGAAAAGGGTTCAAGGACGATGTATCGATGACTCAGACGTTCGATGTAGAAGCATTGATCAAGTTGCGGAGCCAGACACGCGCCATCTCAGATGTGCTCAAGGCCCAGGCTTCGGATTACCTGGCCACGTTGTCTCTGCTGATACGTCCGCAAACGTTGTTCGGCGAATACCTGCAAGGCGCACAGCGCAGCAGCGGGCGTGAGACGCAACATCACTTCAAAGAGCTCAAGGGGTTGTACGACAGAATTGGCGCGGCGTCTCCGTTCCAGTTGGTCAGCGAACTGGAAGTGCCTTTGAACCTGATCAGCACCACCCCCGAATTGTTTCCGCTCGAATACGACAAGGTCCTGCAACCCAGCGGACAGACCATTCGTATCACCAGCCCAACGCGCTGGGTGGTCGGTTTCAACTCGTTCGATCTGGCGCGATTTCGCAAGGTGATCCAGGACCCGAACCGCAGCAGTGCCGAGTTGTATCGCTTCGTCGTGCACTACCTGGTGCTGTTTTACTGCGTCAGCAAATCGCCTGGCCTGGGTCGCTTGTTCGAAGGGCTGCGTTTCCCGGTCAGTTTCGAGCGGTTGAAGGATTTCGGCGACCTGCCCTTCTGCGTGATCAGCTCGCCGGTGCGCTCGACGCTGCCGGACGACTCGGTCATTCGCAGCAGCACCCAGATCGCAGGCAACGCCAGCTTCGAAGAGTTGGTGGGCCACGACAGCATCATGGAAATGAAAGATGAGATTCGTCAGCGCCTGCTGATGACGATCGAAGGACTGTAACGCGTCCGGCCCATCGCCGGGCCGACACGCAAATGAATTGCAGCGAGTTACTCGCACAGGAGATCACGATGGCGAAGAAGGAAAGTACCCAGCACAAACTCGACCGCGTACGCGCCCCTCGGGTTCATATCACCTACGACGTGGACATTGGCGACGCTCAGGAAAAGAAAGAGCTGCCCTTTGTCGTCGGCGTGCTGGGCGATTTCTCCGGCAACCCGCTGGAGCCTTTGCCAAAGCTCAAGGACCGCAAGTTCATCTTCATCGACCGCGATAACTTCAACGGTGTGCTCAAAGGCATCAAGCCGCGTCTGGCCTATCGGGTCGACAACACCCTGGCGAAGAACGGCACGCAACTGGGCGTCGAGCTCAACTTCAACACTCTCGAGGATTTCGAGCCGCAGAACGTCGTCAAGCAGGTGGAACCGCTGCGCAAGCTGCTCGAGGTTCGCAACAAGCTGGCGGACCTGCGCAACAAGATGGGCGGCAACGACAAGCTTGAAGAGCTGCTGATGGACGTGTTGCAAAACACCGAGAAGCTGAAAACCCTGGGCAAGGAATTCGGCCGCGAAGCCGCTGCTCCTGCCACCGATGCCAAAGAGTAAGCAGGAGCACGACGATGAACGATAAACAAACCGTGGCTCAGCAGGATGCCGATCTGGTGGAAGTGGAAAACTTCGCGCCCCAATCGTCGCTGCTCGACAGCATCATTTCCGAAAGCCGTGTCGCCCGTTCCGAAACCGAGCGCACCCGCACCCGTGACCTGATCGGTGAGCTGGTCGGCCAGGTCCTCGAAGGCGAGGTGACCCCGAGCAAGGACCTGATCGCCGTGCTGGACGCGCGGATCGCGGAAATCGACTCGATGCTCTCCGAGCAAATGAACGAAATCATGCACGCCCGCGAGTTCCAGCAGTTGGAAGCTTCCTGGCGTGGCCTGAAGTACCAGGTCGATCAGACCGAAACCAGCACCACACTGAAAATCCACCTGCTCAATGCTTCGAAAAAAGACCTGGTGCGCGATCTCAAGGCCTCGTCCGAATTCGACCAGAGCGCGCTGTTCAAGAAAATCTACGAAGAAGAGTACGGCACCTTCGGTGGGGCACCCTTCGGCATGCTGCTGGGCGATTACGAATTCAATCGCAACCCGGAAGACATGTACCTGCTCGAAGAAATTTCCCACGTCGCTGCGGCCGCCCATGCACCGTTCATTTCCGCGGCGTCGCCGGAGCTGTTTGGCTGGGACTCGTTCACCGACATGTCGGGCCCGCGCGATCTGGCGAAGATTTTCGACACTGTCGAATACGCCAAGTGGAAGTCCTTCCGCAACTCTGAAGATTCCCGTTACGTCGGCCTCACCCTGCCCCATGTGCTGGGTCGTCTGCCCTACGGGCCGGATACCACCCCAGTCGAAGAATTCAACTTTGTCGAAAGCGTGGACGGCCGCGACCACAACAAATACCTGTGGATGAACGCCGCTTATGCGCTGGGGACCCGGGTCACCGACGCCTTCTCGCGCTATGGCTGGTGTGTAGCGATTCGCGGTGTCGAGGGCGGCGGCCTCGTCGAAGGTCTGCCGACCCACACCTTCAAGACCGACGATGGCGAAATAGCCCTCAAGTGCCCGACCGAAATCGCCATCACCGACCGCCGCGAAAAGGAACTGTCGGACCTGGGGTTCATCCCGCTGGTGCACTGCAAGGGCACGGACTACGCAGCGTTTTTCGGCACTCAGTCGACACAGAAACAAAAGCAGTACAACACCGACATCGCCAACGCCAACGCGCGCCTTTCCGCGCAACTGCAGTACATCTTCGCGACATCGCGTATCGCTCACTACATGAAGGCGATCATGCGCGACAAGGTCGGCAGTTTCGCTTCGCGCAAGGATGTCGAACTGTTCCTGAACAAATGGCTGTCCAGCTACGTGCTGCTCGACGACACCGCCAGCCAGGAAGCCAAGGCCAAATTCCCACTGCGTGAAGCCCGCGCCGAGGTGTTCGAAGTGCCTGGCAAGCCGGGCGTCTACAAGGCCGTGACGTACCTGCGCCCGCACTACCAACTGGATGAACTGACCGCGTCTCTGCGGCTGGTTGCCGAGTTGCCGCAGTCCACACGCGGTTGATCGATGCCGTTGCCAGGGAGGCAATATGAGTAGCCAACACAAGCTGTTGCCGTCATTGCTGGATCGGTTGCTGGACGACCGTCCGCACCAATCCACCGAAGCGTCGTCGCAACGGCTGTGTTCGCTGGCCGATTACAAGGCCAGCATCGTCCGCGACCTGGAGATCCTGGTGAACACTCGCCAGTCCCTGGTGGCGGAGGAGCTCGGCGGCTTTCCCCAGCTGGATGGCACGATTCTCGACTACGGCATGCCTGATTTCACCAGCAAAAGTGTGCTCGACCCTGAGGATCGCCTGCTCATCCAGCGCCAGCTGGAAAAGGCGATTTCGGTGGGAGACCGGCGTTTTCGCAGCGTGAAGGTGCAACTACTGGCACAACAAACCGGCCAACGTATGCTGACCTTTCGCGTGGACGCCGTACTGCGCCTGCAGGATGTTTCGCGTCAGGTTTCGTTTGATGCGGTGCTGCAAGTGAACACCCAGGAATACAAAGTACAGAACCTCAACTGATGCTCGACGATCTGCTCCCCTATTACGAAAAGGAACTGTCGCACCTGCGCTTTCTGGGCCAGGAGTTCGCGAGCCAGTACCCGAAAATCGCTTCACGGTTGCTCATCGAGGGCGATAACTGTGAAGACCCGCATACCGAGCGTTTGATCGAGGCGTTTTCGTTTCTGGCTGCCCGCGTCCACAAGAAACTGGATGACGAGTTTCCCGAGATCGTCGAATCGTTTCTCGAGGTGCTTTACCCGCATTACCTGCGCCCTACTCCGTCGATGTCCATCGTTGAATTCAGCCTGGGCAAGCACGAGAAGGTTACCGAAGCCTACCGCGTTGCCCGCCATACCGAACTGCATGCCAATCCGGTTGACGGCGTGGTGTGCAAATTCCGCACCTGCTACCCCGTGGAGCTCTGGCCAATCACGGTGCAGCAAGCCTCCTTCGTGGAGATGGAACGCTCTGCCTTCAACGGTCACAGCGCCGATCTGGTTGCACGATTGCGCCTCGGCCTTGCTGCAACCGGCGACACTTTGTTCGGGCAGATGGAAATGGACCGTCTGCGCTTCTTCCTCGACGGGGAAAGCACGCTGATGCTGCAGCTGTACGAGCTGCTGTTCAACAACCTGGCCAAGGCGACCATCAGCTTTCAGGAACAGGGGCGTAATCGGGAGGTGGCCCTGCCGCTCAATGCGCTCAAGGCCGTCGGTTACGGCCTCGACGAAGGGCTCGTGGACTATTCGGAGCGTTCATTCCTCGGGTATCGGCTGCTGCATGAGTACTTCACCTTCCCGGACAAATTCATGTTTTTCGATCTGTCCGGGTTCGGCCGAATCCTGGCAGGCAAGGCGCTTGACCGGATCGAGATCAACTTCTACTTCTCCGACTACGACCTGAACGATCGTCTGGCGCGCCTGACGCAAAACATCGGCCGTGCCAATTTCAAACTCAACTGCACGCCGATCATCAATCTGTTCCGCCAGCAGGCCGAGCCGATCAAGCTGACGCACGCACAGCACGAATATACCGTGAAGCCCGACGTACGCCTTCAGGCTTCGGCTGAAGTGGTGTCCATCGATCGAGTGCGTCGCGTTAAGAAGCTGGGCGGGGTCGATCATGTTGCGACCTGTCACCCCTTCTTCGATCCGCGGGCCGATCATGGCCCTGGCGACAGCTTCTGGATTGCCAGGCGTCGACCGGTGCAAACCGTGCAGAGCGAGGGGACGCACATGTACATCCGGGTCGTTGACCGGGATCTGGAATTGATCGATTCCAACAACGACACCCTGAGCCTGCAATTGACGTGCAGCAACCGCGATGTGCCGCTGATGCTGCCCTTCGGCGGCGAGCGCGGGGACTTCAACATTCCGGCAAACGTGGTGATCCAGGACATTCGCTGCCTGCGCAAACCCACCGCCTCGGTCCGCGTGCCGCTGGGTAACGGCGTGATCTGGCGGCTGATTTCACACCTGTCGTTGAACCACATGTCGCTGGTGTCCAAAGGGCGTGACGTGCTGCTGGAACTGCTGTCCTTGTACAACTACCGCAACACGTCGGCGATCCGTAAGCAGATCAACGGCATCGTGTCGGTCGGCAGCGAGCCGGTGGTCGCTCGCATTGGTCATCCGCGGCCCAACTTCGTTCGCGGCGTGGGCATCACCCTCACCTTCGATGAAAGCCAGTACACCGGCAGCGGCGTGTTCCTGTTCGGCATGGTGCTGGACCATTTTTTCGGCCAGTACTGCTCCATCAACAGCTTTACCCAATTAACCCTGCGCACCTTGCAACGTGAAAAGAGAGTGGTCCAATGGCCTCCGCGAACCGGCGATCAACCCCTGGTCTGATTGATCAGGCACGGGCTGAGCCGCACCGATTCGAGTTCTTTCAATTGGTGCGTTTGCTCCGCCTGCATTACAGCAGAAACGGGCGCATGGACCTGCAGACGCGGCCCCATGAGGATCCGCTGCGCTTCCGCTCTCAGCTCTCCCTGAACTTCCCCGCCAGTGAAGTCAGTGACCTGAAATTCGAGCGCGAGGGGAAAGTCTCGTCCGCCGGTTTGCCGCTGTCGGAGGTGCAGGTCACGTTCATGGGGCTGGTCGGCCCTTCCGGTGTCTTGCCGCGCCCGTATACCGAATTGCTGATGGAACGGCATATCCAGTACCGCGACGACGCCGCGCACGCTTTCTTCGACCTGTTTTCGCACCGCATGACCACGCTGTTCTACGAGGCGTGGCAAAAGTACAAGTTCTACATCGAGTACGAGCGCACCGGCAGTTCGAACTTCGACCGGTATCTGCTCAACCTGGTGGGTTTCGGACCTCAAGCGCAAAAGCAGAAGTTCGGCCCCGGTGGCTCGCCGCTGCGTCGGGAATTGTTCAGCTACTTCTCGGGGATGTTCGCGCAGAAACCGCGCAACGCCCTCAACCTGCAGGTGATGCTCGGTTTTTATTTCTCGCTGCCGTTCAAGGTGAGCCAGTTTGCCGGACGCTGGCTGAAGCTGGATGTCAGCCAGTGGACCCAACTGGGCCGCGAGAATGCAGTGCTCGGGCAGAGCGCCGTAGCGGGCAACCGTGTCTGGGATTACCAGTCATGCGTGCGGATTGAGATCGGTCCGTTACAGCTCGCGGATTACCAGCGTTTTCAACCGGCCACCGAGGACTACCAAAAGCTGGTGGAACTGGTGCGTTTCTACGTGGGCGCCCAGCTGGACTTTCAAATTGCACCCACCCTTGCGCGTGAGGCCGTGCCCCTTGCCCGCCTGGGTCGCCAGGGCAATGTCGCGCTGGGGTGGCTGGGCTGGCTCAAGCGTCCGGACGTCGAAGTCGAGCCTTCCCGCTGCGCCGTTTTCAATATTCCTTTCGATGGGGTCTCCCTGTGAACCTGAAGTCGCTGTTCGCCAAGCTCAACGAAACCAGTCGCACGGCCACGGAAGGCGCTGCCGCGCTGTGCCTTGCCGAGCATCATTACGACGTGGAAGTCGAACACCTGTTGCTGCAACTGCTCGAAGGCAGCGACAACGACCTGCCGGCCATTCTTCGTCATTACGATGTCGTACCCGAGCGCCTGCAGGCGCAACTGGTGACAGCGCTGGGCACGTTCAAAAAGGGCAACACCCGCACGCCCGCCTTGTCCCCGCATATTACCCGCATGATCGAGCAAGCCTGGCTACTGGCGTCGATCGAGTTCGGTCAGAGTCAGATCCGCACGGGCTACCTGATCCAGGCGCTGCTGGATGACGATGAACTGCGCCGCGTGATCGTCGGCTCGGCCATCGAACTGGAAAAAATCAACGCCGACGACCTGCGAGTCAATCTCGCCGCCCTCGTGGAGTCCAGTCCTGAATCGCGTCTGGCCAAGCCACTGAGCCCATCAGAGGCAGCGGCCAGCCGTCCACTCGCCGGCAACGGCAAGACCCCTGCGCTGGACCAGTACACCGTCAACCTCACGCAGAACGCCCGCGAAGGCCGGATCGATCCGGTGCTGGGTCGGGAATTCGAAGTGCGCCAGATGGTGGATATCCTGACCCGTCGGCGACAAAACAACCCGATCCTCACGGGCGAAGCCGGCGTGGGCAAAACCGCCGTGGTCGAGGGCCTGGCGCTACGCATCGTTCAGGGCGACGTGCCTTCGGTGCTGAAGGACGTGGCGATCCACACGCTGGACCTGGGCCTGTTGCAAGCGGGCGCCGGGGTCAAGGGCGAATTCGAAAACCGTTTGAAATCGGTCATCGAAGAAACGAAACGCAGTCTTCACCCGATCATCCTGTTCATCGACGAAGCCCATACCCTGATCGGCTCCGGGGGCCAGGCCGGGCAGAACGACGCCGCCAACCTGCTAAAACCGGCGCTGGCCCGCGGCGAACTGCGCACCATCGCCGCCACGACCTGGGCGGAATACAAGAAGTATTTCGAGAAAGACGCCGCCCTCGCCCGCCGCTTCCAGGTGGTCAAAGTCGAAGAGCCCGACGAGGAGAAAGCCATTCACATGCTGCGTGGCCTGCTGGGCAAGATGCAGGCGCACCACAAGGTCAGAGTGATGGACGAAGCCTTGGTGCAGGCCGTCCGCCTGTCCAATCGGTACATCACCGGGCGTCAGTTGCCGGACAAAGCCGTCAGCGTGCTGGACACAGCCTGCGCACGCGTGGCGCTGGCGCAGTCTGCCCAACCCGGCGCACTGGAAGATTGCAAGCGGCTCATTGAAAACCTGGAGTCGGAAATCACCGTCCTCACCCAGGAATCGTCACGGGGCAGCGACCATACGCGCCGACTTGCGGCACTCGACAACGAGCTCAAGGCCGCTCAGCAACACCGTGAAGCCCTCCAACAGCAATGGCAACGCGAGCTTGAGCTGGTCGATAAGCTGGCACAGGCGAGTGAACACGAGGCGCCGGACGCGAACGAGATTGCTGCCCTGCGCGCTGAGCTTGGCACGGTTCAAGGCGAGCAACCCCTGGTGCATGCGCTGGTCGACGGCGGCACCATCGGCGAAGTGATTTCCGGCTGGACCGGCATTCCCCTCGGCAAGATGCTGCGCGACGAAATCGAGACGGTGCAACGCTTGCCTGCGTTGCTGGGCGAGCGCGTACTGGGCCAGGACCACGCGCTGCTGGAGATCGGCAAGCGGATCAAGATTTCCCGCGCACGCATGGAAGATCCGAACAAGCCCATCGGCGTATTCCTGCTGCTCGGTCCCAGCGGCGTCGGCAAGACCGAAACCGCCCTGGCGCTGGCCGACACGCTGTACGGCGGCGAGCGCAATGTCATCACCATCAACATGTCCGAATACCAGGAAGCGCACACCGTTTCCAGCCTGAAAGGCTCGCCGCCCGGTTATGTCGGTTACGGTGAAGGCGGCGTGCTGACCGAAGCGGTCCGGCGCAAGCCCTACAGCGTCGTGCTGCTCGATGAAGTGGAAAAAGCCCACCCCGACGTGCTGGAACTCTTCTTTCAAGTATTCGACAAGGGCGTGCTCGACGACGGCGAAGGCCGTGAAATCAACTTCCGCAATACCGTGATCATCCTGACGTCGAACACGGGCACAGACCGGATCATGCAGTGGTGCCTGAATGCCGCCGAGCAGCCAACGCCCGAGCAGATCGTCGACGGTTTGCGCGACGAGTTGAACCAGGTGTTCAAGCCCGCGTTCCTGGGCCGCTTGTCCATCGTGCCTTATTACCCGGTGCAGGACGCGATTCTGCAACGCATCGTGGCCTTGAAGCTGGAGCGCATTCGCAAGCGTTTCGAACGCAACCACCAAGCGGTGCTTGGCTACGACGACTCACTGGTCTCGGCCATCGCCGCCCGTTGCACCGAGGTCGACAGCGGCGCGCGCAACATCGACAACATCCTGTCCAAGACGCTGATGCCCGAACTTGCGCAGCACGTGCTGGAGCGCATGGCGCAGGACAAACCGATCCAACGGCTGGACATCGAACTGGGCAGCGACGGCGATTTCGCCTATCGCCTCACCTGATTCGAGCATTCATAGGTAGTAGTCATGAATATGCACAACATGGAACGTGCCGGCGCGAGCTGGGCGAAGGGGCTGACCCTTCTGGCGATGCTGCTGGCGTTGAGCGCCTGCGGCATCACCGAGCGGGCTGGAAAACGGGTCGACGACACCTGGGCGGGCGACATGCTGTTCGGCGACAAAGAGAAGGTGATTCTGACGTCCGACGGTGGCAATCAGCTGAACCCCGATGAGTCGGGCAAGCCCTTGTCGGTGGTGCTGCGGGTTTATCAGCTCACGGCGCTCGAACGCTTTGCGTCCACCGACCCCGATTCGTTGTGGAGCGACCCGCAGAAGGCGCTCGGCAACACCTTGATTGACAGCCAGGAAATCACCCTGCTCCCCGGCATGGGGCAGAACAACCAGTGGCCTTTGAACAAGGCCACCGGGTATGTCGGCGTCGCCGCCTTCTTCCGCTCGGAAGAAAAGAGCCAATGGAAAGTCGCCTTCGACGCCAACTCGTTGCGCAAGGACGGCATCTGGTTCTCATCCGATGGCCTGAGGGTGCTGGTGGACAACAACCAGGTGGTGGCCGTGCGCGGCGCCGATGTACTGCGCCAGACGCCGACGCAAGCTCAGATCGCCAGTACCAACACCCTGCCGCAGGCGCCGGGCACCCCGACGGTCGCGCAAAAGGTTCAGGACGCGGTGGTTCAGAAAGCCGAGGACACCGCCGTCGACTCCGCGCAGAAAGGCATGCAGTCAAAATTCGATTCACTCCTGGAAGGCGTTCATGAGTAAGCAGAGCCGTGTGATGTGGTCTGAAGGCATGTTCCTTCTGCCGCAGCATTTTCAGTATCAGGACGAGTTCCATCAGCATCAGCTTGCCGAATCGACCTTGCGCAGCACGCCTTTTCATTGGGGTGTCCAGGCGTTGCAGATCGATGAAGAGGCATTGGCCAACGGTTCGCTGCAGCTCAAGCGTCTCAAGCTCGTGTTCCCGGATGGCAGCCTCTTCGACGCGCCGCAACATGACCCGCTTCCAGCGGCGAGGGACCTGAGGGAATTGCTCAAGGGTGATGATTTCAAGGTCTATGCGGCGTTGAAACTGCCCGAGCCGTTCGGCTTGAACTATGTCGAAGACGGTCAGGAACAGAAGAGCGCGCGCCGTTTTCGCAAGCAGTTCGACACCCTGCCTGACCTGAACGAAGGCGATCTTGAAAACGAAATCACCAGTCTGCGGCTGAACGTGGTCATGCTGGTCGATGGCGACACCCTGGACGGCTACACCTATTGCCCGGTGGCTCGGCTGTCACGCAATAACATCGGTGGCTTCAACCTGGACATGCACTTCGTGCATCCCACCTTGCATGTGGGCACTCACGAGACGTTGATCGGTCTGGGCAAACGCCTGCTGGGGGCGCTGCAATCCAAGAGCAAGGCATTGTCGGGCCGCCGTCGCGAGCGCGCCGACCAGATCGCTGAGTTCGGCTCCAGCGACGTCACCCTGTTCTGGCTGCTCAACACCGTGAACCGCGCTTACCCGGCGCTCGCTCACCTGCTCGCGCACCCGCGCCTGCATCCGGAGCGCCTGTACCTGTTCCTGGCTGAGTTGGCCGGTGGGCTGTTGACGTTCTCGCTCGACATGGAGCTCAACAGCATTCCCGAATACGACCATCACGATCCGGCCGCCTCGCTGGTCAAGCTGGACGAGACGATCCGGGTACTGCTGGATAACGTCATTCCTAACCAATGCATCATGATCAACCTGACCCAAACCAAGCCCTCTTACTGGCAAGGGCAATTGCATGATCCGCGCCTGGTCGAAGCGGACTTTTACATTTCCGTGCACGCCGACATGCCTGGGGCCAGCCTTCTGGAGCTGGTGCCACGCGCCTTCAAGATCGGCTCTCCGGAAGACATCGAAGTGGTTGTCAACAGCGCCATGCCGGGTGTCACGCTCAACCATTCCACACGCCTGCCCAACGCCATTCCGGTACGGCTGGACAACCACTATTTCTCTATCGAGCCGCATGGCCGGGTCTACGAACGCATGATGAACGCGCAGGCGATCTCGTTCTACGCACCCAGTGCCTTCACCAACCTCAAGCTTGAACTGATGGCGGTACTCAAATGAACGAAGCCGTAATGCAAGGCGCAACGACCGCCACTGCCGCGAAACCCACCTTGAAAGACCTCGTGCAAGACTTCATCAGCATGGCGCTGATCGTACGTCGCGGCCGTCAGGTCACGTCGATCAGCGCCTTCGAAGCCAGCGTCGACGGTTTCTTCGCTCAACTGGAGCGTGATGCGCGGAGCGCCCAATACAGCGCCGATCAAGTCAAGGACACGCAATATGCACTGTGCGCGTTTCTCGATGAAAGCGTGCTGCGCTCGGGCGAAAACGACCTGCGCCGGCACTTCGAGATGTCACCCTTGCAGTTTCGCTATTTCGGCGTGGCCCTGGCCGGCGAAGGCTTTTTCGAGAAGATCGACGCGTTGCGCGCCGACGTGAAAGGCAACCTCGATGTGTTGGAGGTCTACCACCTCTGCCTGGCGCTGGGGTTCGAAGGCAAGTTCCTGTCCGAAAAGGATCAATTGCGCTACCTGGCCAACACCCTCGGCCAGGACATTGCGCGGTACCGCAAGACACCCAAGGCGCTCTCGCCCGATTGGGCGCTGCCCGATCAGGTTTCGCAGATGCTGCGTCATGAAGTGCCCGTGTGGATCTATCTGGCGCTCATTGCGCTGGTCTGCCTGGGCGTCTACCTGACGCTGGACTGGCTGCTGGGCAAAGACGTCGCCGTCCTCTCAGAACACATCAGCCAGTTGTTCAGTGCCTGAGCAATGGTCAGGTAACCGAGTCAGGAAGACATGAAAACATTACTCCGTGCATTGAAAAGCTTTTGGTTCATCGTCATCGCCCTATGGTTGGCGAGCCTCCTCGTCTGCGCGCTGGTCGCGCCTCGTGTGCAGTGGTCGCGCGATCACGTGCTCGAAACCATGGCGATCGTCAGCGCCTTCTATCTCTTGATCATCGTGCTGCGGCAGTACAGGCGTATTCGCACCGAACACAACCTCGAAAACCTGGTGCAGATCGAAGTCGATCGCTCGCTGAAATCGAACGGCGAGTTCCGTGACCAACAGGTGCTCCGGGACAGGCTCAAACATGCCATCGCCATGTTGCGCGCCGACCGTTCCGCCGGCGGTGGCGGTTCTTCGGCGCTATACGACTTGCCGTGGTACCTGGTCATCGGCATGTCGGCGGCGGGCAAGACCTCCCTGCTCACCCGCTCAGGCCTGTCCGCCAGCATTGCCAGCAGCCAGAGCGACAACGACAGTGGCACGCAGCACTGCGATTGGTATTTCAGCCCGGAAGCGGTGTTGATCGATACGGCCGGGCGTTACCTGCACGATGACCAATCGGCCAGTGAGTTCGCCGCATTCCTGCAGTTGGTGAAAAAACAGCGCAAGAAAGCGGCGGTCAATGGCTTGGTGCTGGTCGTCAGCTTGCCGGAGCTGTTGTCGGCCACGGTCGAAGAGCGCGAGCAGATGGCAGCGCAACTGGTGTCGCGGATCGAAGAGTACACCCGCTGTCTGGAGGCCAACCCGCCGATCTATCTGATGTTGAGCAAGACCGACCAACTGCCCGGCTTCAACCAGGCATTCGACGGTCTGGACCTGACTGAACGTCAGCAGCCGTTGGGCATGACGTTCGGCCAGTCGGAGATCCGCAACCTGGGTCTGCGTGCCGTGCTCACCCGCAAACTGGAGAATTTGTACGGCGGCGTTCAGCGTCACGTCGACACACAAATGACGCGTCTGGGCGCGGAAGCCAACTCTACGTTGCTCAACTTCCCGAATTACTTTGCCCAGATGCCGCGTGTGCTGGAGCAATTTCTCAAGCCCTTCACGGAGCCAGCCAGCCACGGCAACCCGCTGTTGCTGCGCGGTGTGTATTTCACCAGCGCGCTGCAGACCGATCATCAGCTGTTTCCGGTCTATGAGGACGATCTGGCCGAGTCGTTTGCGCTGCAGCCTGACCAGGACGCTCTGGCCCTTACCGAAGGGGTGGGCAAAAAGATCAGCGACCGCAGTTACTTCATCACCGATACCTTCCGGCGGGTCATCTTCGCGGACCGTGATCTGACCCGCTATCAGTCGCGTACGGGGCGCGACACGTCGCTCAGCCCGGCCGTGATCGCGCTGGCGGCGCTCGCTGGGCTTGTTTTCGTTGGCTGGCAGGCGCTGGCCTTCCAGAACAACCGGGCATGGATCGCGGCGCTGGAAGGGAAAATCAGCGATCTGAATGCCGCGCCGGACCGCGACCAACGCATGGCTGCGGGCGAAGGCCTCGAATTGCTTCGTAATGAGCTGACGCTGATTGAAAAACACCGCGCCAAGGGCGTTCCCCTGCAATTGAGCGCGGGCCTGTACCGGGGCGACGATATTTTCGCCGCCGCCGAGGCTGCCTACCTGCAGCAATTGCGCAGTCAGGCGCTGGAGCCGGTGGCGCTGGCACTGCAGATGCAGATGCGCGCCTTCAATGAATTCGCCGAATCAATGGAGCCCCAGAACGATCTTGCCGCAACGGGCAAGGCCAACGTCAAAACCGCCAAGGGCCAGAAGCTGATCGACCGTGGCATGCAGGACCTCCGCGCCAAGGCAGGCAAACCTTCGCTGAGCAGCATCCCGCGCTCCGTCGGCGACGCAGGCAATCGTCTCAAGGGTCTGGCCAAGGGCGCTGCCGGCAAAGCCCGCGACGGTGCGCTGGCCGACTTGCGCAACCCGGCCACCGCCAGTGATGCGGCCGAGGTCTCGGCGACCACCGGCGGGCTGTCGCTGTCCGAGGAAATGCTGGGACGGCTGGATGAGCAACAAGTGGCATCGATCATCGAATCCTACAACGCGCTCAAGCTGTACCTGATGCTGACGCAGCCCGCTGCTCACCCGGATCCGGAATTCGTCAGCGCCGCATTGCCGGTCGCATGGGCCAGCACTGCGACGGAGGCCAGCCCTGTCAGTGACGAGGTCATCCAGGACAACGTGCCGATGTACGTGCAGTTGCTCAAGAACGGTCAGGCCCCTGCCCTGCCTCGCAACGAGCAATTGGTCGACAGCACGCGCAAAAGCCTGAAGGCGTTCATGATTTCCAGCTCGCTGGTGGACCGCGAGTACCTGCGCCTGCAATTGGAATCCAGCCGTCAGTTCCCCGCCATCAGCCTCAACGATCTGGTCCCGCTGCCCGGTCGCCAACTGCTGTATGGCAGCGAAGCCGTGCCGGCCATCTTTACCCGTCCAGGCTGGGACGGCTTCGTCAAGCCGGAGCTGATCAAGCTGGTGTCCGGCAACCTGCGCAACGAGTCCGACTGGGTGCTCGATGGTGAAGGCGGCGACAGCATTGTCCAGAAAGCCAACTTCGTGCGTGAATTCATGGCGCGCTACAAACGTGACTACGCCCAGGTGTGGTACGCCCTGCTCAACGGTGTCGGTATTCGGCACTTCACCGACATGGCGAACGCGACCGAACAGTTGTCATTGCTGAGCGACGTGCAGAACTCGCCTGTCAAACTGCTGCTCTCGGCCGTCAATGACAACACGCGCTGGGACCTGCCGGCTCCGCGTGAGCCCCAAGCACCTGGCACCGCACCCCAGGACAGTTTCTGGAGCAAGGCCACCGGCCTGTTCGATGGTCCGCAGAAACCCTCCGCAGCCATGCTCTCGCCATTGCCGTCGATTGACGACGGCAGCCTGGCGAAACGCTTCGAACCGGTGTCGCGGGTATTCGCCGCGCAAAATTCGGAAGGCGCCGACAGCACCATCATGGATCGCTATCTGGCGGCGCTGCGCAAGCTCAAGGTGCGGATGAACAACATCCAGCGCTCGCAGGATGTGGGCAAGAGCAGCAAGCAGCTGATCAGCGAAACCCTTGAAGGCCAGCCAAGCGAGGTGACCAACGTGCGCAACTACGTGGAAACCACTGTCGACACCAGTCAAGGCGGCCTGTCGGCGTCTCTGCAAGGGCTGTTCAGTCTGCCGATCCAGTTCGCTTGGGAAACCCTGCGTGATCCGGCCGGCCAACAGATTGCCAAGGCCTGGGCGCAGCAGATCGCCAAGCCCTGGGAGCAGGTCATGGCCCACCGTTACCCAATTGCGGCGGGCAGCCGCAATGAAGCATCGGTCAAGGACCTGCAGCGTTTCGTCGACCCGGAATCCGGGCTGCTACCGAACTTCAAGCGCAACGAAATCGGCAACCTGTCCGGCGGAGAAGGCCTGGGCATGAGCAGCGGCGCCAAGGCCGTGCCGCTGGTGAACCCGAACATGGTCAACAGCATCGACAAAGCGAGCTCGCTGGGCGAGGTCATTGCCAGCCTGTCGGACAAGGAAAATGGCTTCGAGATCATGCTGGAGCCGTCGGCCAACTTCACCGACATCATTTTCACCCTGGACGGTCAGGAGCAGCACTACCGCAACGGCAAGACCAGCTGGAGCCGCTTCTCCTGGCCAGGCAGCACCACTGCTCCGGGCGCTCGTCTGGATGTGGTGACCCTCTCCGGCGAACGTATCACGGTGTTCGATTATCCGGGGCGTTGGGGCTTGCTGCGAATGAACGACAGCGCGCGCGTGGTCGATCTCGACGGTATCCAGCAGCGCTTCAGTTGGAATACCGCCAACGGTCAAGTGAGCCTGGCAGTGCGCAACTATGGCGGCGTCAAACTGACCGACCTTGCCAACGTCAAGGCGCTGAGCGCGTTGAACGCCCCAGTCAATGTCGCGGACGGACGGACCAAGTGAACCACAGCGCCTCAAACCCAAGGAGCGGTCGATGATCGGCTGCTTCGGAAAAATACCGGCCAGCGCCGACTTCGTCAGCCTGCATGGCGCCGCTGACGAAGTCTGCGAATTCGACGGTTGGCTCCAGAACGCGCTGGCGGCGATTCACCCGCGCGAGGACTGGCGCACGCTGTTCGATCGCCTGCCGGTGTGCTTCGTCTCCTACCGTGCGCGCTCGGGCAACTGGTTGTTGGGTGGCCTGGTGAGCTCCATGGACGCCAGCCAGCGGCGCTATCCGTTCTTTATTTTCCAGACGCTCAAGGCCGAAGAAAATGAACGTCTGGTCAACCCATTCACCTTGAGCGAGCTGTTCTGCGGGCAGATCAAGCCCCTGCTTCATCTCGGTGTGCAAGGCGAACAACCGGCACGGCTGTTCGAGAAGATCAAGGCGCTGCGGCCGTTGCAGGGCCAGGATCTGGCACTGTTTCGCCAGGTGCACGACAAATTCCTGCGCAACTTCAACCTGGGCGACATCGCCGACGCTTTGAAGGGTGCCTATCCCGAGTTCATCACGTCGGCGGTGCTGACCCGGCTCCATGCAGCACGCCACTCGTTGCACCACGCGGACGCGCCGGCCATCAGCCTGCCCTTGCCCGCCGAGCGTGGTCTGAAAAACCCCACCGCCGATCTGTGGGTCGACTGGTTGACACGCATGAGCGCGGGTCGGGCTTCGCCGCAAGTGAGCGTGCTGGCCGACGACTTCCTGCGCCCTAAGTTGTTCTGCTTTCCCAACAGAGGCAACCACAGCCTCTACACCGTACTCACCGGCCAAGGCCAGGCCACTGACACCTATGACGTGCTGGCCAATTTCGAAACGTTTGACGAACACCATCGCCAGCCCGCGATGCCCGATACCGAACGCCCCCTTTATGACGCCATCGACCGCTTCGTCGACGCGCCGGATATGAAGTCAGTATGAACAAGATCAAATATTACTTTCTGCGCTATCAACCCTACGTGCTTGGGGTCTGCTTCTTTGTAATGATCTTCGCGGTATGGGCCATCGGTGTTGCGCTGGGCTTCAACTCATTGCACAGCCTGCTGGCTGGCATCGGTCTGTTTTTGCTGCTGTCTGCCGGTTACGTGCTGCTGTTGTACCGTGGCGCCTCACGCCACCCGAATCTGGAAGGCTTGCTGCGCGATGACGCTGATCAGGCGGTGCTCAATGCCAGCCCGGCAGATCGCGAGGGGGTCAGCCTGCTGCGTGAGCGTCTGCTGCAAAGCATCGACCGTCTGCACAGCAACACGCCACGGGGCGCTGCCACCAAGGACGCGCTGTACGCACTGCCGTGGTACCTGGTGGTCGGTCAGCCCGCAGCAGGCAAAAGCACCATGCTGTATCAGTCCGGCCTGAATTTCCCGTATGCCGAACGCGAAGGCGTTCGTGTCGCCGGGCTGGGCGGCACGCGTAATTGCGACTGGTTCTTCAGCTCCGAAGCGGTGCTTCTGGACACCGCCGGACGTTACATGAACAACCAGGAGGAAGTCGGTAAGTGGCGCGCCTTTCTCCAGCTCTTGCGCCAGTATCGCCAGCGGCGTCCGCTCAATGGCCTGATCGTGACGGTGAGCATCCACGACATTCTGGAGGCCTCGCCGGAAGACCAGGAACGCTTGGCCAAACGCCTGCGCGAGCGGATTCAGGAAACTCACTCACTGCTGGAAGTGCGGCTGCCTGTCTATCTAGTCTTCACCAAATGCGACTTGGTACCTGGATTCACTGCGTTTTACCGGCGCCTCGATGAAGTGGCCCGTGGCGAAGTCATGGGCAAGACCTTCACCCACAAGGATTTCGAAAAGGCCGATTGGGGGCAGCGGTTCGGCCTGGCGATGGACGAGTTGACCCGCTACTGGCAGGAGGTGGCCAGCCAGCAACTGGTGTTGCAGGACATTCAGATCACCCGCCAGGACTCTGCGGTCTACCGCTTCCCATTGGAGCTGGCGGCGCTCAAGCCGAGGCTTCAACAGTTCGTCGACACCCTGCTGCGTGCCAACCCCTACCAGAGCGCGGAGCTGCTGCGCGGCTTCTATTTCACCAGCGCCCTGGACGCCGACGCGCCAGAGTTGGGTGGCCACACCCGGCAGGTCAGCGAGCGTTTTCACCTCCAGGGCGAAGCCGCGAGCACCAGTGGCCACGCACAACCCCAGCCGCTGTTCATCAACAGCCTGTTCCGTAAGGTGATCATCCCGGATCAACATCTGGTCGCGCTGTACACCACCAATTTCCGCGAGCGTCGTCGCAAGGCCGCATGGGTCGGCGGCGCCAGTCTCGTCGCACTGTTGCTCTGCAGCCTGTGGGGCTGGTCGTACTGGAACAATGCGTCGGCCATCGAAACGCTGTCGGCGGAATTGACCGCGGCGGCCGCGCAGGACCAAGCCGCTGCGCAACAGTACACGTCCTGGCAGACGCTGGACCGCCTGCGCTTCTGGACAGCCGATTACTACGCGCGGCATCACGACCAGGGCGTTCCGCTGCGCCTGCGGCTGGGCCTCTATCAGGGCTACAAGATCGAGCCTGTAGTGCGCAGCCGGTATTTCAGTCGGCTGGAGAGCGTGATGCTCAAGCCGACCTCCGAAAACCTGACCCGCTCGTTGTACTTACTCACCACGATCAAGGTGTACCAGCGCAACGCCAGAGACCTCATGCCGGTGACCGGGGTCGACAGCGTCGAGCCTCGCGCCCTGCCGACGGACAACCGTGCGCAGTCGATTGCCGACTTCGGCAAGGCCACGCTCGAAACTTATGTGATGTTGTCGCGCTCGCAACGCGAGAAAGCGGACCCGGCGTTTCTCAAGGCACGGATTCCTGATTACTGGTACCCGGCAATCGCCAAACAGACCGGTAAGAACACGCCGGCCATTACGGCCGCGCCGAATACCGGAACCGACTATGAAATGGCCAGCCGCCAAGTCAATTTCTACAGCGATCAGATCCACGAGCCCGACGTGCCAAGGATCCTCGACAACGCGTTCCTGACGTCCAGCTCGCGCAATTACATCAACAGCCTGTTGTCGCAGTCGCTGCGTTCGATCGAGACCATCACGCTGGAATCGGACACCTTGTTCGCGTTCGCCCGCGCTGATTTCCAGAGCCTGAAAACCGAGGGCCAGAGCCAGTTGAGCGCCATCGCCGGCAAGCTGTTGAGCACCCCGAACATCGGCAAGATCATCATCGCCGGGCACGCGGATCAACTGGGTGATCCAGAAGGCAACCTCCAGGTGTCCAGGCAACGTGCGCAAACCATCAAGACCTACCTGGTCGGCAAGGGCGTGCCCGCCGAACTGGTGGAAGCCGTGGGCGAAGGCAGTCAGAAACCGCTGGTCAAGTGCAACATGCAATTGCCCAGGGCACAGCTCATTCAGTGCCTGGAGCCCAATCGGCGGGTAGAAATCGAGGTGCGCGCGCTCAATTGAGTGCGCGTACCGCTCAGGAGGAACCGGCGCCTGAGCCTCTGCGCGCGGAGGCTGAGGCAGCGGCAACCGACTCCCCTCGAATGATCGAGGGGGTCAAATCGAAGGGCTGCGATCTGGCCGCAGCTAGGACAAGCCCTTAATTGTAAGAAAATGGAGAAGTTAGAAATGGCATTTGACGCATACATTCAGATCGACGGGATCCCAGGCGAAGTGCTGGATGAAAAGCACAAGGACTGGATCGAAGTACTGGGCTACGAATACGGCGCCACGCAAGCCACTTCGGCAACGGCCAGTTCCTCGGGTGGTGCATCGTCCGAGCGCGTTGCGCTGAGCGATTTCAGCATTCGCAAGGCAGTCGACAAGGCCTCCGCGAAGCTGTTCGAAGCCTGCTGCAAAGGGACCCACATCGCCAAGATCCAGCTGAACGTCAACCGTGCCGGCGGCGACAAGCTGACCTACCTCACCATCAACCTGGAAGAGGTTGTGGTGTCGTCGGTCAAGGCCATTGCCGGTGGTAACCAGGATGGCGAAGACAAAGCGGTGAGCGATCTGCCGATCGAAGAAATCAGCTTCAACTTCGCGCGTATCAAAACCACCTACACCCAACAGAGCCGTGCGGACGGCCAGGGTGGCGGTAACGTCACTGGCGGCTGGGACCGCACCGCCAACAAGGTTTTCGCGTGATCGCGTAAGCACCCGGGGCCATCGTCGACGGCGATGGCCCTTACCTGACACCGTGCCGACTTCATCGGCATGGTGTTTCTTTACCCATTGCCGAGTTGACCATGTCTGAATTTCTCAACGACCTTTCAATGACCGAACTGACAGCGCCGATCAATGGAGGCAGCGGCGAAGACCTGAGCTTTTCCACGCTGTTCGATCAGGTCAAGGAAGCTCGTCGGGCAGACCCTGATTACCTGACCCAGGGTGATTGGCAAACCGATCTGAAATCCTCGGATTGGGACATGACCATCACCCTGGCTGCACAGGGGCTTGCCAAACAAAGCAAGGACCTGATGCTCGTGGCCTGGCTCAGTGAAGCCTTGGCGCACAAATATCACTTCGTGGGCATTACCTTCGGCCTCACGCTGGCCGAGCGGATACTGCAGCGCTTCTGGGACGATCTGTTCCCTGCCCTCGACGAAGGCCTGGAAGAGCGTGCTGCACGCCTGGCCTGGCTAAAAACAACACTGGCCGACGTGGTCGGCGGGCTGCCGATCACCCAAGGCGATCAATTCGGCCTATTGCGCTACGACGAGTCCCGGCACATCGAGAACCTCGCCTTGCAGAACCAACAGGCGATGCGCACGGCTCTGGACGAAGGAAAAATCAATGCAGAAATTTTCCAGCGCTCGGTGGTTCTGACCGAGACCGAACATTTTCTCCGCAAAGCGGCAGAGATCAACGACAGCCTGCATGCCTGTCGCCAGTTGCAGGCCACCGCAGACCGGTTGTTCGGTCACGAAGCGCCCAGCTTCGCCGGCCTGAGCGAAATCCTCTCCCGTGCCGCGCAGCTCGCGGAAAAGCTCTTGAAGGACCGTGGCGTCGAACTCAACCCGGCCGCCCCGGCAGAGCCATCACAGCCCGAAGCGCTATCGGCCGACCCAGTCCCTGCAGGTCCCGCAATGACCACCCCCATCAAAGACACCGCCACGGCGCCATTGCGCACGACCCCGCTCACCCGCGATGAAGCCTTCACCTTGCTTGCAGGTGTCGCGCAGTTCTTCAAACAGACCGAGCCCCAGAGCCCGGTGCCCTATCTCATCGAGCGTGCGATCAAGTGGGGCAACATGCCGCTCGAAGGCTGGTTGAACGACGTGATCAAGGACAGCAGCGTCGTCGACGGCATCCGCGACGTGTTGGGGACCAAGGAACCGAAGGGTTGATCTGCGGCGGCCAGGTCAGCTTACCCGCGCGCCACAGCCCCCCCCCTGAAACGGATGAGTACGCGTTGACAGCGCTGCGAAGCTAGCGCTGCCGGGCAGCGCCGCAGATCGTCACCTGCGCTAGGCAAGGATATATGTATCGAGTAGTCTGTATGTAACTCGGCAGGAGGTACATATGGCACAGATGGGACGTCCGCGCTCCTTTGATCGGGACGTGGCAATCACTCAGGCGATGCATTTGTTCTGGGAGCATGGCTATGACGCGACCTCGCTCAGCCAGCTCAAGGCCAACATCGGTACAGGCATCACCGCCCCCAGCTTTTACGCGGCATTTGGCTCCAAGCAGGCGCTGTTCGAAGAAGTGATGGAACGCTATCTGAACACCCATGGCCGGGTGACGGAGAGTCTTTTCGATACCACGCTCGCGCCGAGAGAGGCCATCGAACTGACGCTGCGACGTTCAGCAAAAATGCAATGCGAACCCGGTCACCCCAAGGGATGCCTCGTCGCGCTTGGCTTGTTGAGCACGTGCACGGATGAAAGCAAGGCCATCTCCACTCCCTTGGCTGAGGCCCGGGCACTGAACCGCGCCGGCATCGTGGCCTGTGTCAAGCGCGGGATCGCCCTCGGTGAACTCCCCGCCACCGTCGTGCCCGAGGCGCTGGCGGCAGCCTTCGACAGCTTCCTGCTGGGCATTTCCGTGCTGGCTCGGGACGGCGTCGCCTTCGAGCAGATCGATGCGGCTGTGACACAGATCATGGGCTTGTGGGACAGCGCGCAGGGTGCAAACGTGCACGCCGTACCTTAGTTCGGCCGGAGTTGTTGGCTGAAACCCGTGACCTCCTCAAACAGGCTTTCGCCGATGGCACCGATGTACATCGAGGGCCTCAGCGAAAGGGTCCTGGGCAACATCAGAATCCGCCCGACTCGCATGGGACCTGTGTCAATTATCCAGGAAGTCAACCACCACCGCATTCAACTTGGCAGCGCACTCTTCCGGTAACCAGTGCCCACAGCCCGGCAAGATTTCGCCCTTGACGTTGGTTGCGTATTTTTTCGTTTGGTCGATCTGGAACTGCCCCAGACCATTGCGCCCGCCCCCACCGATGGCCAACACCGGCATGTTCAGTGAGGTCTTCGACAGTTCAGCGTTTTCGGCGATCGATGTGTTCAGTGCGCGGTAATACTCGAAAGAGGCGTTCAACGTCTGGGGCTTGGCGTAGGACTTGGCGTACATATCGATCAGCTTGGGCGTGAAGGCATCCATACTGGCCGCGTGCGACTGGATGAATCGTTTGAGAAAGAATTTTTCATGGCCTTTGATCAACGTTTCAGCCATGTGATCGCCTGCGGCGAAAAAGCTGAAATGCCAGACCAATGACTCACCTTCCGGTGAGAAGGCGGGGAAGTCATACACGCTCTTGTCAGGAATGGGCGCTTCCATGAACACCAATTTTTTGATCTGGCTCTGGTGCATGACCGCCAAGGGGTACGTGTTCCAGATACCGATGTCGTGCGCAACCAGATCGAACGGCTGATTGCCGCTCAATTGCGTTGCGAGGTCGAAGAGGTATTTCGAGACCGCGGTACCGCTGTATCCCGTTTTAGGCGGCTGCGACTCGCCCAGACCGGGAAGATCCACGGCAACAACGGTGTGATTTCTGGCAAGTTCAGGCATCAAGTTATGCCATTCGTACCACGCTTGGCCAAAACCATGGGCCAGGAATACCAACGGCCCGGAACCGCCCTTCACATAATGAAGCTTGACGCCGTCCACCGTTTTGAACTCGCTGGTAAATCCCTTCGGAACCGGAAATTCCGCAGCCTGGGCAAGATAAGGCAGAGCCATGGCCATCGCCGCGGTGGCAAGTGCTCGTTTGAGGTGCTTCTTCATGTCCTACTCCTCGCATGGGGCGCGCCCTTCGCGCCTGGATATCGGTGATCGGTTAGCGGCTGACGCAAGCACTGATCGCCATTGACAAGCCATTTAAATACCGTTCGGTACACTATAAGGGCGCCTGCCCTGCGTCAACGACATCTGTACCGATTGATATGCGAGTCAGGTGAATGTCGGTATGCGCCGAAGTCATGCAGTGGGAGATGCCCCTGGCATCCGTTCGACGGCAGGCCGCGGGGCAGCGGGTTGGTGGCTGAAATGAAGACTATTGACCGCTGCAGATGGCGCGTCCGCATCGTTCAAACGTGAACGCTGCCCGTACAGTTTTGTGAGAGCAAACACGGTATCGTGCGGACCGTTGCAACAGGGTCTTCTGGTACACGGTCGACCTCGCGTATTCACAGTGAACGGCCCGTCTCGAGGCGGTTCATCTTCAGGAGCACTGCATGTACATCGTCACAGGCGGCACCCAAGGCATTGGTGCGGCAACCGTGGAAAAACTCGTCAGCCTTGGCCATTCGGTCGTGTTCACCGGGCGCGATCACGCCGCTGGCGACCAGTTGGCGAGCCGTTTGCCGAATTGCACCTTCGTGGCCGGGGATGTCGCAAATGAGGACGAGTGCCGGCACGTCGTGGAAACGGCGCTGCAACGGGGCAATGGCACGCTCGCCGGGCTGGTCAACAACGCGGGTATGTCCGGCCGCAAAGCCTTTGTCGAAACCACCCAGCAGGAGTGGGACACGCTCTTTGCCGTGAACACGCGATCGGCGTTCTTCTACACCAAACACGCGCTACCGGGGCTGATCGCAGGCCATGGCGCCGTTGTGAACGTTTCTTCGATTGCGGGAAAAGCCGGGGAGCAAGGGCTGGCCACTTATTGCGCCAGCAAAGCGGCCCTTCTCGGCCTGACCCAGGCCCTGGCCCTGGAGTACGGCGGCCAAGTGCGGTTCAACGCGGTCTGCCCTGGACAGATCGCCACGCGCATGATGGACAAGATCGTCAACGACGAAGCCCGCCTCGCCGCCCTGACCGCACGCATTCCCGAAGGACGTCTGGCAATGGCCTCGGAAGTCGCAGAGGCCGTCTGCTGGCTCTTGTCGCCAGCGGCGAGCTACGTCAACGGCACCACGTTGACGATCGATGGCGGCGAGACCGCCGGATTGCTTACGCCCAAGGTCCAGCAGCCCTCTTTCCAATAACGCGAGTGGGTGAGCTAAGAGAGACGCTCCGGCGGAAGCGGTCAACACGGGCCGCGCGACGCCTGCCCTGCTCACTCGATGCGGTTTCGAATGCCCATCAGCAGTTGCGTTTCCCCGTCCTGCACGGTCTTGCCCGTGTGGTTCAAAACCGTCAGCGCCAGGGTGGCAATCCCCCTGTCCGCGCGCTTCGTCTGCCTCATCCCGACGACGTTGATCTCGACATGGATACGATCGCCGATGAGGATGGGGGCGCGGAACGACCAATTCCAGCCTAGGGTGGCCAGCCCCTGCAGGCGCACCGGGCAACGGGTCTTCAGACCGTCCGCCAGCGACAGCCCCAACAGCCCGTGGGCGATGCGGCCGGGAAAGCCTGCCTCTTGAGCGGCAATGTCATCGAGGTGGATGTCATAGAAGTCGCCTGACACACCGGCGAAGTTGACCACATGCGTTTCGGTGACCGTCACCCCGGAGGTGACGAAGCGGTCGCCGACCTCGATCTCGTCAAAATGGTACAGGCCGGGGGTCAGCACCCGGCCTTCTGTCTGCAGAGCACTCATCGTTCTTCTCCTGTTGGCTCGTTGAATCAGCACTGGGACTGCAGGCGCCGGGCGCACACCGCGAGCACTTCGTCCTGAGCCACCTTCCACCATCGCTGCGCTGAAAATATTTCCACTTCCACCATGCCGGTGTAGCCCGCGTCTTCGATCAGGCGGCGGAAACCCCGAAGGTCGACGATCCCGTCACCCATCATGCCGCGATCCATCAGCCTGTCCTGGGTGTCGAGCAGCCAATCGCAAACGTGGTAACCCATGATCCTGCCCGCGTGGCCTGCCAGGGCAATGGAGGCCGCCAGGTCAGGGTCCCACCAGCAGTGGTAGACATCGACCGCCAGGCCGAGCATGGCGGGGTCATCGGGCGCAATCGATTCGCACAGTGTGATCGCTTGGCTGATCGTGTTGACGACCGAGCGGTCTGACGCGTAGGTCGGATGCAAAGGCTCGATCGCCAGTGGCATGCCCCGTTTGCGAGCTTCGAGGTACAGCGCGCCGATCCCGTCCTGCACCTGCGCGCGCGCACCGACCACACCGTCCTTCACACCCTGCACGCCGCCTACCACCAGCACGAAGCATCTGGCGCCAAGTTCTACCGCGTCGTCCAGGGCTGCGATGTTGGCGCCCATGTTCGCTCGTCGCTCAGCCGGGTCGGCCGCGGCAAAATAAGCCGATCGGCAGTAGCCGGTGACGGACAACCCGAGCGCGCGCACTTGCCGCCCGGCCGCCTTGGCGCCGATGGCTTCCACTTCATGCCGCCACGGCGCGATGCCACCGAATCCGGCGCGGGCGATACGGTCCAGGGTTTTGTCCAACGGCTCGCGATGACCGAGCGTCGCGGTGTTGATGGCACATCGGTGCAACTGACCTTCGAGGGATGTCATGAACGTCGCTCCGTCAGGGCTGGCAACCGAGCGTCTGCATCACCAGGCGCATGCGCTGGATGGCGCCTTCGGGGTCGCGCAACAGGTTGGCCGAATCGGCGAGACGGAACACCTCCGCCAGGTAGGCAGGCGGACGCGCGCCATGGTGGCCGCCCAACATAAAGAAATGCGGTTGGAAGCCGTTCAGGTAAGCGAGAAACACGACCCCCGTCTTGTAATACTGGGTCGGCGCACGAAAGATGTGGCGCGACAACGCCACGGTGGGCGCAAGCATACGGTCATACCTGTCGACATCACCTGCCGCCAAGGCGGCCAACGCCTGTGAGGCAGCGGGCGCGATGGCGTCGAAAATCCCCAGCAAGGCATGGGAGTAGCCGACGTCGTCCCCCTTGATCAGCGAGGGATAATTGAAATCGTCCCCGGTGTACATTTTTACGCCGTCAGGCAAGCGCCGCCGGAATGCGATTTCCCTGGCATCGTCCAGCAAAGAGATCTTGATGCCGTCGATTTTCGAAGCGTTCTGCCCGATCACCTCCAGGCAAACCTCCGCCGCGTCGTCCAGGTCTTCACTCCCCCAATAGCCCTTCAGCGCGGGGTCGAACATGGCGCCCAGCCAATGCAGGATGACGGGCTGGTCGCACATCGCCAATACTTCCCGGTAGACGCGCACATAGTCTGCTCGGCTGCGGGCTGCCAGGACCAACGCTCGGCTGGCCATGAGGATGACGCGGCTGCCGGTGCGCTGAATGGCGTCCAGCTGCATCGCGTACGCTCGAATGACGTCATCGCACGTCAGCCCTGCGTGCAGCTCCAAATGATCCGTGCCGCAACCGGAGGCGATCCGGGCGCCCGGCAGATCGCTGGTCTCGCGAACGGTGCGTTCAACCAGCTCGCGTGCCGTGTCCCAAGTGAGCCCCATTCCACGCTGAGCGGTGTCCATGGCCTCGGCGATCCCCAACCCCTGTTCGATCAGGTACCGTCGGTATTCGAGGGTGCGCGGCCAATCGATGGCGGCCGGCTGATTCAATTCCCCGGCAGCGCGGGGGTCTGCAACGACATGCGCGGCGGAATAGGCAATGCGATTGAAGGGGGTTCCCGGCGCGGCGGGGGCCAGCGGCTGGCCTCGGAGGGTGTAGGTTTCCAGTTGCCCAGTAGCGGTTGGCAGCGTAATGATCATGATGATTGCTCGAAAAATGTCTGAGGTGGCTTGCGCTTCCCGGCGCCTTCTCAACGGACGTCGGAGAACGTTGACAGCGCGGGTTCGGCCGGGTCGACGCGGAAGAAACGGGCGAACGCCTCGAGCTGCCCGTGGATCATCGGCAAACCGTTGCTCGCGTTGCAGCCGAACCGGCGTGCGTGTTTCAACAAGGGGGTTTCGGCGGGCGTCATGATGATGTCGACGACCTGCAAGGCAGCGGGAAACGCGCCGAACGCCACCGGCATTCCATCACCGGTGCCCATGCCCACGGGCGAGCAGTTGATCAGCAGGTCGGTGTCGGTGACATCCGCAGGGTTGTGGTCGATATCCACCTTGCAGTCGGGGTAGAAATGGCGCAGGCGTTCCACCAGTTCCGACAACGCCGCCTGCCTGGGATCGCTCACTGCCAGGGATGCAGCCCCAGCCTGAGCGAGTGCATGCGCCACCGCGGCACCGGCGCCACCCGCGCCGATTTGCTTGACCCGTTGGCCGGCCAGCTGAAAACCCAATGGCGCCAGCCCTTGCAACAGCCCCGTACCATCGAACATATCGCCCAACCAGGTACCGTCGGCTTCGCGTCGCATCGCATTGATGGCGCCAACGCGCTGCGCCGCGGGCGAAAGCCTGTCCACCAAGGCCCTCGCGCTTATCTTGTGCGGCACGGTGATCACCAGGCCATCCAGATTGGCGAGGGATTTGAGTCCTTGAACGATGGCTTCGAAGTGCTCGACCGGCGCGTCGAACGGCACGCACACGGCATTGAGCCGCGACGCGTCGAAGCGTGCATTCAGCAGTTGCGGCGTCTTCACCTGCGCCACCGGGTGACCGACGATTCCAAACAGGCGGGTGGCGCCATCGACACGGACGTTCTGCATCGGCGTGTTCATACGTGGCGCTCCCGCAAGGCCTTGAGGCGCGGATGCTCAGGCCAGGGCTGTTCGCCCATGTCGGCGTCCAGCCCCATGGGCTCCGGACGGAACAGGCGGTGATCCATCAACCGCAACTCCGGCGAGATCAGCGGCCGGAATGCCATGTGGGCAAGCACATCGCGTTCAAGGTCGATACCGGGCGCGATTTCGATTAGCTCAAGGGCCCCGTCGACGGCCTGAAACACGGCTCGCTCGGTCACGAACAGCGTGGTTTGCCCGCACTGTTGAGCGTAGGGGCCGCTGTAGGAGACTTGCTGCAACTGCGCCACGAATTTGCGATGAGCGCCCTCTTTCAGAATGTGCAGTTGCCCGCCTTCGCACGCCACTGCCAGGCCGCCTGCGGTGAAGGTGCCGCCGAAGACCATTTTCTTCGCGTTCTGACTGATGTTGATGAAACCGCCCACGCCGATCAATTTGCCGGCGAAGCGGCTGATGTTGACGCTTGCGACCGCATCGATTTCCACGGCGGACAGGAAGGCAATGTCGATGCCGCCGCCGTCATAAAAGTCGAACTGATAGGGCATGTCGATGATCGCGCTGTAGTTGCGCGCCGCCCCCGCGTCCAGCCCGGCGGCAGGTGCACCGCCGATCAACCCCTGCTCGTTGGTCAACACGATGTGGTGGAGCACGTCTTCTTCGGCCGCGACCAGGCCGATACCCGTGCAGACCCCGGAGCCGACGTTGCACACCGCACCGACCCGAAGCTCCATCGCCAATCGGCGCGCGATGATCTTGCGCTCATCCAGAGGCAACCTGGGGAAGCCGTCGAGGGGGATGCGCAGCTCGCCCGTGAAGGCTGGATCGTAAGCGGTCTGGTAAGTCACCGGCTGTTGCGCATCCACCACCACCACGTCAACCAGCATGCCCGGGATCTTGATGGACTTGGGCGGCAAGGTGCCGCGCCGAGCAACGCGCTTGACTTGCACGATGACCAGGCCTCCGTTGCGCTTGGTAGCCTGAGCCATGGACAGCATGTCGCCGAAAATAGCCTCGTGCTCCATCGAAATGTTGCCATCCTCATCGGCCGTGGTGCCGCGCAGGAACGCGACATCCAGGTCGAATGGCTTATAGAAGAGCCACTCCCGCCCCTCGATTTCCATCAGGCTGACCCACTGCGCTTCGCTGTCGGCGCCCTGGCTACCCCCGTTCTGGCGCGGGTCGACGAAGGTGTGCAAGCCCACGTGGCTGATGAGGCCGGGGCGGCCGGCCGCCATCTCCCGTGTGAGTTGCGAAAGCACGCCTTGGGGCAATGTCCAGGCTTCGATCTGCTTGTCCAATGCACGTTGTGCCAGTGGCGGCGAATCGACGAGCGTGCCGCAGATAACCCGCTTGAGCAGGCCCGGGTGTGCCATTCGGGAAGCGCCCCGCTCGGCCCGATTGCCCAGACCGACCGGATGGATCGATGTCAGTTGACGCGGACTGCCTTCGGCCAGGTAGCGCCGTTCCAAGGCCTCGATCAGTGTCTCGGGAATCGCGTGGCCGCTCCCCGACCCTCCGATGATCAGCGTGTCGTTGTCATTGATAAGCGCTATGGCCTGATCGGCGTTCAAGATTTTCATGGCGGCTGCGACGGCTCCGGGAAGACGGTTAAGGAAGCAAGCGTGCCGGGCGGGCGGACTTCAGGCGTCCGCCCGGCAATGGGAAAGGTGATCAGGGACGCGCGGACACCGCAGGATGAGGCGCCGGCGCGTCCACAGGGTCGTCTCGGTGGCGTGACAAGTGCTTGCCCATCACCACGGCAATCAATGTCAGCAGCGAGAACAGCCCTAGATAGAGCATCAGGTACGTGGGCTTTCCGCCGGCATAGGCCACCAGTGCCGTGGCGATGAACGGGGTGGGCCCTCCGATGAAAGCGCCGGAAAGCTCTCGGCACATGGCAATCCCGGAGAAGCGGTAACGGGTGGGAAACAGGTTTGCCAGGAAGGCCCCCTGTGCCCCACAGGTACAGCCCCAACTGATGCCGTAGACCGCGCTCATCACACACGCCGCCAGCACCACGTTTTTGCTGTCGATGGCCAGGAACAACGGCCAGACCATCACCAATGCACCGATCGCCCCGGCCGCAAAAATATTGCCGCTGCCAAACTTGTCGGCCAGCAGGCCGCCGATGGGTGCACAGAACAGGGAAACGCCGAGGGCGACGATCAACACGATCAGGCTGTCCGTTTTCTCCATCCCGAGGGTGTAGGTCATGTAACTGATGGCGAAGGTGTTGAGAACGTAACTCAGCGCCTGATGCCCGCCCATCGCCAGAAAGCCGCACAACACTTCGCGACGGCTGTTCTTGAACAGCTCGGCTACCGGCACCTTGGCATCCTTGGCTTTGGCAGCAGCACTTTCCATTGCCGCGACGTATTCGGGCGTTTCATCGAGTTTGGCCCGGATGTAGAGCGCGACGCCGAACAAGGCCAGCGAAAGAATGAACGGCACGCGCCAGACCCAGCTGAAGAGGATGTCTTCGGGCACCCAGGAAATCATCAGAAAAGTGGTGATGGCGATCATCACGCCAAAGTTCGTTGCCGCGTTGGGAATCGAGGTGAAAAAGGCGCGTCGGTGAGGTGGAGTGTATTCGGCGATCAGCGTGATGGCGCCGGCGAGCTCCGCCCCTGCCCCGAAGCCTTGCATCATCCGCATGAGAATCAGCAGGATCGGCGCCAGGATCCCGACCTGCGCGTAGGTCGGCAGTATCCCGAGGCCGACCGTGGCCACCCCCATGATCGTGATGCAGAAGATCAGCGCCGGTTTGCGCCCGTATTTGTCACCGATGTGCGAAATGATGATGCCGCCGACCGGGCGAACGATGAAACCCACCGCGAAGGTCGCAAACGCGGCCAAGGTTCCGGCGAGCGCGGAAAGTTGCGGGAAGAATAGCTTATTGATGATCAGGCCGGACGCCGCCGCATACAACCCGTAGTCATACCATTCGATGATGGTGCCCAGGGTCGAGGCGAATACGGCGCGCCGAATGTTTTTTTGCTTTGCCTGATGCGCCTGTGCCGTGTGCATAGCGCGTTCTCCTGATTATTGTTGTTGGATGTTGGCACTGCTTTTTTAGATCTGGGGTGTCCCTGCCGGTGTTCACCCATGCATCCTGCATCGGCGCGCGCAGCTCAAGTGCGCGCTTTGCGTTCCGAGAAGGCGCTGACGCCCGTTGCATAGTGCCCACAGGCAAAGCACAGGGAGGTCAATTCGTTCTCATACCGAATACCCTGCTCCAGCGGCATGGACAACGACGCGCGAACCGCCGCTTTGACCGCTTGGGTAGCGATCGGGCTGTGCTGCGCCAGCCGCGAGCACAAGCGCAGGGCGGCGTCCCTCGCCTCTCCATCCTCCACCAGCATCTCCACCAGCCCGATGCGATGCGCTTCAGCGGCGTCGATGGGATCGCCGCTCAGCAGCAACTTCATCGCTTGCCCGTAACCCACGAGCCTGGGGAGCATCTGCGACGCCCCACCGCCTCCGACCCAACCGCGCACCACCTCAGGGGCGCCGAAACGGGCCCCTCGGCTTGCCACGCGAATGTCCGCGCCGAGCATCATTTCCAGGCCACCGCCGAGCACCCACCCCTCAAGCGCGGCCACCACGGGTTTCTTGAAATCACGGATGACCGCCGCGTAGTCGACACGGTCGCGAAACGTCCACGCATCGCGGTAGGCGTTCAGCGAGTTCAGGTCGCTCCCTGCACAGAATGCGCGGGTTCCTTCGCCACGCAGCAACATCACCCGCACGTCGTCATCGCCTTCGACCTTGCGCTTGATGTCCACCAGCGCCGCGGTCATGTCCTGCGTCATGGCGTTCATTTTTTCCGGGCGATCGATGACGACTTCCGCAACGGCACCGTGCAAATGAAGGGTCAGGGTGTCTCGCATACCTGCTCCTATGAAGGAGAAACAAGGGATTCATCAGTACGCAACTTACTTACTAGTAAGTACGTCATGAGCTATAAATATCACCCGGGCAGCAGGTCTGCAATTGATTTTTTTGGCTGGGAAATCGTTATCGCAGCGAGCGTGCTGCTACGGGCGCGACATGAACCGCGGCAATGTCGTGTAAAATCGGCCGCCGACCCGGTTGCCGTCAGGTGTCGGCCGCCTTCGTACGCACACCGCTGCCTGATCGCCTGCAATATCAGGCCATCTACTGCGCGTCTTATCGAGACTTCACCTTGAGCCAGAACGACAAAGCGAATGCCACCCCGAAAGAGACTTCGATGCGTGACAACATCAAGGATCTGGCGAAAAAGCTGTTGATTGCCCACGGTTATCACAAGACCACCTTTGGCGTGATCGCCAAGGAGCTGGACATCACCACCACCAACATTCACTACCATTTTGGCAACAAGAACAGTCTGGTCGAAGAGGTGGTCACGGACTACGTGCAACAGGCTACGACCAAGCAACGTGCCATTTGGCTTGATGAAGGGAAGTCGCTACAGGAAAAGGTCCAGGCCGAACTTGCGTTCAATCGCAGCCTGTTCAAGAAATTCAACCCCAATGGCAAGACCCGCAAGCCTTGGAGCCTGATCAGCCGGTTACGGCTGGAAAGCGATGTGTTGACCGAACCGACCCGTGCGGCTTTGGCCGGTTTCACGACCGACGTGCGCGCGGCCGTGGAATACGCAGTGGATCACGCGATCGACGTCGGCGAATTGACCGCCGATGCGCCAAGAGAGGATCTGGTCTTGCTCTTGACGCACCTGGTGGACAGCTTGTCGATATTTGCGCAGGACGCAGGGGGCTACGAACGGGTCGAACTGTTCCTGAATGCCTTTTCGCGCATCGTTCTGGCCAACTACACGAACTGACGTTCCGCCCCCCTGTCGCCTGCGCCTCCCTTTCAGCGCCTTTGCGAGGATGCCTGGTCATCGCTGCGCTCGGTCACCGGCAATAAGTGGCCGTGCAGCTCAGCGATATGTTCCGGGCCGATGCCGCAACAGCCACCCACGATGCTCGCCCCCTGTTCGACCCATGACTGTGCCCAGCGCAGGTACGAGCTGGGGTCCAGATCCTGACGGATGTCGAGCAAGGTGGCATTGGCTTCGGCCTCGGTGCTGACCGTCGGAAAGGCATTGGCGTACACACCCACCTGCGCGTGGGCCGCCGCGGTGTCGATCACCTGCCGGGCCACGATCACTGCCTGCCCCATCACCTCGGGCTGGCTGCAATTGAACAGCACGGCGTCGGCCCCTAGCTCCAGCGCCACGTTCACGGCCTGAGCCACCGGTTCCCCGGAGCGCAGACGCGGCCCCTGTTCCGGGTCGTCGCTGAGAGTAAAGGACAGCCACAGCGGCGTATGCCGAACGGAATCTGCCTCGCTGAGAGCCTGATGCACCGCGCGAACTTCGGCAATCGAACTCTGGGTTTCGGCCAGCCACAGGTCGACATGGCTGCGCAGGCCCTCGATCAGGATGCGATGAATCGCGACGGAGCGCTCATGATTGAACAGATCCGGACGGTAAGAGCCCAGCGCCGGTGGCAGCGAACCGGCCACGGCCATCCGTTCGGGACTGCGCCCGGCGGCTTCGCGAGCGAGCCTCCCTGCCCGCTCCGCCAGCCCCAGGGCGTCGGCGGCGAACCGCTCCTCCCCGAGGTGAAACGGCACCAGCGCATAGCTGTTGCTGGTGATGATCCGGGCCCCGGCGTCGACGAATGCGCCATGGGCCCGCAACACGTAGTCGGGGGCTTCGATCAACGCCAGCGCCGACCATTCCGGCTGGCGAAACGGTGCGCCGATGCGCTGCAACTCTCGGCCCATGCCCCCATCCAGCAGCGTCACTCTGGTCATTGCGCGCTCCCCACGGTCTGTACGCCCAGCCAAGTGTCCACCACTTTCGGGTTGGTGGCGATCCAGTCCTTGGCGGCCGCATCGGCCGGTTGCTTCTCCTTTTCGATCTTGAGGATCAGGTCGTTCAGCGACTGCGGGTCGATGGCAACGTTTTCCAGGAAGCTGGCGATCTTCGGCGCGCGTTTTTGCAACGCTGTCGAAGTCAGCACATACACCTTGGCATCCGGGTAGGCGCAGGTGATGTGGCTCTTGTTCTTCCAGTCGGCGTCGACCGTCGGGCTGATGAATTTCCAGCACCCATCGGCCTTGTACAGCGGGTCGCCCTTCTTGTTGTCCTGGGCGTAGCCGTCGAATGCCGGTTCCTCGAGGCGGCGCAAGTCGAAGGCAGAGAAGATCCAGTCCGGCGTGTAGGCGTAGAACACAACGCCACGGTGGGCTTTGTACGCCGCTGCCAGCTTGGCGTAGGTCACCGAGGCTTCAGTGGACACCGCTTCGAACTGGTCGGCAAAGCCGTAATCCTGGGCCTTGATCTCGCCGATGTAGGTGGACTCCCAGCCCGCCGGGCCGACCAGCAATTGCGCCTCTCCGCCACCCAGTGGCTCGAATAATTTGGCCACTTCCGGCTTCTTCAGGTCGTACACCGAATGCACGTTGTAGGTGTCCTGGATGTATCCGGGGATGTAGAAGCCCTGCACGCCCAGGTAGGGCCGTTTGTTCGGCACCAGCGAACGGGTGCCGCCGGTGACGTATTTGGCCCAGGCCGCCGACTGATTGGGCAGCCAGATGTCGGTCAGCACGTCCACCGAACCATCCCCTTTGGCAGCGGCCGCGAACAAGACCGGCACGTCGCCCGCCAGGTACGACACATCGCCGTCCAGGCGGGTACTGATGATTTCGCCTAGGATGTGCTGGATGGCAATGGCGCCCGTCCAATTTTGCTCGCCGATGACTACCTTGTCTTTGGCGAAGGCAGCGGTCGCCGGCAGCAGCGCTGCGATCAATCCCGCGGTCAGGGCGGTACGGGGGAAGAAAATGCTCACGGTAAACCTCACGAACGATGGAAAGAGCGACTTCGCTTACGCAAGGTCGATTGAATGATGCGGTCGGGAATTAGCGCGCAGAACACAATGGCAGCCCCGGCCAGCAGGCCCTCCCCGCCCTTGATGTTGCGCAGTGCAGTCATGACGTCGTAGCCCAGCCCTCCGGCGCCGATCAACGCAGCAACCACGACCATCGACAGGCTCATCACCAGGGTTTGATTGATGCCCAGCAACAAGGAACCGGAAGCCAGCGGCAGCTCGACCTTGGTCAGCGTCTGCCAGGGTGTCGCACCGTGGGCGACGGCGGCTTCGACGGTGTTTTTCGGAACCTCATGGATGCCCAGCGCTGTCAGGCGGATCATCGGTGCCAAGGCGAAGATCACCGTGGCGATCACCGCTGGCGTCTTGCCCACCGAGAAAAACGCCACGGCCGGAATCAGATAGACGAAGGTCGGCAGCGTCTGCATGACGTCGAGAATCGGTGTGATCACCTGTTGGGCCAACGGGCGTTTGGCGACCAGAATCCCGAGGGGGACACCGATCGCCAACACAATCAGTACGGAGGAGCCAACCAGCGCAAAGGTCGACAGCGTCCGTTCCCAGAAGCCGAACAGCCCGATGTAGGCGACCGCACCGGCGGCGGTCAGTGCCAACGCTGTGCCCGCCGCGCGCCAGGCAAGAAACACCAAGGCCAGTGCCGCCACCGGCCAAGGTAACCAGGCCAGCACGTTTTCAATGCCCTCGATCACCGTACGCACGGTAAAAATCACCCCGACGAAACTGGTTTCGAAGGTGCTTTGCGACCATCCGATGATCGAATCGATTCCCTCGGCCGTGGCCAGCATCCAGCTACGCTGCGCAGGAAATTGGACCCACGGGCCGCTGGCGTCGCTGGCAACCGCGCGCCACAGCACCAGCGCCTGACTCAACGTCTGTACAGCCAGTGGCAGCCCGAGCCAGGCCCTGGGGTTGGACCCAGGGCCCCATAGCGTGGCCGCCGCACGACTGAACACCAGCACTGCCGCACCGGCGAACATGGGCCACCCGTGGCCGCTCAGAATTCCCTGCCCCAACGCTGCCAATGCCGCGAGTTCAGCGATCAGCAAGGTCCAGAACAGCCCGGCACGCCGGGTCGCATCGAAGGCCGCAGGCCCGAGCAACAGTGCTGGCCCGCGCGTCATCGAAGTCGGTGCTGACGTATGGGAGACAGACGCTGTCGGCTGCTTTGCGCTCAGCGGTTTGATTTGAGCCGTGGCGTTGATCGCCTTCTCATCCCGGAAGAAATCGGCGACCTCGGCATCGGCCGGCGCGTGAAGGATGCCTTCGGGCGTGGCCACCTGGATCAACCGACCGGCGCGCAGCACGGCAATTCGGTCGCCCAGACGCAAGGCTTCCCCAGGGTCATGGGTCACCAGCAAGGTTGTGATGCCACGGGCTTTGACCAATTGCAGGAAATGGGTTTGCAGGTCTCGGCGAATGGTCGGGTCCAACGCGCTGAACGGCTCGTCCATCAATAGAATGTCCGGTTCGCCGATCAACGCGCGGACCAACCCTACCCGCTGCTGCATTCCGCCGGACAGCTCAGCGGGGAAATGATCGCCCCAGCCGTCCAGGCCGACTGCCCGCAATTGCTCGTCCGCAGCGGCACGGCGCAGGTGTTCGGCCTCACCGCGCAGCTCCAGCGGCAGCGCGACGTTGTCGCGAACACTGCGGTGAGGCAACAGCCCGAAATGCTGGAAGACCATCCCGATCCGCCGCGAACGCACGTCACGCAGCGCCGTTGCACTGAGCTGACTGATGTCGGCGCCATCGAGCAACACCGTGCCATCGGAGGGTTCGATCAGACGGTTGATGTGCCGCAGCAGGGTCGACTTGCCGCTGCCCGACGTGCCCATCAGGCACAGCACTTCACCCCGTTGCACACTGAGATCGACCTGACTGACCGCGTCCTGCGCTGCGCTGCCCGAGCGCGTTTTATAGCGTTTGCTCACGCGCTGGAATTGCAGCACGACATCAGCGTGTGCAGCGTTGACGGGCGTATCGGTCACGACGCGAGGTTGAGGGGAAACGGCGGTGGACATGGTGACTCCTGACAATTCGCTGCGACACTCACGATAGCGTCGGGATGTTTGTCAGGGGGAATTGCAGGCTTTGTGCCACAGACGAAAACCGCTGAAACCGGGTGTAACAGACAGAACCGCTGTTCGATAACTGTTTGTTTTCAAAGCCAACTGTGCGTCAGGTGTTGCTGGATCAACAGCAAAGCGGGGTCACAGCCGATGACCCATTTCGAGAGGCCCGACCCCGGCACCCTTGCGGGCTCCAACGGGCAAAGGCCGCGACTGAAGCCGGGGCTGACCGCACTTCCCACGTCACGCTGAAATGACGATGTAGTCATTACGGTAGGTGACCCCACGATGAGGCCCTTCCACCAGGTGCACGTATCGCCCGGCGACTGCATCGATGGGCAGGCAATCGTCGACATCCATCACCGCATCGGTATGCGCTTGGGACCACCCGGCCAGCCTGTGCTGCTTGCCTTTGGCGATCGCTTCGCGTTTGTTGTGCGCGACCACCAGGATGTAGTGGTGGGCCTCGCCGAACAGGCGCGTGTCGTACCCGCCCAAGTTGATGAAATACAGGCGTGGCGAACCTGGCGCGGGGGCCAGCGCGCTGAGTTCGACCTTCCATTGATCCACGCCGTCGACCGCCATCCAGGCGTCGATATGCAAGCCATGGCTGTCCCCGAACCACTCCCGTCGCAACTGAGGGTAGGCATCGTCTAGCGTGTCGGCGACGACAAAGGCCACATCGTGGACCTCGATTTTTGCCCTGGGGTGTTTGCCCCCGAGCATGACCACATACAGCATGTTCGGCCTGCTTGATCAAAGAGATAGACGTTTATGTACCAAGGCGTTCTTGCCAGCGACACTGCGGCCGGATAGCCGCCTGGAAAAGGAGCGCAAGAACGCGGGCTTGCTCGATCTGCATTCTGACAGGCCCAACGAGCCTGCCGAGCCCCTACCTTGCCCCCTGCTGATACTCCCGAGGCGTACAGCCGAACTCCCGTCGAAACACCGTATGCAAATACTGGGCGGATTTGAAGCCACAGGTGCGTGCGACGTCGGCGATTGCCGAGTCGGTGTCTGTCAGGCTACGGGTGGCAGCAGCCAGTTTGAAACGCAGGATTTCGTCATGCACCGAGCAGCCACGCGTCGTTCGGAAGTGCGACTCCAATGATGAACGCGATACACCGACGAAGGCCGCCACCTGATCGGTCTTGATGCCCTGACAGGCGTACTGGCGGATGAACAGCAGCGCCTGCATGACGTAGGGGTTGCCCAACGGTTGGTGCAGGCTGGAGACCTGCACATTGACCGCATCAGGGGGAATCAGGATCTGTGTCCCCGTCGAGGGCATGCCGTGGAGCATCTGGTGCAGCAGTCGAGCGGCTGTGCGGCCCATGGTTTCCGTCCCTTGGATGACCGAGCTCAGCGGAACGCGGGTGAGGCTGCGGGTCAGCGGGTCATTGTCGATGCCGATCAGCGCCACCTGCTCGGGGACCGCAATCCCGGCCGTCAGGCAGGCTTGCAGCAGTTGGCGCGCCCGGGCGTCACTGACTGCGATGATGCCGATGGGCTTTGGCAGGCCCTGCAACCAGGCGATCAACTGTTCGACGGCGCTGTCCCACAGCGGCGCGCTGGTTCCCATGCCACGGTAGATTTCGGTGTGCAGACCATCGCGTTCCATGAGCGTGCGAAACGCCTTCTCCCGCTCCTGTGCCCAACGATTGGCCTGCGCTTCAGGCAGGCTGAAACAGGCAAAGCGCTGCAAACCCGCCTCGATCAAATGCGTGTAGGCCAAGGTCATCAACGCGGTGTTGTCGGTGGCAACGTAAGGGATCGTCTTGGGGTACGCGCGCTTGTCCTGGTACGACCCGCCCACGGCAACCACCGGCAAATGGATGTCGGCCAGGGCCTCACCGATCAGCGGGTCGTCGAAGTCGGCAATGATCCCGTCCCCCTGCCAGCGCTCGATTCCCTTCAGGCGGCAGAGAAAGTCTTCTTCCAGAAACAGGTCCCAGGAAGCCCGGGTGCTGCTCAGGTAGTTGCCGATGCCGCTGATGATGCCGCGGTCGTAGATCTTGCTGCCGTTGAACAGCAAGGCGATTCGATGCACAGGCGGTACAGTTTTCATTGTTTTCAGGCAGGTTCGAAGCCCGTTCCGGCAGGGGCGATGCTCACAGACTAGGCGCCTGGTCGACGAAGCTCAATACGCAAAATCGCACCCTGTGTTGGTGCTTTTCATAATCAGGCCCGGGAGTGCCGTTGCTAGTATCGAGTCACCGCCAAGAACAACAAGGACATGGTCATGCCGTACTTCCCCGATGTCGAGCCGATCCGCTACGAAGGCCCGGACAGCGATTCGCCCCTTGCCTTCCGCCACTACAACCCCGACAAACTCATCCTCGGCAAGCCGATGCGCGAACACCTGAGGATGGCCGCCTGCTACTGGCACAGCTTCGTCTGGCCGGGCGTCGATATGTTCGGTGCTGGCACTTTCAAGCGGCCGTGGCAGCACCCAGGCGATCCGATGGAACTGGCCATCGGCAAGGCGGCAGCCGCCTTTGAGTTCTTCTCCAAGCTGGGCATCGACTATTACAGCTTTCATGACACGGACGTCGCCCCGGAAGGCGGGTCTCTGCGCGACTATCGCAATCACTTCGCGCAGATGGTCGATCACCTGGAGCGGCATCAGGACGAAAGCGGCATCAAGCTGTTATGGGGCACCGCCAACTGCTTCAGCCATCCTCGTTTTGCCGCGGGTGCGGCGAGCAATCCGAACCCCGAAGTCTTTGCCTGGGCAGCCGCACAAGTGTTCAGTGCCATGAACGCCACCCATCGCCTGAAAGGGGCCAACTACGTGTTGTGGGGTGGCCGCGAAGGCTATGAGACCTTGCTCAATACGGACCTCAAGCGTGAGCGCGAACAGCTGGGCCGTTTCATGCGCATGGTCGTGGAGCACAAGCACAAGATCGGCTTCACCGGTGATCTGCTGATCGAGCCCAAACCGCAGGAGCCGACCAAGCACCAGTACGACTACGACAGTGCCACCGTGTTCGGTTTCCTTCAGCAGTTTGGCCTGGAACGGGAAATCAAGGTCAATATCGAGGCCAACCACGCCACCCTGGCCGGGCATAGTTTTCACCACGAGATCGCCACGGCGATCTCACTGGGTATTTTTGGCAGCATCGATGCCAACCGCGGCGATCCGCAAAACGGCTGGGACACCGATCAATTCCCCAACAGCGTCGAAGAGATGACGCTGGCCATCTACGAGATTCTCAAGGTCGGTGGTTTCAAGCATGGCGGGTTCAACTTCGACTCCAAGGTCCGTCGCCAGAGCCTCGATGAGGTGGACCTGTTCCACGGCCATGTCGGCGCCATGGACGTGCTCGCCTTGGCGCTGGAACGCGCCGCCGCGCTGGTTCAGAACGATCAGTTGCAGCGTTTCAAGGACCAGCGCTACGCCGGGTGGCAGCAGCCGTTCGGGCAATCGGTGCTGGCCGGGGAATTCAACCTTGAGTCATTGGCCGCGCACGCGTTCGACCATCAACTGAACCCACAGCCCGTCAGCGGCCGGCAGGAAATGCTGGAAAACGTTGTAAACCGGTTCATTTACCGCTGATCGGACCGGTCGACCGCGATCACCTGCCGGCTGTGACATTTCAGCGACAAATCTGTGCTCGCGGCGGCTGGCGATTCTCTACAGTTTTACCAGCCCGATACTGATCGTCAGGCCGTTTCTTCAAACAAGAATAAAAGGACGCCCCGCTATGAAGAACCTGAAACGTACGTTGTTGGCCTCTGCCCTTGCACTGCTGTCCCTGCCAGTGATGGCGGACCCTGCCCACCCCAAAATCGGTTTTTCCATCGATGACCTGCGCCTGGAACGCTGGTCCCGCGACCGCGATTACTTCGTCGCGGCGGCTGAGAAAATGGACGCCAAAGTGTTCGTTCAGTCCGCCGATGCCAACGAGCAGAAACAGATCTCACAGATCGAAAACCTGATTTCCCGGGGCGTCGACGTCATCGTGATCGTGCCGTTCAACGCGACGGTCCTGACCAACGCCGTGGCCGAAGCGAAGAAAGCCGGGATCAAAGTCGTGTCGTACGATCGCCTGATCCTCAACGCGGACATCGACGCCTACATCTCTTTCGATAACGAAAAGGTCGGCGAGATGCAGGCCGGCGGCGTGTTGCAGGCAGCCCCCAAGGGCAACTACTTCCTGCTGGGCGGCGCGCCCACCGATAACAATGCCAAGGTGCTGCGCGAAGGCCAGATGAAAGTGCTGCAGCCCGCGATCGACAAGGGCGATATCAAAATCGTTGGCCAGCAGTGGGTCAAAGAATGGAACCCGACCGAGGCGCTGAGCATCGTTGAAAACGCGTTGACTCGCAACGACAACAAAATCGACGCCATCGTCGCATCGAACGACGCCACCGCAGGCGGCGCGATCCAGGCGCTGGCAGCTCAACGGTTGGCAGGCAAGGTGCCGATTTCGGGCCAGGACGCTGACCTGGCAGCCGTCAAACGCGTGATCGCTGGCACTCAAACCATGACCGTCTACAAACCGTTGAAGCTCATCGCCTCTGAAGCCGCGAAGCTTTCGGTGCAACTGGCACGCAACGAGAAGCCCGCCTACAGCTCGCAGTACGACAACGGCAGCAAGAAAGTCGACACGATTCTGCTCACCCCCACGGCCCTGACCAAGGCGAACGTCGATCTGCTGGAAAAGGACGGCTTCTATACCCAGGCGCAGATGAACGGGAACTGATCGAAGCGATGAGAGCGGGTTGGATCGCGTGGCCGGCCGCGCCGATCTGCGCCGGGCTTCCCTCGCCCAGCCCGCCCCTTTCGGCTTAACGATGTCCGACCCCAGTCATACGAGCCTTCGTCATGTCCGACTACCTGTTGCAAATGAACGGCATCGTCAAAACCTTTGGCGGTGTCAAAGCGCTCAACGGCATTGACCTGAAGGTCAAGCCTGGCGAATGCGTGGGCCTGTGCGGTGAAAACGGTGCGGGCAAGTCCACGTTGATGAAAATCCTTTCGGCGGTCTATCCCCATGGCACCTGGGACGGCGAGATCCTTTGGGACGGCCACCCTCTCAAGGCACAGTCGATCAGTGAAACGGAAGCGGCTGGAATCGTCATCATTCATCAGGAACTGACGCTGGTTCCGGACTTGTCCGTCGCAGAAAACATTTTCATGGGCCATGAACTGACGCTGCCCGGCGGCCGGATGAATTACCCGGCGATGATCCACCGTGCCGAGGCCCTGATGCGCGAATTGAAGGTCCCCGATATGAACGTGTCGCTGCCGGTCTCACAGTACGGCGGCGGCTATCAGCAACTGGTGGAAATCGCCAAGGCGCTGAACAAGAAGGCCCGATTGCTGATCCTCGATGAGCCCTCTTCGGCATTGAGCCGTTCGGAAATCGAGGTGCTGCTGGACATCATCCATGACCTCAAGGCCAAGGGGGTCGCCTGTGTCTACATCTCCCACAAGCTCGATGAGGTGGCCGCCGTGTGCGACACCATTTCCGTCATCCGGGATGGAAAACACATCGCGACCACCGCGATGGCCGACATGAACATCCCCCAGATCATTTCGCAGATGGTCGGGCGAGAAATGAACAACCTCTACCCCACCGAGCCCCACGATGTGGGAGAGGTGATTTTCGAGGCCCGCCACATCACTTGTTACGACGTCGACAATCCTCGGCGCAAGCGCGTCGACGATGTGTCGTTCGCCCTCAAGCGGGGTGAGATTCTCGGGATCGCTGGGCTAGTGGGCGCAGGCCGCACCGAACTGGTCACCGCCCTCTTCGGTGCTTACCCCGGCCGCTACGAGGGCGAGGTCTGGCTAGACGGCCGACCCATCGACACCCGCACGCCGCTCAAATCCATTCGCGCCGGTGTGTGCCTGGTGCCCGAGGACCGCAAGCGCCAAGGCATCATTCCGGATCTGGGGGTCGGCCAGAACATCACCCTGGCGGTACTGGACAGTTACGCAAAGATGACGCGGATCGACGCGGAGGCGGAACTGGGCAGCATCGATCGTGAAATCTCGCGCCTGCAACTCAAGACCGCAAGCCCCTTCCTGCCGATCACCAGCCTGTCCGGAGGCAATCAGCAAAAGGCGGTGTTGGCGAAGATGCTGCTGACCCAGCCTCGGATATTGATTCTCGACGAGCCCACCCGTGGTGTCGATGTCGGTGCCAAATACGAGATCTACAAGCTAATGGGGGCGCTGGCTGCCGCCGGTGTGGCGATCATCATGGTGTCCTCAGAACTGGCCGAGGTGCTCGGGGTGTCCGACCGGGTACTGGTAATCGGGGAAGGTCAGTTGCGGGGCGATTTCGTCAACCATGGACTTACCCAGGAGCAGGTGCTCGCTGCTGCCCTCAGCCAGCCTGGCGGCCATAACAATAATGATCGGAAATCCGCGTAAATGAATCAGGTCAAGCAAGTGTTCACCCGCTACAAAATGCTCGCACTGGTGTTTGCCGTGGTGGTGATCTGGCTGTTTTTCAGTTGGCAAACCGAGGGCGGTTTCCTGACCCCACGCAACCTCTCCAACCTGCTGCGCCAAATGTCGATCACCGGTATCCTCGCTTGCGGCATGGTGCTGGTCATCATCAGCGGCGAGATCGACCTGTCCGTCGGCTCCTTGCTCGGCCTGCTCGGCGGTCTGGCGGCGATTCTCGATGTGGTTTATCACGTGCCACTGCTGGCGAATTTGAGCGTGGTCGCGTTATGCGGGTTGTTGATCGGGCTTGCCAACGGCTATATGGCGGCCTATCTGCGCATCCCCTCCTTCATCGTCGGCCTGGGCGGCATGTTGGCGTTTCGCGGTGTCCTGCTGGGGATCACAGGGGGTACCACCATCGCCCCTGTCTCGCCCGAACTCGTCTACATCGGTCAAGGCTATTTGCCTCACACCACGGGCACTGCGCTGGGGGTGCTGCTGTTTGCCCTGACGCTTTTCCTGACGTGGAAACAGCGGCGCAATCGCGCCCTTCACGGCCTGGCGGCGCATTCGCTCGTGCGCGACATCATTCGCGTGGCCGTGATCGGCGCAGTGCTTGCAGGCTTCGTCCAGACGCTCAACAGCTACGACGGCATTCCCGTGCCGGTCTTGCTGCTGTTGTTCTTACTGGGGGTGTTCAGCTACGTGGCCAGTCAAACCGTGTTCGGACGACGCGTCTATGCGGTGGGCAGCAATATGGAAGCGACGCGCCTGTCCGGCATCAACGTTCAAGCGGTCAAGTTGTGGATCTTCGCGATCATGGGCCTGATGTGCGCGCTGGCCGGGGTGGTCAACACGGCGCGCCTGGCCGCCGGCTCACCTTCGGCCGGCAACATGGGCGAGCTCGACGCCATTGCCGCCTGCTTCATCGGCGGCACCTCGATGCGCGGTGGGTCCGGGACCGTCTACGGTGCCCTCCTTGGCGCGCTGGTCATTACCAGCCTGGACAATGGCATGTCCATGCTCGACGTCGACAGCTACTGGCAGATGATCGTCAAGGGCAGCATTCTGGTGCTGGCCGTGTGGGTGGACGTCAGCACGCGCACAGGACGACGTTGAGAGGAAGCGCCTCGCGTCGGCAACTGCCGAGCAGACGGGGCGAATCTGTCCAGGTCGGGCCTCTGTTGACCGTCGCGGAATGAAGGGCAATGGTCGGTGCCCGCGCAAAGGCTCAACGCCTCATGAGCCGTTGGCACGGTTTCTCTCTCATAAGGTCGAGCCAGGACGTTTTTGGAAAGGTAATCAAGCGTAAGGCTCATTTCTGTGAGCCTTACGCCGTATAAAACTCTCCCAGGTGAGCTTTACGAGTCAGCAATGATGCATGGCTTCGGCTCGTTGCGCCTCTGGGTCGAGACGCCGACCACGTTCAGCGCACCAGCCGCCCCTTTCTCAAGGCATATACTTGGGCCGAAACACCCACGACCAACGTCAGGAAGATAAGGCCTTGCGCATTGATCAACAGCGGCGCATGCAGATCGGTGACCAACGGGTGACCATCGGGAACTCGACGCAGGGTTTCAGAGACGGTGGGCACCATCAAAAAGAAGGCCGTCACGCTTAACAGGATGGTTTCAATGTACACCACGGCGCGGGATTTCCATCCCAGCCGTCCTATGCCATACCCTGCCGCCAGCAGCGCGAGGGTGATGACACCGATGAAGTTGCTGGGTGGTTGCTTGGCCACCAGAAACACCGTCACGGCACCGATCACCATGAACAGCAGGTAAAGCAATCCGGGCGTCGAGCGAGGGACGATGCGCCCATGGCGCACGAACATGTAAGCGGCCAGTGGAATGGCAGGTAGGCTGCCGATGGTATGGACCCAGCCGAGGGGTGAAATTCCGAACATGGTACGCGGTTCCGGTTGATTGGATGAAAGGCATAGTGCATGGGGTGGCAGTCGTGTACGGGGTATCTGGTTCGAACGCGACAACACGCTATGCTTGCAGCCTCAGCTTAGTGAGGGCAGCCTTCGGCGAACATGATGGATTCCATGGAAAATTTGATCATTCATCCGGAAATGCAGCTTGAGGGCTTTGCCCAGGCAGATCTGCTGTCCCAAGTGCTGGCCAAGATCCGCCTCACCGGCGACCACGTCTATTCCCTGACGCTAAATGCTGCCGAGGCGCTGGTGCTGGATGAAAAAAGTGCCCACGTGTGCATGCTGCGCCAAGGCAGGCTGGACGTTCACGACAGGGGTGAACACCAGATGACCTTGCAGCCGGGGGACGTCCTGCTCCTCCCTCACCCGCCCAACGCATTGAGCCTGACGGTGGGCGCTGAACCAGCAGAGGTGGTGGTGTGCCGTTTCTGGTTCGATGCCAGCAGCTTCGAAGCGATGGTCTTCGCCCTGCCCCTGACGATCTTGATCCCCCGCGAAGACGCCGCCGCGTGGTCCGAAGGTATTCTGCACTTCATGCTGCTGGAGGCCGGTAACGTCCACCCAGGCGGAGCGTTGATGGTGTCGCGCCTCATCGACCTGGTGGTCATACGCATTCTGCGGACCTGGGTTCATCAGAAAGCGGCGTCCGGCTGGCTCAAGGCATTGTCGGATCCGAGAATCGCCCAAGCGTTGAAAGCCATCCATGACACGCCCGGCCAACGGTGGAGTATCGAGGCGCTGGCCAAGGTGGCGGGCATGTCTCGCTCCAACTTTTGCGAACGTTTCAACGCCCTGGTGGGGCGACCGCCGTTGCGCTATCAGAACGAATGGCGTCTGTCGCTGGCCAAGAGCATGTTGCTGCAGGGGCACAGCCGCGTCGGAGAAGTCGGATTCGCGATCGGCTATGAGTCCGAAGCGGCGTTCAGCCGGGCCTACAAAGCGTTCTTCGGGTGTTCGCCACGAGACGACAGTGCCCCGGGTGCCGATGACGAGCCCCGCTGACTCAGCGGATGTAGCGACTCGGCAAGGCTTGCCTTGGCCTCAGTGCGAAGAAACGAACAGCGAAGGCGTGCTGGGCTCCGGCAACGCGTAGGTCGCCTTCATCCACGCAATCTCCGCCTGGGGTGTACGTCCAAAAAAGCGCTTGAACTCTCGACTGAATTGCGACGGACTTTCATACCCCACATCGAACGCGGCGGCGGCAGCCGACACATCGTTACGCAGCATGAGCAGCCGCGCCTGGTGGAGCCGAGTCGATTTGAGGTACTGCATGGGGGAAGAGTCCGTCACGTTCCTGAAATGCAGGTGGAAATTGGGCACGCTCATGCTGGCTTCCTGAGCCAGGACTTCCACGTTCAACGGTTCTTGATAGCAGCTATGGATCTTGCGGATGGCGCGTGTCACCTTGCCGAAATGCCCGTGCCGACTCAGCGCCGCGCGCATGGAACCGCCCTGCTCGCCGGCAATGATGCGGTAATAGATTTCACGGACCAGCGAAGGGCCGAGAATCCTCGCCTCGACCGGATGGTTCATGGCCTCGAGGAACCGCAGCGTCGACTCACGCAGCCCTTCGTCCATCGCCGAGGAGTACATGCCCCTCGGCTGCGCGGAGGTGGGGCCAAAGGTTTCGTCGATTTCCAGCAACAACTCACCAGCCAGTTTGAAATCCAGGCGCATGTACACGGCCAGCATCGGCTCCTGTTCGGTGGCGTCGGTTTCCATCGTGAACGGCACCGGCACGGACACCACCAGGCAATGCTGCGCGTCATACAGGTAGACATCGTCGCCCAGGTAACCGCGCTTGCGACCCTGGCACAGAATCACGATGCCGGGCTCATACAGCACCGGCGTTCGATTCAACGGGCGGTTGGAACGCAGGAAACGAACGTCGTCCAGAGCGCTCAGGTTGTAGCCTTCCAGCGGCGCCAGTTGCTCCATAAGCTGGACCATGCGTCGGGTCCGCGCGGCGGCGTCCATGATCAATCCTCTTATTGGCCAAGCTCTATTGGCCAGGCTCGGTGTCTGTCGAGCGGGTCAGCGTTTCCCACTGCTCGATGTCTTTCAAGGCCTGCTGCAGTTTGCCACGCACCAAGTCCAAGGCATCACTGCCCAGCAGTAAATGCGCCGGTGGTTGAGCGCTGGCGATGAGCATCAGCATTACCTGCGCCGCTTTCCTAGGATCGCCCAACTGCTTGCCGCTTTTTTCCTCCCGCGCTTTGCGCACCGGATCGAAGCTGGCGTCGTAATCGGCAATGCTGCGAGGCGTGCGCTGCATCGACCGACCTGCCCAGTCGGTGCGGAAAGAGCCTGGCGCCACAGCGGTGACGAAGATGTTGAACGGCGCCAACTCCTTGCTCAGCGTGTCGGAGATGCCTTCCAGCGCGAACTTGCTGCCGCAATAGTAAGCGATACCGGGCATCGTGATGGTGCCGCCCATGGAGGTGATGTTGATGATGTGGCCCTGGCGTCGCCGACGGAAATACGGCACGAACGCCTTGGTGACCGCAACCGCCCCGAACACATTGACGTCGAACTGGCGACGCATTTCTTCGAGGGAAGACTCCTCGAATATCCCCTCGTGGCCATACCCTGCGTTGTTGACCAGCACGTCCACCGGCCCGTGACGCTCCTCGACTTCAGCGATCACGCCATCGATCCGCTCGAAATCAGTGACGTCCAGAATGACCCCATGGGCCCGTTCCGGTGACAGCGCTTCGAACGCTTGCAGGGCGTCCTTATGGCGGACAGTGCCGATGACCCGGTGCCCGGCCGCCAAGGCCTCGGCGGCCAGCGCTTTGCCAAAGCCGCTGCTGATGCCGGTGATGAACAAGGTTTTAACGTCGCTCATGACAGAATCCTCATGATGGGTGAGGCCTCAGTGTCAATCACTCCGACAGCGCTGCCCATGGGGAATTGTCTGCAAGTCTTGCCTATTCCTATCAGCGACCGTGGGTTGTTGTCTGTCTGCACAGCCTGCTGACAAGTTCCCAGATCAGCGCTTTGGACCTTCGTTCATTCCATCACCACCGACAAGACATAATTCTGTTTATTGACCACCGTTCGAGTCAGGCTTGCATGGCCGTCGCCCACTGCCAGGTTGATCGGCGTGCCTTTGAGGATCGCCTCGTCGAACGCATGGGGGATGGACAGGCCCAGTGCACGCACCGAAAGGCGTTTAGTGGCCTTGATCAGTTCTCGTCGCGCGGCGTCCTCGTCCGACGGCAGGACCACATTCAGCACCAACTTGACGCGACGGGGTATGCCCTCGGCCCCCTCTGCGGAAAACGAGATCGTGTTGCCATCGACCCGATCGGCCTTCACGGGCCTCGCGCCACTGCTGCAACCTTCCTGGCCATCTTTGCGCGCGGTCCATTCATTGGCGCGCAGTTGCGTGTCGTTCAATGCGGTGCACAGTTGCGCCGCTGACTGCGGCCGCAGGTCCGCCAGACATGCCATAGAGCAGCACAGCCCTACAACCCCTGCCATGTATCTCAGCTTCATGACCGCTCTCCCGTTTCGCCCTGATTTTTGTATTCGTTTAAGCGTTTCCGGTGATCGGATGCGTACATCGGGGGGCGGGTTTACCTGCCTGACAGTCCGATGACTTCAACGTCTCGTTAACACCGCACAACACGGCGCAACCTACCTTCTAGTAGGGTCACAGTCAAGCCGGTTGCTTTGACGTCATCACTTCTGCTAACCGCTGAATCCCTTGTAAAAAGCCAGGTCCAGAAGCCTCAACTGTGATTTCGATCGTGGTTGCGGTGATGCCTACCTTCTAGTAGGTTGTAAAAGATTCGGACATTCGGGCGTGTGGATGCCCGCTGTCTCTCCGCTGTACAGCAGTCCTGGCATGCGGCATTCAAGGGAACCGCACACCCGTGCGGCCCCTGGACCGCGAGGCGCTGCCAACCGTTTCGATGAGGGATTCATGAACACACCTGACGTTACCCACCAACTGACGATGTTCCGGCAGACGATCGATAACATTGATGCAGCACTCATTCATATGCTTGCCGAGCGCTTTCACTGCACGGATCAAGTGGGCGTGCTCAAGGCTACGCATCGTCTTCCGCCCGTTGACGATGATCGGGAACGGCGCCAGTACGAGCGGCTGACCGCGCTGGCCGAAGAAGCGGGCCTGGATCCTGGGTTCGTGGAAAAACTGATGGCGTTCGTCATCAGCGAAGTGGTGCAGCGCCATCGCCAGATTGCCACCCAAATGGCAGATAGCGCGCCCTCCCCGCATCGCGAGGCCTGACCTGCTACGTGGGCGTTCGGGGCGAATATCGTCCCTCCCGACCGTCTCGACACGCAGCCCACGGCTTGATGCGCCGGGTGGGCTGCACTGTGTGCAAATCGCTCGACAACTCAACCGCCCATCACTTTCCAAGGGGTTGCTGGAAACATGCGCCGTTTTCAGCCAATCCCATGAAGCATGCGCGACCGCGCGTCTTTCTTAGAGTGGAGAGCAATCATGAACATGAGCCGTTCAAATCGGGCATCAGCCACCGCCCGGCTGGGAAAAATCATTTTCACCGTGACAGGGCTTTGCTGTGTGTTGAGCTTTTCTGGCTGTTTCGACAACGATCACAACCGCGACAAGGCGAAGGATCAATCCAAGCCATCCTTGCAGATGCAACAGCCCGATCAGCCGTCGTCGGAACAGAAGCGCTGATACGGAGCCGCTCATGAGCCAGTCAAGCCGTGACACCTTGCACGACATCGCTGAACTGTTGCGGGCACTGAGAGGCTCGATCCAGATCCTGGAACGTCAGCAACTGGCCGAAACGAAGCAGCTCAGCGGCCACCAGACGGTGGATACCCGACAAAGCCTCATGCTCAGCTTCGAACAGTTGGAGACTGCCATCGGCGACATGGAACAGACGCTGACCACCCTGGCCGAAGCCACGCAAGACGACGGCCTGCCATCTCGCACCGTTGATCCCTGACCGCGGCATCGGAGTGAACTCATCTGCCCCGGATTCGCTCCACCCCACAAGGGCCCTGAGGCCAAGCTAATCAACGTCAAGACGAGGAATGGGACATGGAAAGCGTATTTTCAATCGGTATCTCGATCATCGTGCTGCTGGTCGACCTGTGGGCAATTGCCAGCGTGTGGCGCTCCTCCAAGGCATCTGGCACGAAAATCGGGTGGACGGTATTGATCCTGGTGTTCCCCGTCGTGGGACTGGTCATCTGGGGTATCGCAGGCCCACGTGGTATCGCCGAACCGCCGACTTCCGAAGAGCACAGCAAAGGCTGATCACCCGACGCTCGACCCATAACGGGCTGTCGCCGCTGTCGGCAGCCCCTCTCTTCGGCCCGCAGGTTTACGGTGCCTAGCTTCGCCAAACGGCCCTGTCGGCCTTCGGTTGTCCACTGGTCTCTCTACCCTGCAAAAGCCTGAACCGTTCTCTGCCCACCCGTTTCTACCCCTCATCGCGTCGCATTTTCGCTCCGTGATCACCCCGTCTATTAGAGACGAGAGGACAGACAAATGAACGATTCACGCTTGGTTGCAACCCGATCACATCCCGACCAACAAGCCACACGCCTGCCTGCCACGGAGCGCACCGTCTCCCTGGTGGCGGGCGCTGCCGTGCTGCTCGACGGCCTGCGCCGTGGCGGATTCAGCGGTGCCATGGAGGCCGGGCTTGGCCTGTACGGTGTCGTCAGGGGCGCCTACGGGCACTGCCCGGTCAAATCAGCCCTCGCACCCACGCCCTATGAGGAGGCGTTCGACCGCGACCATGGCTGGCCCCATAGCAACGCCGTCACCCGCAGCATCACCATCGGCAAACCCTTGAACGAGGTGGTGGCCTTTATTCGAGATCCGCACAATGTCGCACCGCTGGTGTCCTGGATCGACCACGTCGAGGCGCTGGGCGACAAGCGTTGGGTGTGGACCGCTCACGCGCCCCGCGGCCGGAAAATCCATTGGACGCTGACACTCGTCGAGGAGCAGTCCGATCTGCTGCGATGGAGCACAGGCGCCGGGGCGCGTTGGGAACATGATGTATCGGTGTATTTCAAAGAGGCTCCCGCCGATCGCGGCACCGAGGTGAAGGTGATCATCGTCGGCAAGCCGCTGCTCGGGAAACTCGGCCATGCGATCGTCGCGGCGTTGTCGTTGTTCACCGAAAAAGCGCTTTTGAATCTGCTGCATGGCATCAAGCAACAGTTGGAGACCGGTGAGGTCAGTACCCATGACATGCGCCCCGAACCAGGGGGCGATGGCTTCTACATGCCCTCATCCGCCGGTGAGCCTTCTAGAAGCGGTCACAACGAGCCATCCGGCGAAGAAGATACGGTCAAGACCGGTGTCGCCGTTCAGCAAGGAGGTGTGTGATGCGTGCATTGACCTGGCAAGGCCCGAACCATCTGCAAGTCGATAACGTACCGGATCCGACGATCCTCAACCCTCGCGATGCGATCATCAAAGTCACCCTGTCCTCCGTCTGCGGGTCGGACCTGCATTTGCTCGGTGGCTACGTGCCGGCGATGAAGCCGGGCGACATCATTGGTCACGAGTTCCTCGGCGAGGTGGTGGAAGTCGGCGCGGGTGTCACCGGTTTCAAGAAAGGCGACCGCGTGATCACCATTTCCATCATCGGCTGCGGCCATTGCGAGCATTGCCGCCGCAGCGACTTTTCCTGTTGCGACAACTCCAACCCCAACCCCAGCGCCACCGACATCGCATACGGGCAGCCGTGCTGCGGCATCATCGGCTACAGCCACGCGTTCGGGGGCTATGCCGGAAGCCACGCTACCTATATCCGCGTGCCATTCGCCGACACCAACCTGTTCGTGGTGCCGGACGGCGTCACTGATCATCAAGCCGTGTTCGTCTCCGATGCCGCTCCCACTGGCTACTTCGCCGCTGACAATGCGGACATCCAGCCTGGCGACACGGTAGCGGTGTGGGGCTGTGGCGGCGTCGGCCAGATGGCGATTCGCAGCGCGTACCTGCTAGGCGCCGAACGGGTCATCGCCATCGACCGTTTCCAGAGCCGTCTGCGCTTGGCGGAAAACCCCGGCGGTGCGATACCCATCAACTACGAGACCACCAATGTCCATGAGGCCTTACTGGAGCTGACCGGCGGGCGCGGTCCTGACCGCTGCATCGACTGCGTGGGTATGGAGGCCCACGGCACCGAGCTCGATTACGCCTACGATAAAGCCAAGCAGATGCTGCGGCTTCATACCGAACGCGGGACGGTGCTGCGACAGGCGATCCGCGCCTGCCGCAAAGGCGGGACGGTGTCAGTGGTCGGAGTCTATGGCGGCGTGCTAGACAAATTCCCCATGGGCGCCATCGTCAATAAGGCATTGACTCTGCGGTCGGGCCAGCAACCTGGCCAGCGCTATGCGCAACGCCTGTTCGAACACATCCAAAACGGCGAGCTGAATCCGGCCTACCTGCTGACCCATCCGATGAAGCTCGAAGACGCCGTGGAAGGCTACGCGCTGTTCAAACACAAGAAGGAAGAATGCCTGCGGGCGGTATTCCAGCCGTAAGGGAGACCCATCGATGACCCGGGCATTGGACGAGTACAACCGCAAACGTGACTTCGTCGCCACGCCGGAACCCTCCGGCGTGCACACCGCGGACGCACGCTCGAAGAAGAACGCCGAGGCGCATGCGCTTCAGTTCTGTATCCAGAAACACGACGCCACCCGACTGCACTATGACTTTCGTCTGGAGCTGGAAGGGACGCTGAAAAGCTGGGCAGTGCCCAAGGGTCCATCGCTGGATCCGCAGACCAAGCGGCTAGCGGTGCATGTCGAAGATCACCCGCTCGATTACGCCTCGTTCGAGGGGCACATTCCCGAGGGCCATTACGGCGCCGGTGATGTGATCGTCTGGGATCGCGGGGTCTGGAGGCCACTCGGCGATCCGCTCGCGGGTTATGCGAAAGGCAGACTCAAATTCGAACTGCAGGGCGAGAAGCTCAACGGCATCTGGAACCTGGTGAGGACCCACATGCCCGGCAAACAGGAACAGTGGTTCCTGATCAAGCACCAAGATGAATTCGCCCGTCCCGAAGCCCAATACGACGTGGTTAAGGCGTTACCTGACAGCGTGCTCAGTGACCGAACGCTGGTGCCCCGAAAGCGCGGTGGCAAGGCGGCGCGGCCGAAACCCGTCGACAAGGTGCCGGCACCCCGCAAGCCACTAAAGAGCACGGCCCTCAGCCATGTCCGACCCGCCGCGTTGCCTGACACCCTAAAGCCGGAACTGGCGACCTTGGTAGAGTCCGCTCCCGCCGGTGACTGGCGTTACGAAATCAAGTTCGACGGTTACCGGATCATGGCCCGGGTGGAAGACGGCGCTGTGCAGTTGTTCACTCGCAACGGCCACGACTGGACCGACAAAATGCCACGCCAGGCCGAAGCGATTGCCGCGCTCGGCCTGGCGTCCGCCTGGCTCGACGGTGAGATGGTGGTGGCCAACGAAGACGGCGTGCCGGACTTTCAGGCGCTGCAAAATGCATTCGAGGCCGGCCGCAGCGGCAACATTGTCTACTACCTCTTCGACCTCCCGTTTCTAAATGGGATGGACCTGCGCGAGACGCCCTTGGAACAGCGTCGCGCGGCCCTGGCGCAAGTCCTGGAGGCCCGTGAGGACGACGTTCTCAGGTTCTCCGAAGACTTCGGTGAAACCCCGGATGCTCTGCTCAACAGCGCGTGCCAGATGAAAATGGAAGGTCTGATCGGCAAACGGGTCGGCAGTCCCTACGTTTCTCGGCGTAGCGACGATTGGATCAAGCTCAAATGCAAACGGCGCCAGGAATTCGTGGTCGTCGGGTACACGGAGCCCAAAGGCACCCGAAACGCGTTCGGTGCCCTGCTCCTGGGGCTGCATGACAGCGAAAGCGGCGAACTGAGGTACGCCGGAAAGGTGGGCACCGGCTTCAATCACGCGACCCTCAAAACGATTCATGACCAGTTGAGGCCGCTGGAAGTGCGCAATGCGGCCGTTGTAAATCCGCCCACCGGGTTCGAGGCCAAAGGCGTTCACTGGCTCGAACCGACCCTGCTGGCCGAAGTGGCCTTTGCCCAGATCACCCAGGAGGGTTCAGTTCGCCACGCGGTGTTCCAAGGCTTACGTAACGACAAACCCGCACGCGGTATCACCGAGGAACGCCCGGTCCCCGACGCCACGAAGCGCAAGCCGACAGCGAGGCGCAGGACCCACACCGAACCCTCGATGTCGGATTTCGAAGACAAGGCGGGCCCACGCACCTCCGGCAAGATTCGCCTCACCCATCCGGATCGAGTGATCGACCCCGCGAGCGGTGCGACCAAGCGCGAACTCGCCGACTACTACATCCGGGTGGCTGACTGGATTCTCCCGCAATTGCAGGCGCGGCCCGTTGCGCTGGTGCGCGCACCCGAAGGCATTACCGGGGAGCTGTTTTTCCAGAAGAACGCCGAGCGCCTGGGAATACCCGGTATCGAGACGATGGGCAAGGAACACACCGGGCATCCGGTGATGCTGATCAACCACCTCGAAGCGCTGATCGGTGCGGTGCAGATGAGCGCGGTCGAATTGCACACCTGGAACGCCGTGAGGGCGGACCTGCAGCGGCCCGACCGTTTCGTCCTGGACCTCGACCCGGATCCAGCCTTGCCGTGGAAAGCGATGGTCGAAGCCACGCAACTGACCCTGGCGGTACTCGACGAACTGGGTTTGCAGAGCTTCCTCAAAACCAGTGGCGGCAAAGGCATTCACATCGTCGTTCCACTGACCCCGAAAGCGGAATGGGATGCGGTGAAATCGTTCAGCCACGCCATCGTCAAGCACATGGCGGCGTTGCTCCCCGACCGCTTTTCAGCGGTATCCGGGCCCAAGAACAGGGTCGGTCGGATCTTCATCGACTACCTGCGCAATGGGCTTGGTGCCACGACCATCAGCGCTTACTCGGTGCGCACGCGCGAAGGCTTGTCGGTCTCCGTGCCGATCCATCGCGAAGAGGTCAGCGAAATCAAAGGCGCCAATCTCTGGAATATCCGCAACGTGCATGAACGCCTTGCCCAGCAGGATAAAGATCCCTGGGCGGACATGGCGCAGACCCGCCAGACCATCACTGCTGAGATGCGTCGGCGCGTGGGCCTTAAATGAGCGCCTGCCGGGCACGGCCTCGTTCAGCGGTCGGCCAGCGGTCGGACCTTGCCGCTGAACACCCGAAAGCCGAAAGTGTTGTAAAGCAGCGTCAATGGCATCAGCACCGCGAAACCCACGAGCATGAACCGCTGGCTGGCGGGGCTCGAAGCGGCATCGGTCAGCGTCAGCACTGGCGGTACGATGAACGGGTAAAGCGTCAACACCATCAACAAGAAGGCCCCTGCGAAAACGGCCAAGGCAAAGCACAGCGGTGCGAAAGCGCGGCGGCGGTGCAGGGCAAGGAAGAATCCTGTGTAGAGGATGCCTGTCGCCCCCACCGCCCCCGCCAGCAGTCCGTGGTGGCTCAATCGCTCCTCATACAAGGGGTTCAGGCTGGCCGTCCAGAGCAGCAGCGCTGCCAAGAGAAGCAAGGTGACCAGCGCCAGCCAAGCCATCACCGTTCTCGCGCGCTGCTGCAATGACCCCACACAACGCCAGTTCAGCCAACACGCACCTAACCATCCATAACCGAGGACCAGCACGGCACCGCTGTACAGGCTGAACGCATTGAACCACTCCCAGCCGGTCCCGCTGAACTGCCCCCCTTGGGTCGGCACCCCAACCACCAGCGTACCCAGGACCACGCCCTGACAGGCTGCGGCCAGCACCGAAGCAACCATATGCAACGCATCGACGCTTCGCTTGGCCTGTGGGTGACTCACCTCATCGCGAAACTCCAGGGCCATGGCCCGCACGATCAACGCCGTGAACATCACGATAAAGGGCAAGTACAGCGCCGGCACCAGAATCGCGTACGCCTTGGGGAACAGCGCCAGCAGCCCCCCGCCGCCCAAGACCAGCCAGGTTTCATTGGCGTCCCAGATTGGCAGGATGGACAGCGCCATGGCACGCCGTTCGGTGCCATCCCGAGTCAGGCCCAGCCAGATACCGGTGCCCAGGTCGGTGCCGTCGAGCAGCACATAGCTGAGCACCGAGAACCCCAGCGCCGCTGCCGACAGCCAGATCAGCCAGTCAGGCGCTTCCATTCGCACACCTCATGAAGCACCGATCTCCTGGGGTAAGGTCGGCTGGGGGCCTTGCTCGTCTGCCCGTACGGGGCGGCTCAGTGTGCGCAGCAAGACGCCCAGTCCGATGCCGAAGACGACAAGGTAAAACGCCACTATCCACAGGGTCGATCCCACCACATGGCTGCCAGCGACCGCCGACACGCTGTCCGCCGTGCGCAACACGCCATAAATCGTGAAAGGTTGGCGACCGACCTCGGTCACCACCCAGCCACTGAGCAATGCCACGAAACCGGTCGGGGCCATCAACACGCAACAACGATGCAACCAACGGGCGCGATACAAACGTCCTCGCCAGCGCAGCACCAGGCTGGCGACGCCCAGGCCTACCATCAGCACGCCCAAGCCCACCATTAGACGAAACGCCCAGAAGACCACCGGTACGGGCGGAATGTCCGAAGGAGGAAATTCATCGAGGGCACGGATCGTGCCGCTGAAATCATGACGCAGATACAACGAGCCGATACGAGGGATCGCCACCTCATAGTGATTTCGCCGCTCGCCCATGTCCGGGATCGCGAACAGGCGCAGCGGCTCGCCCTCCCCCGGTGCCGGGCGCGTCCACGAGCCCTCCATCGCCGCCACTTTCTGCGGTTGCACGGTCAGGGTGTGCTCGCCGTGTAGGTCACCGACGATCACCTGCAACGGCGCCAGTATCGCCACCGCCCACAGCGCCATGGAGAAAGGCAACCGCGCGCGCATATCCTCAGCATTGCGCAACAGGTGCCATGCGGCCACGCCCGCCACCAACAGGGCCGTAGCCAGAAACGTCGCCAGCATCATGTGAGTGAAGCGGTACGGAAAGGAGGGGTTGAAAACGATGGCCCACCAGTCCGCAGCGACAAAGCGGCCGTCGGGGGCAATGGCGTAGCCAGCGGGCGTGTGCATCCAGGAATTGGCGGCGAGAATCCAGAACGCACTGATCACCGAGCCCAGTGCCACCGCACAGGTGGAAAACAGGTGCAGCCCCGGCCCGACCTTTTTCATGCCGAACAGCATGATGCCGAGAAAGCCGGCCTCCAGGAAAAATGCAGCCATGACCTCGTAGAACATCATCGGCCCGAGGATTTCACCCGCCTGAGTCGCCAACCGTGACCAATTCAATCCGAACTGATATTCGATGATGAGCCCTGACGCCGTTCCGATGGCGACATTCAGGGCGAACACCTTGGACCAATAGCGATACAAATCCAGGTACAGGCGCTGCCCGCCCCACCGCCAACCTAACTCCAGCGCCATCAGAAAGTTGGCCAGCCCGATGCTGAAAGCCGCCAACACGATGTGGAAGCCGATCGTCAGTGCAAACTGCCCACGGGCGGCCAGGAGGGCCGAGTCAGCGAGTTCCACGACCCACCCTCAGACGACCTGATCCGTTTCGGGCACGGCACGTTCGCGCGCCTGCGCATCCGGTTCAGCCCGTAACAGCCGGATCGGCACCGACTTGGCGGCGGGCACTTTGCTGCGCTCGGCGTGATGGGCCAGCGGGATAAGCGCATTGCACTCTGGGTAATAGGCCCCCGCGCACCCTGTCGGGATGTCATAGGCGATGATCTGAAACGGACCGGCTTCGCGGCGCACGTCGGTGTCGATCGCGGTGACCAGCCGCACCCACTCTCCGGGTGCGAAACCCAGGCGCACGATGTCGTTACGGTTGAGGAACACCACGCTGCGAGTGCCCTTGACGCCTCGAAAACGGTCCTCATAGCCATAGACCGTGGTGTTGAACTGGTCGTTGCTGCGCAACGTCATCAATTGGATGACATCGCGGTCCGCCTCGCTAGCGCTGACATCGTCGTCTTCGTCCAGCCCTTTGGGGGTAATGAACAGGGCCTTGCCCGACGGCGTTGCCCATTGCCGCTGCGCCGCGCCCAGAGGCCGATGAAACCCGCCCTGCTCCCACATGCGCGTCTCGAAGTCGTGGAAGATGTCCGGGTAGACATCGCTGATCGCCTGACGAATCAGCGCATAGTCGTTGCGCCAATGCAGCCACGGGACGCGCACGCGATCTCCGAGCGTGGCTTCGGCCAGTTCAGTGATGATCGCCGTTTCCGATTTCAACTGTTCGCTGGCCGGCTCGGCACTGCCGCGCCAGGCGCGAATGCATCCGGTGCTGTCTTCGGTGGTATAAACCTGCTCCACCCCCAATTGCCGATCGACCTCGATGCGCCCCAGGCACGGCAACAGCCAGGCTTGTTGGCCTGGGAACAGATGCGTGCGGTTGAGCTTGGTGGCGATCTCCACATTGAGCGTGAGAGCCTCCCACGCTGGCTCCATCCGCGACGTATCCGGCACCGCGCGCAGAAAGTTGCCGCCCAGGCCGATGAACGCCTTCACGCGACCGCTGAGCACGCCCTCGCAGACGTCGACGGTGGCCAGCCCTTTGTGCGCAGGCACCTTGAAGCCAAACAGCGACTCGATCTTGTCGCCAGGCACCTTGGCGGGATCTTCAGTGATACCCACCGTCCTCTGACCCTGCACGTTGGAGTGGCCGCGCACAGGGCAAATGCCCGCCCCGGGCTTGCCGATGTTGCCGCGCAACAACAGCAGGTTGACCAGCATCTGGACGTTTTCCACGCCGTGCCGATGCTGGGTCATGCCCATGCCGTAAACGATCATCACCCGCTCACTGCGGGCGTAGACGGTGGCCGCGGCTTCCATCGCATTACGGCTGAGCCCGGAGCGGCGCTCAAGTTCAGGCCAGGCAGACTGGTTGACCCGATTCATGAACTCACCGAAGCCGTCCGTGTGCTCGGCGATGAAACCATGATCGATGACCGCGGGCGCGTCCGTTTGTCGGGCGTGTTCGTCCATGGCCAGCAGTGCTTTGGCGATGCCCATGACTGCGGCGGTATCGCCGCCGATCGCGACTTGATGGTACTGCGTGCTGATGACGGTGGACGCAGGGCCGAGCATCTCGGTCGGGGATTGCGGGTTGACGAAGCGTTCCAGCCCGCGCTCGCGAATGGGGTTGAAGGTGATGATCGGAACCCTGCGCTTGCGCGCTTCCTGCAAGGGATGCAGCATGCGCGGGCTGTTGCTGCCCACGTTCTGCCCGAAGAAAAACAGGCAATCGGTGTGCTCGAAATCGGCCAGCGTCACGGTGCCCACCGGCACGCCAATGCTTTCCTGCAGACCGACCGACGTGCTCTCGTGGCACATGTTCGAACTGTCGGGCAGGTTGTTGGTGCCATAGGCCCGAGCGAACAATTGGTAGACGAACGAGGTTTCCAGCGACGCACGCCCTGAGGCGTAGAACACCACCTCGTCCGGAACCAGACGGGTCAATTGCGCGCCAATCGCTTCCAGCGCGTCTTGCCAGGGCGTCTCCACATAACGGTCCGTTGCAGGGTCGTAACGCAGCGGGTGCGTCAGCCGGCCGTGGTGCTCGAGGGCGTAGTCGGACCAGGTGCGCAATTCGGACAGGGTATATCGCTGAAAGAACCCGGGGTCGGTTCGTCGCGATGTGAGCTCCCAAGCCGTCGCCTTGGCGCCGTTTTCGCAAAACTCCAACGCATGGGGGTCACCCGGTTTGGCCCAGGCGCAACTCACACAAGCGAAGCCCTTGGGCTTGTTTTGCTTCAGAAGTGCCTGCGTTGCAGGCACCAAGGCCTGCTCCCGCCACAGGATGTTCATTACCGAACGGGCCGACCCCCACCCGCCTGCCGCCGATTTGTAAGGTCGATAATGTGCCGTTCGGTGAATCAGGTCCATGTGCCGCGCCCCTCGATCTCGTTAGTTGTTTCTAAACGTTACGAAACGAGCCAGAGGAAAAGGTTCGCTGATTCAGCTCGGCGGAGGCACCTCGCGCGGCCTTGTCGCCTCCCTTATGCGGGTTTCCACACCACCTGCTCGATACCGAGCCGTTCAGCCTTGGGCTTCGACACCTTGGGCACCTTGTCGTAGCGGTACTTGGGAATGTCCGCCATGCCAGCGTCCACGGCAGCCCAGTGCCAGGCTTCAGCGTTATCCATCCTGGGGGCACAGAGGTAAAACCATGCCGACTTTCCATGGAAGAGGTAATCGATTCGGTAGTGCTGCGTCGGTTGCATTGAATTGACTTCCCAAGGCTTCGATATCCGTTGGCGCTCCACACGCCTGATACCTGGAACAATAGAACGGAACGGCGATTCCCCCGCGGGGCGATCGCCTCGCGAACAACACCGAAACGGCCAGCAAGTGTTTTAATGACTGCGCTGATTAATGGGCTGTTCGTTGTTTCATACAGTTAACGGACGGGCGGCGTATTCCTGATTGTTTTTAAACATCTGCCCTTTGATAAGCGGCGGACACCACTCGTTGAAATGGCTGCCTCATAAGACGCCATTCAAATGAATAGCAATGTTCATAGCGATACAGCGGCACTGCAGGCCAGTGCACTCGCAGGGAATGATCAGAAAAAAGCGAGACGGTGCCCGAAGTTCATTAAGGGGCAAAGAGCCATATACCGGCGGAATGATGCTAATTATCACTCGACAACTGAAGTACTTTATTGATCGTTCCGAGAAGTTCGTTGATCGAGTAAGGCTTGTTCAACATCGGATATTTGCTGAGCGCGTCCTCGCTCACCGCTTGACTGTAGCCACTGGTCAAAATCAACGGTTTGCCGGGCCAGCGCAGTGCGAGCAGCTCCCCCAGCTCAAGTCCTCCCATGCCCGGCATCACTACATCCGACAGGACAAGATCGATGTCCTGGGCTGCCGAGTCCAGAAGCGCTAGGGCTTCGGCAGCGTTAGAAGCAAGGTGTGCCCCAAAACCCAGGTCCTTGAGCAGGCAGACGGTAAACTCGCCGACCTCTGGATTATCCTCTACGACCAGTATCTGTCGCTTGGTTGCCGGCGTGGCGTGTCTCGCGAACTGCAGAGGCATTGAACGGGGCGCTTTCGCCGAAGGCAGCGAAACCGTGAACGTGGCCCCCTCGCCGACCCGGCTGTCGACGCTCACCTCGCCGCCCGACTGCCGTGCGAAACCGATCACCTGCGACAGCCCCAGCCCCGTGCCTTTGCCGGTTTCTTTAGTGGTAAAGAAGGGCTCGAAGATACGTTTGAGATCATCCGGCTCAATACCGCGTCCTTCGTCAGCGACGCAAATGAGGACCCGCGCAGCTGGGCTCCCAGCACCGCCGCAGTCCTGGGAGGCGACCGTGACGGTGATGGTCCCCTCTTCCTGCATCGCATCCCGGGCATTGATCACCAGATTGAGCAATGCGGTCTCGAACTGATTCAGATCAGCTTCCACAAAACAAGGCTCGGGTGGGTGGATCGTCTCAATCGTCACCTGTTCACCGACGACGGTTCGAAGCATTTCGACGAGATGCTCGACCCGCTGAGCCACGGAGAATACTTCCGGCTTGAGGGCCTGCTTCCTGGCGTATCGCAACAACTGCCCCGTCAACCGAGCCGCGCGGTCCGCTGTGTCGAGAATGCCGGTGAGGTACTGTTTTTGCCGGTCATCGGACAGACCGGCGCGCCCCAACAGCTCGGCCGAGTTGCGGATGATCGTCAGCAGGTTATTGAAATCGTGGGCCACCCCGCCGGTCAATTGACCGAGCGCCTCCAGCTTCTGCATTTGCCGAAGCTGCGCCTCGGCCGCCATCAGATCGCGGGAGCCGGCCTGGACTTGCACTTCAAGCCGGGAATTGAAGCGCCGCAGTTGTTCCTCGGCACTATGGCGCGCCCGCACATCGCTGGACGCCCCGAACCACTCGATGATCTCCCCCCCTTGATTGAAGATCGGTACAGCGCGTGTCAAGGCCCAACCCACCTCATCGTTCGGAAGGCGGATCCGATGCTCGAGTTCGAACACCGTACGTCGAGCGATCGCCTGGTCAATGGCGGCAAGCACATAGCCGTGGTCGTCCTGAAACAGGTAAGTGTCCAGCCAAGAGCGGTCTGGCTGGCCGACCGCTTCCAGCCGTTCCCCTCCTGTCAATTCGCGCATGACCTGCCAATCGGGGCTCATGCGAAATACCGTGGTACTGCTCGCTGCGACCAAGGCTCGAAACCTGAGCTCACTGTCTTCGACAGTACTGCCGGCGTCCCCAAGGCGAATCGAAGTGCTGCTGACAGCATGTTTCGATTGATTCAGCGTCATCGGGCATTATCCGTTTTATCAGTAGTGGCAACTAGCTACAACTTAAAAACTGTCTCAGGCACTCCATGGTAGTTCACGATGTTGCGCGCCGTTAAAACATTTTCATGAGCGGTGCAGCGAACTTAAAGGTGCGCCCGGGATGAGCGCTGAAAGAGTGCGTGCACGTATTATTCGTCGGAAGCGCACTGTGCTGCCTCAGCGTTGAGTTGGGGATGAACTTAAACCTCAGACCACTTCCGAGCGCTTGTAGGCAGGATGAACACGGGGAACATACGTCATGCCTTGATAATTGAAATCTTGCCGTTGCGCTCGATAATCGCGTATTTGATCTGCGCGACGGTTTCAAGCCCCTGTTCCAGCCTCGCCGCCTGCAGGATATCGTCTTCTTCAATGCGGGCTTCATGCATACGATGGCGCAGGAATTCCCCGTTCTCCACGACGATGGTCGGTCCGCCGTCGATCAGCTTGCCCAACCGCTTCGACCGACGCTTGGCCAGCGAAAAGCCGACGTCGATGGCAATCAGCGTGACGATCACCAACACGGCATTGGTCACGGAAAAGTCGTCGCCCAGCAATGCCTGCTGTGTCGCTTCGCCGATGATCATCAGCAACACAAAATCGAACGATGTCAGCTCTCCCAGCGCTCGCCGTCCCGAGATTCTGAACAACACCATCAACGCCAGGTAGATCGCCGCCGCGCGCAGCACTGCGTCCATGTCATGACCTCTGTGCAAGTTGTAGCCGCCCGTGAAAGGGATGAATTCGAGCGCCTAGGGATAAATGAATTGCTTGAGCAGCACCTCACCCCCGCCGTCGATGCGAAGGGTGCTGGAATACAGGCCGATGCCGTCCGCGCGCAAACCCAGGTAAGTGACGCTCTCGCCTTGGGCATCGGCCTGCACCGTCAAGCGCAGCCCGGTACTGGAGCCGGATGAATGAACAGGCTGCGGCTGCAGGCTGTCGACACTGAAGCCTTCGAGCAACGATGGCGCGATGACGAGCACATGCACGGCTCCGGGCTGGCCATGGCTGCGGATGATCAACGTGTTGGTCGCGCCATTGCGGTGAAACCGTTCGTAACTCACCTCCAGGTCGTGGCGGGCGCTACTGACCTGTGTCGAACTCAATGGCCCGTGGGAAAACAGGCCCAATAATGTCAGCACGACGACGGCCAGCAGTCCGTACCAACCTATTCGCTCGAAGCGCCAAATCTTGCGCTGCAGCGCGATATCTTCGTCGACCGGGTATTCGCGGTCATGCATTTCCCTCTTGAGGCGCTCATCTGAGGGCAGTTCATCGGTCACGGACTCGGTCATGGCGTCATCCCTTCATGAGCGACCAGCGCTTCGCTTCGTTGTATCCCTGAGAGCGTGGCGACGAGGATCAGTTCGATCTTTCTCTGCGTCCTTCTGCGCGATCCTGCTGAACGAACGAAGCTCGCCGCGCGGGTGATAACGCGACTGAACTCCTGCATCAAAATGACATCAATCATGTTTCTCTTTCGGAGCAGTGCTGCAATGAGCAATGGGTCGATCGCTGTCTGCTTTTTTGGCACCGCCCTTGGCTGGGCCGCCCTGTTCTACGGCGTGTTGGACTACCTGACGGGCTGATGCCCCTGAGCGTGAGACGCGAAGATACGACGGCTCCGTTTACGCCAGTTTGACCGCGAATCCTCGCTGTACCGCAGGACGACTCATCATCCGCTCATACCAGGCGGCAACATGGGGCAGATCGGCAAACGAGACGCGGTGCCGTTCGTGACGCCAAGCCCAGCCCAGAATCGCGAAATCCGCTATGGAGGGCTCACCTGAGGTCGCCACGTATTCGCGGGCTGCCAGGCGCGCATCGAGCACCCGGTACAGGCGATGGGTTTCAGTGCTGAAACGCTTGACGCCGTAGTCCCGGGCTTCGCTTTCGGGAAGCTGTAGAAAGTGGTGGACTTGGCCCGGCGCCGGGCCAAAACCGCCCACTTGCCACATCAGCCATTCGTAGACGGCAACCCGTTCGGCCAGGTCCCGCGGGAGGAAGCGTCCGGTCTTTTCCGCCAGGTACAGCAGGATCGCGCCGGATTCGAAGACCGTGATCGGCTGCGCCCCCGGACCGTCCGGATCGCGTATCGCGGGGATTTTGTTATTGGGGCTGATCGCCAGGAAATCAGCCTCGAATTGCTGGCCTCGTCCCAGATCCACGATCCGGACCTGATACGGCAACCCGAATTCTTCGAGTGCAACGCTGATCTTGCGTCCATTGGGTGTGTCGTAGGTGTAGAGCTCAATGCTCATCTCTGCTCCCTCGCTCGGAGTGATGGGTGGGTCGCCCCTGGAGAGTGCGAGGGCGAGGCGCCACTGCGGTGCGTAAATTACCAGACCTTGAGGCCCTCATGCAGCGCTGATCGGTATGTCCATCGCGTCCAGCAGACTCGCCCGGAATGCCTCGGCGACGGGTTGTGCAGTGGCCGATACCCGCACGCACACGGCGAACTCCGGCAATGCGGGCAGTCCCGCCGCCTCCCCCAACGTCACCAAATCATCCGGCACGGTCGAGGCCAGCCACGCGGTGATCGCCAGCCCCGCGCGCACGGTGGAGGCCGTCGCCTCGAAGCTGCGGTTCTCGAACACGGTGCGCCAGACGATACCCTCTTTGGCCAACGCCCCCAGCACCACGGGACGAAACACGCAGCGCTCGTCCACCAGCGACAATGGCAGCGGTCTGGTTCTCCAGATATCGCTGTCAGCGCTGCCCACCCACAACAGCGGCTCAGTGCGGATGACCTCGCCCTGAGGGTGACTCGCCACGTATTCAATCAATGCGAAGTCGAGGTGGCCGTTTTCAATGTCCTCGTGCAGCTCAGGCGATGCGGCGCATTTCAACGACAGTTCCACCCGCGGATGCGACGCCGTGAAAGCCTTCAATGCTGGCGCCATTGCTGTGATCAGGTCCGGGGGCGCCCCCACGCGCAGATGCCCTCGCTGTGGGCCTCCCACCGTGTCGGCCCAAATCTCGTCGTTCAATTGCAATAAGCGGCGAGCCTTGGCCAGAAACAACTCGCCCTGGTGGGTCAATTCCAAGTGCCTTGGCTTGCGCAGCAGCAACACACAGCCAAGGTGCTCCTCGAGACGTTTGACTTGCTGGCTCACCGCTCCCTGGGTCATGAACAAAAGGTTGGCAGCGACCGTCATGCTGCGGTGGTCGGCAACTGCGACGAAGGTGCGGACCAGCGTGAGATCAAGGTTGCGGATCATGGCGGGATTACCATCGGTAATGTCAGGCATTAAGGATATTCGATTTTGTAATCGACATTGTATCGGTAGGTTATCGGCTCGGAACGTCCGCTCCGTTGCCGTCCCGATCCCCCCGGCATCGTCTGAACTTGCCGTTGGCAACCCCGGCGATGCCTCCATCCGCCTCACATGGATCTAAATATGCCTGCCCCTCTGTTTCCCGAATCGTTCGATCTTCACCGCAGTTTCGAGGCCCTGTCCGAGCACTGGTCACCCAAAGTCGTCGCCCGGATCAACGACCAGTACGTAAAAGTGGCCAAGGTGCTGGGGCAATTGGTCTGGCACGATCACGAAACCCAGGACGAACTGTTCTACGTCGTCAAAGGGCACCTGAAGATCGAGTACGAGGGGGGCCGGACGGTTGAATTGCCCGCCGGAACGATGCACGTCGTGCCCCGCGGTGTGTTGCATAACCCGGTGGCTGAAGAAGAATGCTGGATCGTGCTCATCGAACCGGCGGACACCCTGCACACCGGCACGGCTGTCTCGCCGCTGAGCAAGACTGTGGAGCAGCAATTGAGCTGACAGCAGCGCAGCGTCGAGCGGCCCCTGCCAGGCGGCGGTTCCCCCTGTTGGATCACGCAGCCGTCTTCCTCGCGCGCAGAGGTTACTTGGGCGCAGAGGTTACTTGGGCGCGACTTTCGCCACGAACGCGGTCAACGCAACGGCCAACACAACGCCTGCGCCGACGGTCAGCACAACCCCCCATTGCAGGACCAGCGCCTGCAGCGTGAGGTAAAAGCCGATCACGCCAATGGCGCCGATGGCATTGCCCCGCACAATGGCGGCCAACTCATGCCGCCCACCCTGCACATGGGCGAACACCGCGAGTGGCCAGGCGATGACCGGGATCGGAGCGAGAAAGCCACTGACCACTGGCCCCGCCCACTGGGCCGTTGCCGTGATCGCGAGCAGCAATGCGGTGGCCGTGAGCATGCGCATGGGAATGATCCAGCGTGGCGTCGCGACGTAGCGGCCCGTCCCCGGGTTGCGGCCGGGCGCAGTAATGCTGACGATCATCGCGACCAGAAACAACGTGATCGCCACGGCAGCCATCGGCCCTGCCCAGCGGTTCATCAGCCACGCCACGAGTGCGTAGACGCCCAAGGCGAGCACGCAGCCACCGACCACCGACGTTCTGGCGCTCACTGCAAAATAGACCAGGTAGGCCGCCTGGATGGCCGTGACGCCCGCCAGTGCGCCCGGCGCTGCCGCGCCAACGAAGCTCGGCCCCTGTTCCAGCCCCAAAAACAGCATGATCGACGCCGACGTCACTGGCAGCCCTGACAGCAAGCCGCCGATGTGGGTGCCCCAACGTTTTGCGGCCAACGAAATGGAGAGCATCAGCAAGGGGGTGATCAACAGCTTGAGGTGAAAGGCAGTCATGGGCGCGCGTCTTCTCGGGATGCGCACGTTTTACACGTTTCCTTGCAACCTTGCCGTATGGATTTGCACGCCGGCAGGTGCCCTCTGCACGCCTTTCACAAACTCAACCCCGTCCACGCTTCGGACAGCCTCCACAACCGCTGTGCCGCGTCGGCGTCCACGGCCCATTCGGCAACGCCGCGACGTCCCTGCTCCCGGGTGTTCACCGGCGCGATGTTGCAATCCTCGCAATACACACCGCCCTTTGCGTCCAGTGCTGCGCTGGTGGCGCACCACAGCCCGGTCGCAGCACCCTGCTCCAGGGTCTTGAGCCCTCGCTCCGGCTCGATCCTCTGCTGCCCGTGTTCATCGAACACATCGAATGCGGCGATCTCTTCCGGGCTCAGGTGTCGCCCCAGATCCGTGAGGATCTGGCCGGGGTGCAGCGAAAATGCACGCACGCCGCGCGCTTTCCCCCGTTCGTCCAACGCCACGGCGAACAGCACGTTGGCTGTCTTCGACTGCCCGTAAGCCAACCATTTGTCATAGGGGCGGTGCCGGAAATCAATGTCATCGAAATCGATCCCCGCTAACTGATGGCCCCTCGACGACACTGCGATCACGCGCGCGCTCCCTGCGGCGGTCAGCACCGGCCAGAGGCCACAGGTCAGTCGAAAGTGGCCGAGGTGATTGGTCGAGAACTGCGCCTCATGCCCTTGCGCGTCTCGCTTGAGTGGCGACGCCATGAGGCCGGCGCAATGAATCAGTAAAGACACCGGCTGGCCCCGGCGGACGATCTGGCTGCAGAACGCTTGAATGGATTGCGCGTCCATGAGGTCCATTGGCCAGATTTCGATGCCCGGGATGCCCGCCAGAGCCGCCTGGGCTTTGCGGGTGTCCCGAGCCGGAACCAGAACCCGGGCCCCCGCCGCCGCCAGGCTGACCGCGGTGACGCGTCCCAGCCCCGAATAACCGCCTGTCACAATGGCCAGGCGTCCGGCCAGGTCGACGCCCGCCATGACATCGACGGCGGTACTGGCCGCGTTGAAGGGTGATGAAACAGGTTGCTGTGGCGTTTTCATGAACAGGTTCTCGGTGGGTAGCGGAAGCCTGCATTTTTCTCTACGCTCATCGGACGAAACAGTTCAAATAGTCCGTTTTTCTATCGTGATCATCCAACAACCCCTGTCCGACCCGCTTTCAGACGTGCTCGCCTTGTCTCACCTGCGCGCGGCGTGTTCCGTGCGTTTGAGGGCGGGAGGTCGCTGGGCACTGCGGTTCAGGCCGATCGAACTGAAGTTCAACGTCGTACGGCGAGGGCAGTGCTGGTTGTGTGTCGACGGCCTCCCCCCTCGGCAGATGAGCGCTGGCGACTGCTTTGTCATCGTCCGCACGCCGTTCGTATTGGCCAGCGCGCCGGACGTCGAAGCGATCAACGCGTCGGACGTGTTCGACGGTTCCGGCCTGTCGGCCCGCTATGGGGTCGGCGATGACCTGGAAATCCTCGGCGGCAGCGTTTCATTGAGCAACCCGGCCGCGCTCGACTTGTTGAACCTGCTGCCAGCGGCCGTTTGCATCGGAGCGCAGTCCCATGGCGCGTCCTCCTTCGCCTGGCTGCTGGACGAACTGGACAGAGAGTGGCAATCGGCGCAACCCGGCGCCGTGGCGCTGTGCAATGACCTGCTGCGGCTGATCTTCGTGCATGCGCTGCGTCATCACATTCGCACCGCCGACGCAACCGACCTGGCATGGCTGGCGGGTTTACGCGACCCGGCGATCGCTGCCGTGCTGCGTGCGGTCCACAGCACCCCCGAGCGTGCCTGGACGCTGGAACAGATGGCCGCGCTGGCGTGCCAGTCTCGCTCCAGCTTCGCTGCGTCGTTCAAGGCAAAGGTCGGCCAATCGCCCGTCGAATATGCGACCCGTTGGCGCATGCAGGTCGCAGCGACACGTTTGACCGTCGAAGGCGACAGCGTCGGGGCGGTGGCGGCGTCCTTGGGCTATCTGTCCGACGCGGCCTTCGGCGTTGCCTTCAAGCGAGTTCATGGCAAATCGCCCGGGCAGTACCGGCGCGAGCACCGTCTTTGAACGAACAGGGGGCGGACCGGTCAGGTTTGGAATAGACTCCGGTGTGCGTGGGCGCGAATGGGCGCTGCGTGTGCCTCCCGGTGAATGGCCGATCTGTCACGGAACTCTGCATGCCCTTGCCCTCGAATGACACCCATGGCGTTGGCGACACCGCCGATGACGCCGGTCTACCCCCGCAAGACGGTTGGCTGGCCCTGGAACACCGGGCCCGGCTCGACGGCTTGATCCACAAGCTCGACACCAGCACCACCCGGGAAAGTGTGTCGCGTTACCACGCGATGGCCGAAGGTTATCTGCTGGGGCTGCTGGACTGTAATCACATCAGTGCTCCCCACCACGATGCGGTCAGCCAGTACCTTCACACGCTGGCACTTCGCCGGTTGAAACGGGTCAAACCTGGCGCCCGTTCTTGAAGGGGCACCGTAAACAGGTCACCGGCGTTCGATGGTGCCCATCAGGCCGCCGAGCGCGACCAGTATCCGATCATCTTTTCTGTCGAGCGTAATCAGTCGTGCATGACCAGCCAGGCACCTCACCCTCCATCGACCTCAGTCTGCTGGGTGGACAGTATTCTCCCGTCGCACTCATCGAGCGCGAACGCAAAGTGCTGGGCCAATTGGCGGCAGGGCTTTCACTGAGCGAAGTCTTGAGCGATCTGCTCCTCGCGGTGGAGGCCCAGAGCGACAACATGATGGCGTCCGTGCTGCTGCTCAGCGAGGATGGGCAATACATGCTGCATGGCGCCGCCCCGAGTCTGCCGAGCCGGTATAACGAGGCGATCCACGGTATCGCCATTGGCGAGGGCATAGGCTCGTGCGGTACCGCAGCCGCCCGCCGACAACCGGTTTACGTCAACGACATCGCCACCGATCCCCTCTGGGACGGCTATGCGCACTTGGCGGTGTCTCATGGTTTGCGCTCCTGCTGGTCGACGCCAATCATGGCGGCAGACGGCACAGTGGTGGGCACCTTCGCAGTCTATTACGCCGAGCCACGCGCCCCCACCGCAAGCGACATCGAGGCCATTGCCCTCATCGCCCAAACCGTCGCGCTGGTCATCGAACGGCATCGCTCGGACGTTCGGCTGCGACGCAGTCAGGACGCATTGCGCGATTTGAGCTCGGAACTCGAAGCCAAGGTCAACGAGCGCGCGACGGAGCGCAGCCGGACTTGGTTGTTGAGCCCGGACCTGTTATCGGTGATCAGCCCCGACGGGACCATCGAGGCCGCCAACCCGGCCTGGACCATTGCGCTGGGCTGGTCGCCTGAGGAACTGCAGATCAACGTGCTGACCCTGGTGCATGCCGATGACCTGCAAGCGACCCGGGCGGCCCTGAGTCAGGCCGCCAGGGGCCGCCCGGTGTCCCGGTTCGAGAATCGCTATCGACACCGCGATGGCAGCTACCGCTGGTTCGCCTGGGTGGCTGTGCTGGAAGGCGCAAGGATCTACTGCAGTGCGCGGGACATGACCCTGGAAAAAGAACAGGCGGCGACGTTGGCTGCCCGCACCCGTGAGCGTGATCGCGCCTGGGGCTTGTCCCAGGAACTGCTGGTGATCGCGGCACCCGACGGCACACTGCTGGAGGTCAATGCTCGCTGGACGGAACAACTGGGCTGGCTGGAGCACGAACTGGTCGGCAAGACCTTTGCCGAATACACCCACCCGGACGACCTCGGGGCCGCCACTGCCGCCTTCGAGGGCATCTTCCACGCGCCACTGGAAGTGCCGTATGAGTACCGGTTGCGCCACAAGAACGGCACGTACAAGTGGTTCAGTTGGACCGGCACCTTCGAAGACAGCCGGGTCTATGCGGCGGGACGCCACGTCACGGTCGAGCGAGAACAAGCGGAAGCCCTGCGCCAATCGCAGAAGATGGAAGCCGTCGGCCAACTCACCGGCGGCGTTGCGCACGACTTCAATAACCTGCTGACGGTCATCCGCTCGTCCACCGACCTGCTGATGCGCCCTACCCTGACCGAGGAGCGTCGGCAACGTTACGTCACCGCCATTTCGGAAACCGTCGATCGTGCCGCCCGGCTGACCGGCCAGTTGCTCGCCTTCGCACGTCGACAAGCGTTACAACCGGAGGTGTTCAGCGTCTGCGACAACGTGCGGGCCATCAGCGCCATGATGAGCAGCCTGACGGGCGCGCGGATCCAGACCCTCATCGATCTCGACCCCACGCCGTGTCATGTCAACGCCGATCCGAGCCAATTCGACACGGCTCTGATCAATATGGCGGCCAACGCGCGGGATGCCATGCAGGGCGAAGGCCAACTGTCGATCGCGGTGCGTGCTGTCGAGTCGCTCCCGGCGATTCGCGAACACAGTGCGGTAGCCGGGCCCTTCGTCGCGGTCTCGATTACCGACACAGGATCGGGCATTCCGGCCACCCAGCTGGAGCGGATTTTCGAGCCGTTCTACACCACCAAAGGCGTGGGGGAAGGCACCGGACTGGGCTTGAGCCAGGTCTTCGGCTTCGCCAAACAATCCGGTGGTGAAATTGCAGTCGCCAGCGAAATCGGCAAAGGAACCACCTTTACCCTCTACCTGCCCCGGGTGGCCGGCGAGGCGCGGGCGGCGGAAACCGACTCACCCGGCGTGTCGCTGGAAGAGGGTCAAGGCAAGCAGGTGTTGGTGGTGGAAGATAACGGCGACGTGGGCGACTTCGCCATCCAGGCCCTTACCGAACTGGGGTTCCGGCCGACCCTGGCGCGCACCGCCGCAGCAGCCCTGGAGCTGATCGACAGCGACGCCGAGCGATTCGACGTGGTGTTTTCCGACGTCGTCATGCCGGGCGTCACCGGGGTCGAACTGGCGCAAACGCTGCGCGCACGGTATCCGAGTCTGCCGGTGGTACTCACCTCCGGTTACAGCCACATTCTGACCCGCTACGGAACCGATGGATTCGAGCTGCTGCACAAGCCGTATTCAATCGACAAATTGTCCCGCGTACTGTTGAAAGTCACGGCCAACCCGTAGCGCACGGTGTCAGGGGCCAGGGCTCCCCATTCTCGCGGCGGCGGCTCTCAGCACTTCGGCCACCGAGTCGATGGATTTGATCTTGCTTGGGATGTCGTCGGTCGGAATATTCAGCGCGCGGTGGCTGCTGAACACGAGATGGCCAGCCAACGCCTGAGACAATTCTTCGAAATGGACGGCCGTTTTTTCCAGGTCCAACCTGATGTTCGCGAGAGATTCGAGCATTGATCCACCGCTTACCGTTGGGGGACTGCATCCTTACCCATGAAATCGGCGCCCTGCCTAGGATCGATACCGCGCCAATGTAGCAGCACACCCGTAGGGTTTGTCTACCCTGCTCCGCCCCACGCCTAAGTTGCACTCGCGGCCTGCCGTTACCTCCACGGCTAACCAGGGCGAACGGCGCCTTGGAAATAGTCCAACATCGAGCAATATGGGACATTTCCGCCAATAAAAATGCCGAAATGCCTTTAGCAGGACCCCGCATGACGATATCATGGCGCCATCATTCCGTCAGATGGCAAACCGTATGAATTTCAGACGCCTGAACATTGCTCCGCGCTCGTTAGCCTGCTTCGGCTTTTTTGCCCTGTTGATTTCCGCTGTGGGCCTGTTTTCGCTTATGCAGGCAGCGCGCTTGAAGGACGCTCGCGATTCGCTGCAAAGCAATGTATTGCCAAGCCTCATGACCGTTGCCGATATCAAGGCCGATCTGCTGATGATCCGCCTTGGCAATACCGGTCTGCGCGCCGCCCATACGGCCGACAGTGCAGAGAGCGCGCGTAAGCGGATCGCCCAAGGGCGTGAAGACCTGGAAAAGGACGTGAAGCGGCTCAAACCGCTGCTGGTCACCGAGCGCGGCCTGGAAGCCTATCGCAAGATGGAAGCGGACATGGTCGCCTACCTGGCGGTGCATTCGCGGTACCTGGAGGCAGCGGCGCAGAACCGAGAGGACATCCTGATCGCGATGACCCAACCGTCGGGTGAGCAGAGCCGCGCTGCGGACTTGCTGACCAGCGATATCGCCACCATTTCGCAGTTGGCCGTTCTCAAGATGGAAAATTCGGACATCGAGGCCAATGAAAGCTACGAGCAGGCACGCGCCGTGACCATCGCGGCCATTCTGGTCGCGCTCGTGGCCACCGTCGCGCTGGCCGCCCTGTTCACCCGCAGCCTGGTGGCGCCGATTGCCCGGGCCCTGGCCGTGGCCGAGCAGATTGCCAACAACGACCTCAGCCAGCCGATCAAACTCGACGGCGCCGATGAACCCGGTCGGCTGCTCCAGGCGCTGTCGGTGATGCAGGACAATTTGCGCGGCACCGTGGCCAATCTTGGCCACTCTTCGAGCCAGCTCGCCTCGACATCCGAGGAAATGAACGCCGTGACCGAGGACTCGGTGCGCGGTATTCAACGTCAAAGCGATGAAATCAACCAGGCCGCCACGGCCATCAACCAAATGACCGCCGCGGTCGAAGAAGTCGCCCATAACGCCGCACTGGCTTCGGCCGCCGCCCGCGAATCCAGCGAATCGGCGGAACACGGTCGGCAGCGCGTCGACGAAACCCTCGGCGTGATCCATGAACTGCATCAGGCCGTCACTGCGACCGCCGGCGAAATCAATGGCCTGGCCAGTGAGGTGCAAAACATCAGTGGCGTGCTGGACGTGATACGGGGGATCGCCGACCAGACCAACCTGCTGGCGCTCAACGCTGCCATCGAAGCGGCTCGCGCCGGTGAGGCCGGCCGAGGTTTTGCTGTGGTTGCCGACGAAGTGCGCGCATTGGCCCACCGCACTCAACAGTCCACCGCCGAGATCGAGAAAATGATCAGTTCCATTCAAGGCGGCGCTGACAAGGCCGTCACGGCCATGGACCAGAGCAGCGACCGGGCACGCGCCAGCCTGGATGTCGCCGAAGCCGCCGGGCGGGCGCTGGAACAGATCACCCAGGCCATAGGGCAGATCAACGAACGCAATGTCAGCATTGCCTCCGCGACTGAAGAGCAAGCCCAGGTTGCCCGCGAGGTGGACCGCAACCTCACCCGCATCCGCGATCTTTCGCTGCAGACCTCCGCCGGAGCGAACCAGACCTCGGCGGCCAGCGGCGAGTTGGCGCAACTGGCGGTGGGGCTCAACGGGCTGGTGCTGCAATTCCGCACCTGAGGTGCCTGGCGCCCCACTGCCCGCCGAATCAAGCAGACGCGTCGCGTGCCATGGCTGTGGCATGCGACGCCTGCAGGCCATCATAAAAAGCAGCCACGCGCATCGACGCCTGACCCCTTGCAAAATAGAATCTCGTGCAACTCCCCCTTGCAGAACTGAGATGAGCAGACTTCCCGATTTCGAAGGCCTGGCGATGTTTGCCAAAGTAGCGGAAGAAGGCTCGTTCGCCGCCGCTGCCCGGGTGATGGGTGTCTCGGTGCCCACGGTGTCCCGCGCCGTGGCCCGGCTTGAGGAGCGGCTGGGCGGACGATTGTTCAACCGCACCTCACGCCAATTGGCGCTGACCGAATTCGGATCGAGCATGGCGGCGAAGGCCAGTGACATTTACTGCCAGGCCGAAGAACTGGAAAGCGAGGCGCAGGATCTGTCCGTCCAACCTCGCGGGCAGGTGCGCCTTGCCGTGCCGATGGCCTTCGGCCTGCGCTGGGTCGCGCCCCTGTTGCCAAAGCTCTTGCGTCAGTACCCTGAAATCACGGTGGATCTGCACCTGTCCGACGCTTCGGTAGACCTGATCGCCGACGGGTTCGATGCCGCGCTCCGAATTGCCGTGATGCCTGACTCCTCGCTCGTCGCTCGCCGCCTGTGCGCGGTCCGCCAGCTTGCCGTGGCTTCGCCCGGTTACCTCGCGGAGCACGGCCATCCTTCCCATCCCCGGGAGCTTGCCAGCCGTACCTGCCTGAGCTATGCCTACCGCGCGCGTAGCCAGGTCTGGCGCTTTACCCACACCGATGGCTCGGAGGAAGACGTCATGCCCACTGGCCCGCTGCGGGTCACCAATTCCGACGCGCTGATACCGGTGTTGCTGGAGGGGCTGGCAATTGCTGAAATGCCGGAATTCATCGCCAGTGAATACCTCGCGGACGGTCGGCTTGAGGTGCTGCTGCCCGACTGGAGCATGGCCCGCGGAGGTCTGTATTTCGTCACGCCTTCGGCCCGCAGTCGGCCAGCGAAGATCAGAGCGCTGTCGGATTTTTTCGCGTTGCACCTGTCCGAGCCGCAGTGGCGATGGCCACGCGTGCAGTCCTGAAACCTCGGGGGGACTCGAGCTGCCCGCGTCTTGCCGAATGGCTCGCGGTCGGGCCTGGCTTCACCGATCATGGGCATGCCTGGAGGGTATTGAGGTTGTCGAATTTCCATCAAAATGCCGGCCGTCTTGCACATTTTTAGTGCGACCAAGGCGGGCGCTGCTCAACGGGATAGCACCCAGCGCGCTTTATGTACTTGGCGCATGGGGCATGCCAAAACGACATAACTTCGGAATATTCCGCATGTTAGTCTCGCCGCTTTAATGAAAGGCGTAGATCGTCAGTCTCGATGACGACCCATCTCAGGAAACAGCATGTCCAGAATGTCCCACACCGCTCTGCGCCGTAAATTCCGCGAATTGCTCACTGCCGACGCGTGCGTCGAAACCGCCTCCGTGTTCGACCCGATGTCCGCACGCATTGCGGCTGACCTTGGGTTTGAAGTCGGCATTCTGGGCGGCTCCGTGGCCTCACTGCAGGTGCTGGCCGCGCCGGATTTCGCCCTGATCACCCTCAGCGAATTCGTCGAGCAGGCCACCCGTATCGGACGGGTCGCCCAGTTGCCCTTCATCGCCGACGCCGACCACGGCTACGGCAATGCACTGAATGTCATGCGCACCGTCGAAGAGCTGGAACGGGCCGGTGTCGCAGCGCTGACCATCGAAGACACGCTGCTGCCCGCACAATTCGGGCGCAAATCCACTGACCTGATTTCCATCGAGGAAGGGATCGGCAAGGTCAAGGCCGCGCTTGAGGCGCGCGTCGACCCGGAATTGTCGATCATTGCCCGCACCAACGCGGGCGTGCTGTCGGTCGAGCACATCATCGAGCGCACCCAGGCTTACGAAAAGGCGGGAGCGGACGGCATCTGCATGGTGGGCATCAAGGATTTCGAGCACTTGGAGCAGATTTCCGAGAAGCTCACCGTTCCGCTGATGCTGGTGACCTACGGCAACCCCGACCTGCGTGATTACGCGCGGCTGGCGAAGCTGGGCGTACGCGTCGTGGTGGCCGGGCACGGCGCCTATTTCGCGGCGATCAAAGCCACGTATGACAGCCTGCGCGCCCAGCGCAAAGTGACCCACAGCACGGAGAACCTCAGCGCCACCGAGCTGACGCACACGTACACACTCCCCGAGAGCTATGTGAACTGGGCCAGGGAGTTCATGGACGTTAAAGAGTAAGCCGAGCGGCCAAGTGATGGGCGTTGAGCCCGTCGCGCTTTGACGTTGCGGCACGTGGGAAGGCACAGACCACCCTCAGGCGGTCTGTGCAAGCGGGTTTAGACGACCATGTCCGCTTCGGCATGCCGATGGACGTTGGAATGGTCGTAGTGCCACTGGAAGATACTGCCCACCAGCTTCGCAAAAATCACCAACACATCGATCGCCTCGCGCTCTTCCAGCCGGTTGGCTTCTGGATCGAGCACGCAGAGCGAGCCGAACAGGCTGTTGTCGCGAAGAAAGATGGGTATCGAGATCGAGCTCTCGAAACCATAGCGCTGAGAGGCCACATTGCCTTTGTGAGCCGGGCTTTGGCTGACGCAACCCACTACCAGGTTGGAAGGGTCCGCCAGCAGGTTGCTGCACATTGAATATTCAAGGGGGAAGTTTTCCCTATCCTTGATACCCAGGCAAATTTCGTCGTTGACGCTGCAGGCGACCCAGTCGTTTTCGCAGAACTTCACGATTGCGGCGAACCGCAGGCCGGTCAGGCGCACGATCAGCTTCAAGATATTGGTGGTCGCCTCGATCTCGGCGATAGCATTGAGCTCCTCCACCGAGAGCTGGGAATTTGACGGTTTGTTCACGTTGAGGACCTCGATCCCATCACGCTGTCTCGATGTCTTAACAGCTACGGAGCCGGTATATCAGAAGGTCACAGGGGCCGCAATGAGGTTTTCCGACGCAGCGCTTTCCCGAACCGGAGGGGGCTGGACCCGCTGATTGTCAGGACGCTGCCAGTGACGAGGCAGGGGCCGATCGACGCCGCGGCAACGCTGAAATCCTTGCACGCCTCACCGACACACATCACGGCATGGCGCCTGAGCTGGCCTTCGATACTTCAGGCCACGCGTGTGCCCAGAAGCGCAGCCCGCAGGCCTGACAAAAATAAAAAACCCGCCGAAGCGGGTTCTTTTCTATCAAAACCATTCCAACGTCCTGTCGGCAGCGTTCCCGGCGAATGGCAGATCGTCCCTGACCTCTGAAGCGTTCCCTGCGCCTCAGTCGATGGATCCAATCTATTCCGATGGCTGAGCCCTGTAAACGGACGCTTTGCTGAACTGCGTGTAAGCCTTTGGCTATCCGCGTGTGCGATCAGTGACTGCGGGAAATCAGGCGGGCCCTGTGCACGCCCCGTCGGTCGGCAGGACAGTCCAACCTCGGTATGATGGTGGCGCCGTGTCGCTCCACAAGGGCGCGCCGCAGATTCCCTTCCCTGCAAGAGATGCTTATGTCCACTCAAGACGTTGTTTTTACCCCCGATCCCGACGCAGACTCCATTTCCTCCGACGTGGCCACTTTCGGCGGCATCATGGTTTCGACCCAGGTACCTACCCGCCCGGACGGTAGCCTGGAGCTGGGAGACATCACCGTGCAAAGCGAATGCACGCTGCGCGCACTGAAGGATGCCCTGGAACGTGCAGGCAGTTCGCTGGACCGGGTGATGCACCTGACCATCTACCTGACCGACATGGCCGATCGCGCCGCATTCAACGACGTCTACAAGCGCTTTTTCGCCAAGCCCTGGCCAGTGCGGGCAGCGGTCGGCGTCGCGGCGCTGGCGGTCGAAGGCATGCGGGTCGAAGTGACGGCCATGGCAGCCACCCGCTGAACGCAGTACCGATCGAAGGCCTGCGGGCAGGTCTTCGATTCCCACCGGCTGCTTTTGCACCGGGAGTCTTCGCCCATCGGGCAGCTCAGGGGTGCCGGTCACACGTTTCGCCGCTACAATGCGCGCCTTGACCGTGAAGACCTACTAGAACGCCATGTCCCTACCCAAGCATCACCTGGAATTGCTCAGCCCTGCCCGCGATGTCGACATCGCACGCGAGGCCATTCTGCATGGCGCTGACGCCATTTACATCGGCGGCCCGAGCTTCGGCGCCCGCCACAATGCCGCCAACGAGGTCCGTGACATTGCCGGGCTGGTCGAATTCGCCCATCGCTACCACGCACGGGTGTTCACCACGATCAACACCATCCTGCACGACCAGGAACTGGAGCCGGCGCGCAAGCTCATTCACGAGCTCTACGATGCAGGCGTCGACGCCCTGATTGTGCAAGACCTGGGTGTGATGGAACTGGACATTCCTCCCATCGAACTGCACGCCAGCACGCAAACCGATATCCGCACCCTGGAACGCGCCCAATTTCTCGATCAGGCCGGCTTTTCCCAGTTGGTTCTTGCTCGCGAGCTCAACTTGTCGGAAATCCGCGCCATCGCCGACGCCACTGACGCCGCCATCGAATTCTTCATTCATGGCGCGCTGTGCGTGGCGTTTTCCGGCCAGTGCAACATTTCCCATGCCCAGACCGGCCGTAGCGCCAACCGCGGCGATTGCTCCCAGGCCTGCCGCTTGCCGTACACCCTCAAGGACGACCAGGGCCGGGTGATCGCCTATGAAAAACACCTGCTGTCGATGAAAGACAACAACCAGAGCGCCAACATCCGCGCCCTGGTCGAAGCCGGGGTGCGGTCGTTCAAGATCGAGGGCCGCTACAAAGACATGGGCTATGTGAAAAACATCACCGCCTATTACCGTCAGCGCCTGGACGATGTCCTCGAAGACCGCCCGGACCTGGCTCGCGCCTCCAGTGGGCGCACGGCGCATTTCTTCCTGCCCGATCCGGAAAAGACGTTTCACCGTGGCAGCACCGATTACTTCGTCACCGACCGCAAGATCGACATCGGCGCCTTCGATACCCCGACCTTCACCGGGCTGCCGGTGGGCGTCGTGGAAAAGGTGGGCAAGCGTGATCTGCAGGTCGTCACCCATGATCCGCTGACCAACGGCGACGGCCTCAACGTGCTGATCAAGCGGGAAGTGGTGGGCTTTCGCGCGAACATCGCCGAACCCAAAGGCGAGTTCGAGGAAGACGGCGAGAAACGCTACCGCTATCGCGTCGAGCCGAATGAAATGCCAGCCGACCTCTACAAGGCCCGCCCCAATCATCCGCTGAACCGCAACCTCGACCACAATTGGCAGCAGGCGCTGCTGAAAACGTCGGCGGAGCGCCGCGTCGGGCTGTCATGGCAGGTTCAGTTGCGTGAGCAACGACTGGACCTTACCGCCATCAGCGAAGAAGGTATCCGCGCCAGCGTGTTCCTGAACGGCCCGTTCGGCGTCGCCAACAAACCGGAACAGGCGCTGGAGCAACTGCGTGACCTGCTCTGCCAGCTCGGCACCACCCAGTACCACGCCCTTGACGTCAAGCTCGACGCGCCACAGGCTTTCTTCATTCCGAACTCGCAACTCAAGGCCCTGCGCCGCGAAGTCATCGAAGCCCTCACCGAAGCGCGTGTCGCCGCTCACCCTCGTGGCGGCCGCAAGGCAGAGACCAGCCCGCCGCCGGTGTATCCCGAGGCGCACCTGTCGTTTCTGGCCAATGTCTATAACCAGAAAGCCCGAGATTTCTATCACCGTCATGGCGTGAAGCTGATCGACGCCGCCTACGAGGCCCATGAGGAAGCGGGCGAAGTGCCGGTGATGATCACCAAACACTGCCTGCGCTTCTCGTTCAACCTATGCCCGAAACAGGCCAAGGGTGTCACGGGTGTGCGCACCAAGGTCGCACCGATGCAATTGATTCACGGCGATGAAGTCCTGACGCTGAAATTCGACTGCAAGCCGTGCGAGATGCACATCATCGGCAAGATGAAGCCGCACATCCTCAATCTGCCGCAGCCTGGCAGCGCTCCGGTCGTGGGTCATATCAGCCCTGCCGACCTGCTGAAAACCATCCCTCGGGCGCCGCACTGAGAGAAGCTGGGCGTCATGGGGGCCGGACACACGGCCCCATGGCGCCAAACCCGCTCGCTTCGACCTCGTTGGCGCCGTCCCGCCTATCGCCGCGCCAGCTCATGGCGAGTGCATCCCTCGTAATACACCTGCCGAACGCTCTCGGGTCGCAGACGCGAGGGACTGTCGTAGGTCTGTTCGGTAATGCCCAGCGCGCTGATCCGCATCCATTGTTGGGGAAACCGTCGGGCCTGCAACTTGTTTCGCGCACCGTACAACGTCAGCCCGGCCAGTTTGTATTGCTGCGCCGTGGCGGCGATGCCGGCCCCCCACGTGCACAGGTCTCTTTCCTGCTTGCTCAAATCCCTGGCCCAAGCGCTACCTGAGCCACCTGCCAATAACGCAAACATCAGAAAGCCGGTGATAAATCGCATGCAGTTCCTTGCCTAACCTACTGACGAAGCTGGAATTCTGCCGATTCGGCATCTGCTGAGGGGCCAGCATATCGCCTGCTTTGGCCACGACCCGACCAATGACCGCTTGAAGTGTGCGCGTGATGACGCTTCCTGACGGCAGAAAATCCGTCCACCAACCGGCCCATGCCTGCTACCGTGTAAGGGTCTAACGTGAACCTTATCGACCCACAGCCGGTCGATAGTTGCACCTGTGGTCAGGTCGAGGGCACTCTGCGGTGACGTCGACCTGACTGGCTTCATTTCCAGAAGGACCGTCCATGATCCCGATTCAACGTATTGCCTGGCTCAAAGCATGGGGCGCCCATGGTTTCACGGCCACTGGCGTCGTCCTCGCCTTTCTGGCGACCATCGCCCTGTTCGACAATCAGCCCAAGGCCTGCCTGCTGTGGCTGGGCATCGCACTGATCGTGGACGGGCTGGATGGCTCCCTGGCGCGCAAGGTCAATGTGCAGTCCGTGCTGCCGCACTTCGACGGCTCGGTGCTGGATCTGGTCATCGACTACCTGACCTATGTCTTCATCCCGGCACTGTTCATCTACCGCTATATCCCACTGCCGGATTACACGCTGCTGCTGACCATTTCCATCATTCTGGTGTCCTCGCTGTTCTGTTTCTGCAATACCGAGATGAAGAGCAAGGACAACTACTTTCAAGGCTTCCCGGCGGCGTGGAACGTGGTCGCGCTCTGTGTGTACATCCTCTCACCGGCGCCGTGGTTGACGTTCATCACGGTCATCTGCCTGGCGCTGCTTACCGTGACCCGAATGAAGTTTCTCCACCCTTTCCGGGTGCGGCGGTTCATGCCGATCAATATCGCGGTGACCACCGTGTGGTTTCTGTGCAGCTTTCTGTTGGTGCTCAATCACCCCTACAACGGCTCATGGGTGCTCAGCCTGTGGCTGGCGATGTCGGCGTATTTTCTGGGGATCTGCATCTGGCGCACATCGATGGAGTGGATCGACAAGGCGCGCTTTTAACGGCTCGCTCCGCCCGGATCAAAAAACGGCAACCCAGGGTTGCCGTTTTTTATGCGCCTCACCGCGCGCCTCACGGGGCGTAGCTCAGCGGTAATTGGGTGGTGGACTTGATCCGCTCCATGGCGAAGCTGGAGCTGATGTCGGTAATGCCCGCCAGGCGGATCAGTTTCTTGTACACCGCGTCGTAGCCGGCGATGTCCGGCACGACGATACGTAACATGTAATCCGTATCTCCCGCCATGCGATAGCATTCCACCACTTCGGGCAGGGTTTCCATGAGGTCGTGGAAGCGTTCCAGCCATTGGGCATTGTGCTGGTTGGTACGTATCGCGGCGAAGACCGTTACTGCGACATTCAGCAACGCGGGCTCGAGCAACGCGACGCGCCCCCGGATCATCCCCTGCTCTTCGAGTTTTTGTACGCGGCGCCAGCAGGCCGTGCTGCCCAGCCCGACACTGTCAGCGATGTCGGCGATAGCGCGTGTGCAGTCGGCCTGCAGGATGCCGAGGATGGCTTGATCGAATTTGTCCATGACCCTAGAAACCTCGAAGGAGTGAGCGCTGAGACGCGAGCCGCCGAAGCGAGACAAGCGCCTCAAACGGAATGATATTCCCAGATCATGCCTACAAATAGGAAATTATTCTAACTAGCCGGGCAATCAGCGTGGATTAATCAATTTTTTTTCGGCCAGACCGCCGTAAGATTTTCCCCATCACGGACAGCGCGGATTTCTCTCCCATGAGCACACTTCCTTGTTACTTCGATTACGCCGCCACCACCCCAGTCGATGATCGCGTCATTCACGCCATGGTCAGTTGCCTGGGGCGAGACGGCACCTTCGGCAACCCGGCGTCCAACTCTCACGCCTATGGGACCCTGGCGCGTCAGTCTGTAGAGCTCGCCCGTCGGCAGGTCGCCGAACTGGTTGGCTGCGGGGCCGACGACATCATCTGGACGTCCGGGGCCACCGAGTCCAATAACCTGGCCATCAAAGGGATCGCGCAGCGCGCAACAGGCGCCCGGCGGCACCTGATCACGAGCCGCATCGAACACAAGGCGGTGGTGGACACCGTGCGTCAACTGGAATTGGCAGGCTTCCCGGTCACTTGGCTCGACCCCGATGCGCAGGGGCTGATCCAGCCCGAGGCGGTCCGCCAGGCGCTGAGGGACGACACGCTTCTCGTGTCACTCATGCTGGTGAACAATGAGTTGGGCACGTTGACCGACATTGCAGCCATCGGGCAGTCGGTCCGTGAGCGCGGCGCACTCTTTCACGTCGACGCGGCACAGGGCGCAGGCAAGGTGGCGATAGACCTGAACGCGCTGCCGGTCGATCTGATGTCGTTTTCAGCGCACAAAATCTACGGTCCCAAAGGCATCGGTGCACTGTATGTGGGGGATCGGGCGCGGGGCATGTTGGACGCCCAGATTCACGGTGGCGGGCACGAACAGGGCTTGCGTTCCGGGACCCTGGCCACGCACCAGATCGTCGGGATGGGTGCCGCGTATGCCTTGGCCAGTGCCGAAATGCAGGCGGAGGTCGAGCGGATTGCCGCGCTGTCGGATCGCTTGCGCACGGGGCTGCTGCAACTGCCTGGGGTCAGCCTCAACGGCGACGCCCGCCAACGCATTCCGCACACCCTGAACCTGTGCGTCGCCAAGCCCGGCTTCAATGCCCTGAGCCTGGCCAGCGACCTGGCGGTGTCTTCCACTTCGGCGTGCAACTCCGCCCACAGCGGCGCGTCCCACGTGCTCCTGGCGATGGGACTGTCGCCAGAGCTGGCCGGCAGCAGCCTGAGACTGAGCCTGGGCCGTTACACGGAGGTCGCCGACGTGGATAAGGCCATTGCCGTGATCAGTGAGCGGCTGAACAGCACTTCGAGCCCATTCTGGTAAGGCGGACGCAGCAAATGGGTGATGTTGCCGGACGGTCTCTGGCACAATCGCGGCTCTTTTTTTCGAGACCGTTTTCGGCATGGACCTGAACAGCGTTTACCAGCGCCTGAACACCGGCAGCAAGAAGTGGAGCCAATACCCGGAAGACGTGTTGCCCATGTGGGTGGCCGACATGGATTTCCCGGTGGCCGAACCGATCGTGATGGCGCTGAGAAACCGCCTGGAGCATCCCCTGCTCGGCTATTGCGTCGCGCAGGACAGTTTGCGCCAGACCTTGGTGGACCATCTCGCTCGCCACTACGACTGGGTCATCGAGCCTGAGGATCTGGTCTTTCTGCCCGGCGTCGAGCCAGGTGTGAACATGGCGCTGAACACTCTGGTGCCCGCTGGCGGTGGCGTGCTGGTGCAGACGCCCAACTATTCACCGCTGCTGCACGCCCCGGCACACTGGAAGTTGCCGCGCGTCGACCTGCCATTTCGGGCTGATGCCAACGGCGAATACCCTACCGATCTTGAGGCCTTGCAGCGTGGCCTGGCTCGTTCCCGAGCCTTGCTGCTGAGCAACCCGCACAACCCGCTGGGCAAAGTCTTCGAACCTGAGGAGTTGCGCGCCATCGGTGAGGCCTGCGTGCAGCAGGACGTGCTGATCGTCTCCGATGAAATTCATGCCGATATCCTGTTCGACGGGCGTCGACATACCCCAATCGCATCGCTGAGCGCCGAGATCGCCGAGCGCACGATCACCCTGATGTCTGCCAGCAAGGCCTGGAACATCGCCGGGCTGAAAACGGCGTTCGCCGTGGTGCAGAACGCGGCCCTTAGAGAACGTTTCAATAACGGTCGCCTGGGCCTGGTAGACAGCGTCAACGCGCTGGGACTGGAAGCCACCGAAGCCGCTTACCGACTGGGTGCCGATTGGCTGGCGCAGGTCAACGCCTACCTGCAGGACAATCGCGATTACCTGGCGCAAGCCCTCCAGACCCGTTTCCCGGGCATTCGCATGAACCTCCCGCAGAGCACCTACCTTGCCTGGCTGGACTGTTCGGCACTGGACATCGAGCATCCCCAGCAGTTTTTCCTGGAGCACGCCCGCGTCGCACTCAGTGATGGTCTGGAATTCGGCGCCGAGTGTGGCCAGTTCGTGCGCCTGAACTTTGGCTGCCCACGCTCCATGCTCGAGGAAGCCCTGGCACGCATGGAGCGCAGCCTTCAGCGTCGTTAGTCCTGCGGGTTGCCGTGCGCCCGGCTCACCGGGCGCCCCCTTTCAAAAATATTTCAACCAGGCGATGTCCCGACGTCGTGCTTTCAGCGCAGCGAACCAGCGAACCGCGGGGAACAGCGCGACCGTCAGCCCTCCTGCGCACAGCCACAACGCCGCCACCGAGTCGAAGCCAAAATAGCGGCCTTGGGTCGTCCCCCAGATGGCCACCGCGATCAGGTACAGCACCTTCAGGACGTAAAGGTGCAGCAGGTAAAAGAACATCGGCGCAGCCCCGAAGATGACCAGCGGTTTCAACCAGCGGCGTTCGCTCCCGCGCTCCAGCCACGCGAGCATCAACAGGCCCACCCCTAGGGTCAGGCAAATGAATAGCAGCGACGGGGGGTATTTGGTGATGTTGAAGATGCTCATCAGCGTCTGGGTCGTGGTGTCCCCTGGGGCCCATGGCTTTTCCCCGTAGCCGTTGAAGCTGCGCAGTACCAGAAACGCCGCCAACAACCCGAAACCCCAGGCGATCAGGTTGATTTCGCGGACTTGCGGCGCGACGCCTCTGGCGAACCAGGGCCCAGCCGCGTAGCCCACCGCGATGACACCGATCCACGGCAACACGGGATACGACGTGCGCAGACGCAGTCCCTCGGTGATCTCGATCCAACCACGATCGTGCAGGATTGCCCATGGAATGTGCATCCAACTGTCCGGGCCGAAGTGGAGGCTGTCCAGCAGGTTGTGACCGGCAAGAATGGCAATGCCAATGATGGCAACCGAGCCGCGAGGCAGCATCACCAGCACCGACAGCGCCAACATGCTCAGACCGATTGCCCAGATCACCTGCAAGTAGATCACCGAGGGCGGCAGCTCGAACGTCCAGGCGAAATTGACCAGCGTCAACTCCAGCACGACCAACACCAGTCCACGAACGAACAGAAAGCGCGCCACCTCACCCGTGCTCCGATGGCGTTCTCCGTATAGGAAGGCCGAGAGCCCCGTCAGAAAAACGAACAGCGGCGCACAGAAATGCGCCAACGTGCGGCTGAGAAACAGCGCGACGCTGGTGGTGGTGACGTCCATCGGATCCGTCACCTGATGATGTAGAAAAAACGTCTCCCGCACGTGGTCCAGCAACATGAAGAGGATGATCAACCCACGCAGCGCGTCGATGGACTGCAAGCGAGCCTGATGCACCAGGTTCAGCGGGGCGTCGACAGGCGGTAATGAAACGGACGTCATGCCCAGCGCCCCTTTGCGTCAGGTTGAACGTTGCGCACCGGGCGCATGGAAGAGGAAGCTACGGCATCGTGAGGGTGCAGACTCTCTCGGTGAACGACCGAGACGTGGCTAACGGGGAACTTGCCGATCAAGGCCTGTTGCACCTTACGTACCGCATCTTCGACGTACATGAGGTGCTGCCCATTGAGCCGCGCGAAGGCTTGCTCATCGGCGCGTTTCACCGCCGTTTGTACAGGGGTGCCCAGCGCGTCTTCGATCAGCTCGATCAGCGGGAGCAAACCCAGGCGGTCTGCCTGCGGATGCACCGGCACCTGAACCCGCGCCACGCTGCGTTGGCTGTGGGGCGTCGCGTATGAGCCGTGCTGGCCAATCCACTGCGCCACTTGCCCGCTGTCCACGGGGCCCGCACCGAATTGTGCGACGAAAGCCTGTTCCAGGAGTTGACGAGACAGCGCCGCCGAACAGGGGCAGGTCGACGAATACGTCACATCGACGCTGACCTCCAACGTCAGAGCGCCCTGCTGCCACTGCGCATCGACCGTCACCGGGTAGGACTTCCAGCCACTCAGGCCCTCCGTCACCAGTGCGGGGCGTTTGCACAGCAACTGGAATGCCAGGCGCAATCGCGCCCGAGTCGAATGGCAGTCCGCATGGCTGGCCACCATCAATTCCAGTAGCGCGGCGAGACTTGCCGGGCTGACCGCCTGATGCTCGGCAAAGCGGTCGAGTAAGGTGTACAGCCGCGACATGTGGATGCCCTTGATCTGCGGGACAGGCAGGTCCACCTGCAGATCGGCCAAGGCATGCACCAGGTGAGCAATACCCGGTTCGTCCAGGTTCAAGGGAATGTCGATGCCTTGCATACCGACCCAATCGAGGGGCAGCGAGGTGTAGGACGGTTCGGAGGAAGCGACGTCGGGAAGCGAGGTGGTCATGAGGAAATACGAGCTCGAAGCATGATGTTTAACTTAGTTATAACATAACACTTCGCATCCGTACTCACATCCGTTTTGGCCCTCCCATGATCGCCAGACTCGGCGTCGAACCGGAGCAGCGGATCCCCCCCCTGCCCCGGAGCGCCTCAGCGTTTCAATAGCCCAGCGCCAGTCCCGTGTTGCGCCGTGGATCGTTCGCACCGTAGAAGCGGTTGTTGCCTACCGGCTTGCCGCCGAGAGACGGCGCGCCCACCAGGATGGCAGCGAGGTGGTTGGCGTCCTGGGGGGTGGCAAATTTATGGCCCCAGCTTTCCAGAATCTTTTGCGTGTCGGGGCTGACCGCGAATTTCTCCAGGTTGGTGGTCTCCGGCATCCATTGCTGGTGGAAGCGCGGCGCATCGACGGCTTCCTGAATGTTCATGCCGTAGTCGATCACATTGAGCATGGTCAGCAAGGTGGCGGTGATGATCCGACTGCCACCCGGCGTGCCCACCACCATCACCGCCTTGCCGTCCTTGGTGACGATGGTCGGGCTCATGGAAGAGAGCGGCGTCTTGCCCGGCGCGATGGCATTGGCTTCACCCTGCACCAGGCCGTACATGTTGGGGACTCCGACCTTGGCCGTGAAATCATCCATCTCGTCGTTGAGAATCACCCCGGTCTTGCTGGCCATGACACCGGCACCGAACCAGTCGTTGAGGGTGTAGGTCACCGACACTGCGTTACCCCATTTATCGACGATGGAATAATGCGTGGTGTTATTGCCCTCGTGGGGTGCAACGCCGGGCTTGATGGCCTGGGAATCGCCTGCCTTCTGCGGCTCGATGGCGGCGCGCAGCTTGGCGGCGTAATCGCGGTCCAGCAAGTGGGCGATGGGGTTGTTCACAAAATCCGGATCGCCCAGGTAACTGTTGCGGTCGACGTAAGCGTGGCGCATCGCTTCGATCTGGTAATGCAGACCTTGGGCAGAGTGATAGCCCAACGCTTTCATCGGGTAGCCTTCGAGAATGTTCATGATCTCGCAGATGACCACACCGCCCGAACTGGGTGGCGGCGCCGACACGACGTGATACCCGCGGTAGTCGCATTCGATGGGCGCCAATTCGCGGGTCTTGTACCGGTCCAGGTCGGCCTGCTCGATGATGCCCTTGCCCGCTTTACTGGAATCGACGATGGCCTTGGCCACCCAACCCTTGTAGAAGCCGTCACTGCCCTTTTCGGAAATCTCCTTCAGGGTTTTTGCCAGGTCCTTCTGCACGAGCATGTCACCGACTCGCATCGGTTCGCCTTTGTTGAGAAAAATCGGGGCCATGTCCTTGTCAGCCTTGAATTCGTCGGTCGCCGTGTGCAACAAGTCGATGTCGCCCTGCTTCAGCGCGAACCCGTTCTCGGCGAGGCGTATCGCCGGGGCCATCACCTGCGACCGCTTTTGGGTGCCGTATCGACTCAGCGCCAGCTCCATCCCGGAGACAGTCCCGGGTACGCCCACCGCCAAATGGCCTTTGGCGCTCAGGTCTGGCACCACATTGCCGTCCTTGTCCAGGTACATGTTGGCTGTCGCAGCCAGTGGGGCCTTTTCCCGGAAATCGAGAAACGTCTTGCGTCCGTCTGCCAACTGGATGGTCATGAACCCGCCGCCACCCAAATTGCCCGCGGCGGGGTACACCACTGCCAGGGCATAACCCACGGCAACTGCTGCATCCACGGCATTACCCCCGGCCTTGAGCACATCGACCCCCACATGGGTAGCCAAATGCTGTGCAGTGACCACCATGCCGTTTTCGGCAGCGACCGGGGCGACGGAGGCCGCATACGAGGAGGAACAACCGAGGGTGAACGCGATCGCAATCAGCGACCGGGACAAGGGTTCATGTTTCATGGGTCGACTCTCTTTGTTGTTTGACTGTGGAACTGCATTGGCAGGTCGAGCTTCGTTGAGCACCTGTGCTCAGGACGGCTCGCCCGGCATCCTTGCAACTGCGGGTGCACATGGGTCGAAGCGCTTTCGAACGACCGACTGGGTCCAGGGAGAACCTGTCAATCGCACCAAAATAGCGCAACAAAGCGAATCAACCTAGCGCCGATGTCGACCTTTCCCAGCTCGCCACCGACGATAAGGCATTTCAATCCGGCATGGCCGCCTTGGGAATCACCGCTCCCGGATGCTGGATGACGCGGCTGGCCAAGCGATGGCCTGCTTCGGCCGCCTCTTCGGCAGAGCCTCCTCGAAGACGCTGTGCCAGATAGCCCGCGCTGAACGAATCCCCCGCCGCGGTGGTGTCGATGACCCGTTCCACCGGGTGCGCGGGCACCTCGTGGCGATGCGTACCCAGGCGCACCCAGCAACTGCGGGCGCCACGTTTGATGACCACTTCCGTCTGGCGAGCGTAGGCCTGCATGATCTGCTCACTGTCGACATAGCCGAACAGCGCCTGCTCATCCTCCTCGGTCAGCAGCGCCACATCGACCTCGTGCAGGATCGCACGATAGGCCTGCCGGGCCTGATCGGCGCTCCGCCACAGGCGTGGGCGGTAGTTATTGTCAAACACGACCCTGGCGCCGCGATCCCGGGCGTCGCCCAGCGCGGACAACAGCCGTGCGCGCCCCACCTCCCCCAGCACCGCCAGCGTGATGCCGCTGAAATACAGCACGTCGTAATCGAGCAATGCAGTGAGGACTGCATCGGCGGACGGCGTGGTGAAGCACTCCCGCACGGCCGCTTCGTTGCGCCAGTACAGAAAACGCCGCTCGCCTTGGGCGTCGGTCTGAATGCAGTACAGTCCGGGCAAGCGCCCGGGCAGGCGTTGGACCTGGCTCAGACCGATGCCCTCCTCGGCCCAGACCGCGCACATCGCGTCGCTGAAACTGTCGTCGCCCAACGCGGTGACATAATCCACACGCGCCTGCGGCCCCAGCAGCCGCGACAGGTAGATCGCTGTGTTCAGCGTGTCACCGCCGAAACTCTGCTTGAGGGTTCCATCGGCGGACTGCTGCAACTCAATCATGCATTCGCCGATCAAGGCGATACGCGGGTGGTCGTGACGGATCAATTCGCTCATGGCGGGCTCTCGTCAGAAACAGGTGCTGAAGGTTTCGATGACGCCCAGGTCGTCGCCCACCAGGCAACCGGTGCGCCACTTGTCGAAGGTCAGGCACGGATGCGAGGTGCCGAAGGAAATAATATCCCCCACCTTCAGCTCGCAGCCCTCGGCGACGGTCATGAACGCGTGCTGGTCCATCACTGCGGTCACTGTGCAGGCGCTGACATCATCGCCCTGCGTCGGCACCACACCGGCCCGGTAGCGTTTGATCGGATTGGGCATGCCTGCATCGAAAGCGACGTCACGCTTGCCCATGGCGATGACGGCAAAGCCCGGCTCTGGCAGTGATTGCACATGTGCCCAGACTTCCAGCGCCGGCTGCAAGCCTTCGCTCAAGTCCTGTCGGCGGTCGAGCACGCAGCATTGCGCTTGCTTGTAGATGCCGTGGTCATGCACCACATAACTGCCGGGCCGCAGCACGGCAAGAAAGCGCTCGCGCACGTCCTGCCTGTCGAATTCCTCAGCGATCAGGTCGTACCAGGCCGACCCGGAAGCGGTGACGATCGGGCGCGCCAGCGCAAACGCGCCCTTGTCTTGAAGGTCGATGGCCAGCTTCACCAACGACGCCGCGAATGCACGGATCCCGGCAATGGCCTTGTCGCCATGGATCACGCCTTCGTAACCCTCGATACCGGTCAGTTTGAGTGCGGGTTGCGCCGCAATGGCGTCTGCCAGGGCCATGACCTCGGCCTCACTGCGGCAACCGCAACGACCGCCCACCACGCCGTACTCGATCATCACATTGAGCTGCACGCCTTTAGTGGCGAAGAATTGACCCAAGGCTTCGACGTTGTCCGGATGATCGACCATGCAGTGGAAGTCAAAGGTGGCGTCGGCGAGCATCTCAGCGATGATCGCCATGTTCGGCGCCCCAACCAGTTGGTTGGCCATCAGCACGCGCCGCACACCATTGACGTAGGCCGCCCGGGTCTGCGTCGCACTGGCCAGGGTCATGCCCCAGGCCCCGTGATCGAGCTGACGGCGAAACAGGGCCGGCACCATGCTGGTCTTGCCATGGGGCGCGAGTTCGGCGCCGCTGTCGTTGACGAACTTCTGCATCCAGCGCAGGTTGTGTTCCAGTGCCGCATCGTGGATGACCAGCGCCGGCAGGCTGACGTCACGGACCAGTTGATCGCCCGGTTGGGCGGCGCCTTTTTCGAGGGCGGCGATGTGCATGAATGTTCTCCTGAATGCGTGTTCTGTTCGAAGTAACGAACCGTTAATCGTTGACCCTGCGAGCCAGGCCGTTCGCACTGTCGATCAGTACGCGCCGGTAATGCTCGTAATGGGCCGTGGCATCGGCCCGCGGGGCGACGATGCACAGCGTGGCGATACAGACGCCCTGCTTGTCACGCACGGGGGCGGCGAAGCAGTGGGTAAAGGTGTCGGCAATGCTGTTGAAGGAAAAAAAGCCCTCTTCATGGGCCTTGCGGATTTCCTGAATGAACGTGTCCACTGCCAGCCGCTGGCCATCTGGCAGGATGAAGTCGTCAGGGTCGATCAAGTCGATGATCGCCTGATCGGTCAGGTGGCCCAGCAGCAGGCGACCGGAAGCGGTCCAGGGAATGGGCGCGTCTTCGCCAACGTCCGAGGAAATGCGGAAGTGCCGGGCGCCCTCTTTCATCAGGGCGACCGTGTATTTGCGGCCATTGAGCAGACACATCTGCGCGGTTTCGCGAGTCTGCTCGACGATTTCTCCCAGACTGATTTCCGCCTCGCGGGTGAAATCGAAATGCCGAAGGTGCGCTTGTCCCAAGAAATACAACTGCCGCCCCAGGTAGACGTGGCCGTCCTTGCCGACGTTTTCCAGAATGCGCCGTTCCAGCAATGAAGCGACCAGCTCATACACCGTCGATTTCGGGCTGCCGATACCACTGGCGATTTCGTTGGGGCGCAACGGCGAGCCCGTCACCTTGAGGAAATCCAGAATATCGAACGCCCGGTCTAAACCTCGGGCCCGGCGTTTGATGGTGTCTTCTGTCATAGCAGCAGTTCCGAGCTGAGTGGCGTGGGGCGAAGAGCACCTCACGCCTAGAAAAAGAGGGCGACAGTTTCAAGCCGCACGCGTTGAGCCGCAAGTGGCCAAACACGCGGCGGGCTCGAGGCTTAAAGCGACTTTTTCTTGTAAGCGATGCAGTCGATCTCGACCTTGCAGTCCACCATCATGCTCGCTTGCACACAGGCCCGCGCCGGCGCGTGCTCCGGTTTGAAATACTCGCCGAACACCTTGTTGAAACTCCAGAAGTCCCGGGGATCTTCCAACCAGACGCCGACCCGAACCACATCTTCGAGGCCATAACCGGCTTCATCGAGGATTGCAATCAGGTTCTGCATGGTCTTGTGGGTCTGCTCGACGATGCCCCCGACGATGATCTCGCCGTTCTCAGCGGGCACCTGGCCGGACACATGCAGCCAGCCGTCAGCCTCTACAGCGCGAGCGAACGGACGTGGCTGGCCGCCACCTGCGGTGCTACCGGCGCCGTAACGGGTAATGCTCATGTCATAACTCCTTGGTTGAGCGTTCAGAAACGGATGTTCTTCAGAAATTCTGCGAGCCGAGCCGACTTTGGCTGCTCGAACAGGGTTTTGGGCGGGCCTTGCTCCTCGATGCGGCCTTGGTTCATGAACACGATCTGGTCCGAGACTTCGTACGCAAATCGCATTTCATGAGTGACCAGCAGCATGGTCATACCCTCCTCGGCCAACCCCTTGATCACGCTGAGCACTTCGCCGACCAACTCTGGATCCAGTGCCGAAGTGACTTCGTCGAACAGCATCAGGCTCGGGTTCATGGCAATGGCACGGGCGATGGCGACGCGCTGCTGCTGGCCGCCGGACAACTGGCCGGGATAGTGATTGCGGCGCTCGAGCAAACCGACTCGCTCGAGCCATTTTTCCGCCAGCGCGATGGCCTGGTCCTTGGGCAGTTTCTTGACCTTGAGCAGCCCCAGGGTCACGTTCTGCAGGGCGGTCAGGTGCGGAAACAGGTTGAATTGCTGAAACGCCATGCCGGTCATCGCGCGGTGCTGGGCGATGACTTTTTCGGGATGACGCACCCGCTTGCCATTGACGTCGCTGTAGCCGATGTCCTGGCCTTCCAGGCGAATGTGGCCGCCCTGAAACTCTTCCAGCAGGTTCACGCAACGCAACAGCGTGGTCTTGCCCGAGCCACTTGAGCCGATCAGGGTCACCACGTTGCCCTTGTTCATTTTCAGGTCAACGCCTTTCAACACTTCTACAGGGCCATAGGATTTGTGCAGCCCTTCGATGCTCAGCAGCGCCGGGGCGACGGTCGCGGTTTGAATCTGTGTCATGGCAAAGCCACCCGTTTTTCGATGCGCCGCCCGAGAAGCTCGATGGCGTAGTTGATGACGAAGAAGAGAAAGCCTGCGAACAGGTAAAACTGCAAGGTCATGAAATTGCGCGCGATCACCTGCTGGGTACTGAGCAGCAATTCAGCCACGCCAATCACCGACAGCAGAGTCGAGGCCTTGACGATCTCGGTGGACGAGTTGACCCAGGTCGGAAGCACCTGGCGCAGCGCCTGAGGCAGCAAGACGTAGCTCAGCGACTGGCCGAACGTCAGGCCGATGGCCTTGCCCGCTTCCAGTTGACCACGCGGAATGGCCTGCAACGCGCCGCGGACGATTTCCGCCACGTGGGAGCCGCAGAACAAGGTCAGGCCCAACGCTCCCGCATTGAAGGCCGAGATCTGCCAGCCCAGTGCCGGAGCCATGTAAAAGCAGGCCAGCACCAGCACGAACACAGGGGTGCCGCGAATCAGGTCGACGTAGGCGCGAAACGGCAGGCGCGCCCACCATTTGCCATAGGTCAGGATCAACCCGGCGAACACGCCAATCACCGTGCCGCAGACAATCGCCAGCCCGGCGCACTGCACGCTGGTCAGAAATCCATTCCACAGCGCCTCCCGCGCAATCCACAACTCCTGTAGCCATGTGGGTTGTTGGTACATGCCCCAGCCCTCCTAGCGGCGAATCGCCAAGCGCTGTTCGAGGTAGCGCAAGAGCATGGCGATGAGGTAACAAGCCGCGACATACAACGCCGTAGTCACCAGCCAGGTTTCGATGACCCGGTAGCTCTCGACGTTGATTTTGCGCGCGTAATAAGTCAGCTCGGGAACCGCGATAGCCGCAGCCAGCGAGGTGTCTTTGAACAACGAGATGAAGTTGTTGGAGAGCGCGGGCAGTACGTTGCGCAGCATCACCGGCACGATGATGTAAGCCCGCACCTGCCACTCGCCCAGGCCGATCGCCAGCCCGGCCTCGCGCTGGCCCTTGTGGATGCTGAGCAACCCTGCACGGAACACCTCGGTCAGATACGCCCCTGCGTACAGCGACAGGGTGACAATGAACGAAGGGATTTTGTCCAGGCGCAGGCCCAGTGTCGGCATGGCAAAGTAGATCAGCAGGATCAACACCAGGATGGGCGTATTGCGGACCACCGTGACGTACACCGACGACACGACGCGCAACGCGCGGTATTTCGACAGCATCGCAAACGCAGCCATCAGGCCGATCACGCAGCCGATGGCGATGGAGACCAGGGCCAATTCAAGCCCTAATCCCAGTCCCGCCAGCAGGCTGGGGAAGTCCCGCCAGACTGCTGCAAAGTTCAACTGATAATTCATGGTCAAGGGCACCTGAGGCAGGAAGGCGCCGTGGCCTTCACCGCCCCCGTCAATTCAGTGGCAGCCGCGATCAGCAAGCAGCGGATGTCGAGCCCGCCACGCGGATCACTTGTATTCCATCGGGAAACCGATCTGTGGCGTCGGCAACTCAACGCCGAACCACTTCTTGAACGACTCTGCGTAGGTCGGGAACTCAACACCGGTCATGGCTTCATGCAAGGCAGTGTTAACGAAGTTCAGCCAGTCCTGATCGCCGCGCTTGACCGCGCAGGCGTAGGTTTGCGGGCTCCAGGCGAAGGCTGGAGAGCGGTAGCGGCCTGGGTTCTGCACCATCAGGTATTTGACCGAAGACTGATCAGTAGCGGCCGCGTCGGCACGCCCGGAATTGATGGCCTGGTACATCAAGTCGACGCTGTCATATTGATCGACCTTGGCTTTGGGCAGGGCCTGATGAACCAGCTCTTCGGCATACACGTTTTGCAGCACCGCGACAGTGACGCCGTCGCCCGCCGCTTTGAGATCGTCGATTTCCTGGTATTTGCTGTTGGCAGGCAGCAGCAGTGCCACACCTTCGCGGTAGTACGGCAGGGTAAACGCCACCTGTTGGGCGCGGCTGGCGGTGACCGTGATGAACTGACAGCTCATGTCGACCTTGTCGGTCAGCAGGTTGGGAATCCGCGCATCGGAAGACTGCACCACGAACTCCACTTTATTGGGGTCGTTGAACAAGCCTTTGGCGACGATGCGTGCGATGTCGATATCGAAGCCCTGCAATTTGCCATCGGCCCCCTGGAAATGCCAAGGCGCATTGGTGCTGCCGGTGCCGACCACCAAATGACCACGCTGCAATACGCTGTCGAGCTTGCTGTCCGCCGCCTGGGCAGTGGCTGCCAGCCCTGCTGCTACCAGAACGAATGCACAGGCTTTCAAGAAAGAGGGTCCGCGCTTCATGGAATGAACTCCGCCGAGATGATGTAATATTCCGCTATAGCGGAAACGTGTATGTAACAGCGGAATAGACAGCAGAAAGTGTGCCACAGAATGGCCAGAACGCAACACACAGCGAAAGGCCAGCAATATCAAGGGGCTAGCAATCCTCGGCCGGTTCTTGTAACCGCGTAGCCGTACCCGGTTGCGCTACCGTTTACCCCATGGCGTGTCACGAAGCCCCAGGGTTGTGCGCGGTGCGCCACAACTGAGCGCACATGCGTCAGCATTGGAGCCGAGCCACTCGTCACTGCAGGGGCACATTACTTTCCCGACCGGTGCCCAAGATTTGACGACAGTGACTTTGTCACCATCGCTACTAACGGAGATCGATCATGCGCACTCACACACTCAAGCGTTTGCTGACCGCAGCCGTCCTGGTTAGCACCTACGCGTTGATATCAAGCACAGCCATGGCCGCGGGCGACGTGGAAGGCTCAGCGTTGCCGCCGGGTGTGAACCCTTCTTCTCCGGCCGGAGGCAATGGCGGGGATGCTCAAGGCTACGAAAAGCGATCCGCTGTGCCCGACCCGCCAGGCTCGGCAGAGAAGATTTCACCCAAGTCAAAGACAAGTGCCCCACGCGTCCCGGTGGACGCGAACAGCGCCCCCCATGAGAAATCGACGGTCAAGAAACCGTAACGGTATTGCAGCGTTCTCTACCGTGCGGTTCGCTAAGCTTGGGGTCATCCGGAAGAAAATGAGCCCTCAATTCGAGGGCTGGGGAACATTGGCACCGTTAGTGCTTCGAAGCCTTATATGAAGCTTTTGTGACATCCGCGTGACGATCGCTCCGGCACGCGCATCTCACAGGTTGTACGGTGGAGGGACATCCAATGAAAGAACGCGCCACAGTCATTTGCCGACGGGATAACCACATTCTGTACGTGCGCAAACCCAAGTCTCGCTGGACACTGCCGGGCGGCAAAGTCGAGGCCAATGAATCGCCTGCCCAAGCCGCAGCGCGAGAGTTGCGCGAGGAGACCGGGTTGATCCTGGAGGAGTTGGACTTCGTTACCCGCTTCGAAGGTGGCGAGGTGCTTCACCACGTTTTCGAGGTCTCGGTCACCTTCATGGCGACCCCGGCCCCACGTAACGAAATCGCCGATTGCCGATGGTTCACCGCCAAGGAGCTGGGTAACCTTAAGGTCAACCCAGCCGCCAAATCCATCGTCAAAGCATTTCTCAGCGACAACGTCCGCTGAGACTGGCGGTTCTGCGCTAGCAACGAGCTGTCACGCCCCTACTTGGCAAACAGTTGCCCGATGTCCTTGAAGGCCTTGAATTCCAGCGCATTGCCGCAAGGGTCGAACAGAAACATGGTCGCCTGCTCCCCGACCTGCCCCTTGAAACGCACATAGGGTTCGATCACGAATGGGGTCTGTCGGGCGCGCAGCCGCTCCGCCAACGCCTCCCATTCATCCCACTTCAACACCACGCCGAAGTGCGGTACAGGCACGTCGTGCCCGTCGACCGCATTCGAGTGCGCCGACGCCTGGGACGCGGTCTGTGGGTGCTCGTGGATGACCAACTGATGGCCATAGAAATCGAAGTCTACCCACTGAGCGCTCGACCGGCCCTCGGACAGTCCGAAGACCTCGCCGTAGAAATGCCGGGCCGCGGCAAGGTCGTACACGGGAATAGCGAGATGGAAGGGAGAAAGACTCACGGTAGGATCCTGCCAATGGTTGTGTGCAGTGATTCTTGTCGCAAAAGCGGTGGATGGAAAGCGGATATCCTGAGGGCTGAGCAACGATAATTTCGTTGCATCGGCAGCCTTGGCGCTTCATTCGCCGACGTCAATGGATGGGTGCGCAGGCCTGAGGCTCGCCATCGCATCCATGACACACGTCCTGAAAAGACGAAAAAGCGGTGCTTCGCGATGTGCATAGCGGCTCAGCAAAACGATCTCGCGGAAAAACACCCGTTCGCCCAATGGCAGCACTCGCACCGCCGAGCTGTTTTCAAGCCACACCCCTGCCATCGGCACCAGAGCGACACCCAATCCGCTGCCCACCATTTTGACAATGGCATCCAGTTCATCCAGCTCCAGCGTTTGGCGGACCTGCAACCGGTGCTCACGGAGGAAGCGCGTCACTGAGCGTCCACCGAAAGAATTCCGGTCGTAACGAATGAATGGATGGTCTTGCAGCAACATAAGGGGGTCGTCGCCCTCCACGTTCGGGGGCCTGATCAGGACAAAGGGTTCACGGGCTATGACTTCAGCGCGCAGGTCCTTGGGCAATGCAAAAGGAGGCGTGATCATGATCGCCAGGTCCAGATCGCCCGAATCCACCAGGCTCAGCAAATGCAGCGACACGCCGGGCACCACACTGGCCTCGATGAACGGCGCACGGTCCTTCAGCGCCACCAGCACCTGCGGCAGGATCCCGGTCTGCGCCGTGCCAATCGCACCAATGCGCAATGCGCCGCGAAAGTCGTTGTCGGCATCCGGCGTGCCCATCCGGGAATAGAGTTGCAGCATCTCCTCAGCGAGCGGAACGGCCCGCTGGCCTGCCGGATTGAGCGAAACCGCGCGGCCAGAACGCTCGAACAACTTCACGCCCAGGCCGTCTTCCAGGGTGCGAATCTGCGCACTCACCGCCGATGGGCTCAGCCCCACCTCTTGTCCGGCCGCCGCGAACGAACCGCGTCGTGCGACGCTGATGAAGGTTTTGATTTCTCTGATCACGCCATGACCTTGCGCCGATGAAGTGCCAGGAGTTTATCGCGATCAGGACAGACAAGGATGGGCTTCTGTCATTGGACGAGCGGAAATCACTGGCGTACAAATGGCAGCACTGCGACGACGGCCGAGCTTAGGACCGCGAGCGTGGCTGCAGGATATGGGCTGTCCGAGGACGAATAGCGCCCTGCTCGCCATACACCTGCCCTCGCGACTGTGCGACAATGCGCGCAAATTCCAAGATGGCCCCTTCTCTCTTCGCCCGGCAGCCCGCCCACCCCATGTAAAGGCGGTGGCTGCCCCATGGGCGTTGAAGCCCTTTCCGGCACGACCGGACCGGTATCAGGCCATCCCCTGCTTTCCGTAAGTTATTGATAGGTAAACCCTTTGATCTCCACCGCTAACATCACCATGCAGTTCGGCCCCAAGCCGCTGTTCGAAAACGTTTCGGTCAAATTCAACAACGGCAACCGCTATGGTCTGATCGGTGCCAACGGCTGTGGCAAGTCGACCTTCATGAAGATTCTGGGTGGCGACCTGGAGCCGTCGGGCGGCCAAGTGATGTTGGAGCCCAATGTGCGCCTGGGCAAGCTGCGTCAGGACCAGTTCGCCTACGAGCAATTCACGGTCATCGACACGGTTATCATGGGCCATGAGGAGCTGTGGAAGGTCAAGGCCGAGCGTGATCGTATCTACTCGTTGCCGGAAATGACCGAAGACGACGGTATGGCGGTCGCCGAGCTGGAAACCGAATTCGCCGAAATGGACGGCTACACCGCCGAGTCCCGTGCCGGCGAGTTGCTGCTGGGGCTGGGCATTCCGCTGGAGCAACACTTCGGTCCGATGTCGGAAGTGGCCCCCGGCTGGAAATTGCGGGTGCTGCTGGCCCAGGCGCTGTTTTCCGATCCGGAAGTCCTGCTGCTCGACGAGCCGACCAACCACCTGGACATCAACACCATTCGCTGGCTGGAATCGATTCTCACGGCGCGCAACAGCACCATGATCATCATTTCCCACGATCGCCACTTCCTCAACAGCGTCTGCACCCACATGGCGGACCTGGACTATGGCGAGCTGCGCCTGTTCCCGGGCAATTATGACGAGTACATGACCGCGGCCACCCAGTCCCGCGAGCAGTTGCTGGCCGACAACGCCAAGAAGAAGGCGCAGATCGCCGAGCTGCAGACGTTCGTCAGCCGCTTCTCGGCCAACGCCTCGAAAGCCAAGCAGGCCACGTCGCGCGCCAAGCAGATCGACAAGATCCAACTCGCCGAGGTAAAGCCGTCAAGCCGCGTCAGCCCGTTCATTCGCTTCGAGCAAACCAAGAAGTTGCACCGCCAGGCCGTCACCGTCGAGAAGATGTCCAAGGGCTTCGACGAAAAGGTGCTGTTCAAGAACTTCAGCTTCACCATCGAAGCAGGCGAACGCGTGGCGATCATCGGCCCCAACGGAATCGGCAAAACCACCCTGCTGCGCACGCTGATGGGTGAGCTGACGCCAGACGCGGGATCGGTCAAATGGACAGAAAGCGCCGAGCTGGGCTATTACGCCCAGGACCACGCCCACGACTTCGAAGATGACGTGACCCTGTTCGACTGGATGGGCCAGTGGACCCAGGGTGAACAGATGATTCGTGGCACGCTGGGCCGCATGCTGTTTTCCAACGACGAGATCCAGAAGTCGGTCAAGGTCATTTCCGGTGGCGAGCAAGGGCGCATGCTGTTCGGCAAGCTGATCCTGCAAAAGCCCAACGTTCTGGTCATGGACGAACCGACCAACCACTTGGACATGGAGTCCATCGAAGCGTTGAACCTGGCGCTGGAAAACTACCCCGGCACGTTGATCTTCGTCAGCCATGACCGTGAATTCGTGTCATCGCTGGCCACCCGCATCGTCGAACTGAGCCCCAATGGCGTAACGGACTTCAGCGGCACTTACGACGACTACCTGCGCAGCCAGGGCGTGGTGTTTTAAACCCGCCGCTGGCCCCCTCGAAAGCCCTGTCCTACGGACAGGGCTTTTTCATGGGCTCGGCTCACCCTCCCTTCTTGCGCTGCTGCCAGGCCGCGGCCAATCCACTCAGGCAGATGATTGCGATCCCCGCCTGCGCTGTCAGCGACGGCGCATGATTGAACACCACGTATCCCCACAAGCCCGCAAACACGATCTGGCAGTACCCAAACGGAGCCAGCAAGGCCGGTGCCGCGAATCGAAAGGCCTGGGTCAGCATCAAATGCGCCACCATGCCACAGCTGCCCAGCGCCAGCATGAACGGGATGTGGACCCACGCCGGGGATTGCCAGAAGAACGGCACGATGGCGCTCATCAGCAGGCTGTTGAACAACCCCGCGAAAAAGTTGCTGGTGGTCGGACTGTCGTGGGCCGCCACCAACCGCGTGAGCAACTGATAACAGGCGAAACACAGCGCCGAACCCAACGGCAGCAAGACTGCCGGCCTGAACAGTTCACCTCCCGGATGGACGATCACCAGCACGCCGCCGAACCCGACCAGAACCGCCGCCCACTGACCTCTCGAAACCCTTTCCTTGAGCAACGGCACCGACAACGCCGTCACCAGCAGTGGCGCGAGAAAGTTGACCGCCGTGGCTTCGGCGATCGGGATGAACATCAGGCCGCTGGTGAACAACAGGCTTGTGCCCAACAGGCAGACCGCCCGCAACGCCTGCAACCCAGGGCGCTTCGTGCGCAACACCCGCAGGCCGGCCGAGGGCATGAAAATACAGGCCATCAGCCCGGTGTGAACGACGTAACGCACCCAGACCACCATCATGATCGGGTAAATGCCGGAAAGGTACTTGGAGAGGGTATCGTGACTGGAGAACAAAAAGGTCGCCAGAACGATCAGTGCGATGCCCTTGAGCGGTTGATTGACGCCGGAAAGCGGCGTGCTGGGGGTACTCATCAGCTGTCCTTAGGCCTTGCGTGGATGCTACATCGCCGCGCCGCCCCCGCGGGCATCAGGGCAGGCACGGAAAGCATATAGAAGGCGCCGTCCGATGACCAAGCATTCATCTGCCCCGCTGACGATGGCCGGGCGCCGCCCAGGTGGCGACCGGGCCGTTCTGCGCCGTCGCTTCGCGACGGCGAATTCACGCCATGGCCAGCGGTTTGACCAACGGTACGGTGAAACGGAACACGCTGCCGACGCCCATTTCACTGGTCGCGCTCAATTCGCCCCCGTGGGCTTTGACAATGCCTTGGGAGATATACAGCCCCAATCCCGTACCGCTCGGGTTGCCTTCGCGGATTCGCCAGTAGCGCTCGAACACATGGGGCAATTGATCCGGGGCGATGCCCGGCCCCGAGTCGGCCACCCGGATGGCCACGTATTCGCCTTCCACATTGGCCGTGACGCTGATGGTGCCCTCCTTGGGGGTGAACTTGATCGCGTTACCCACCAGGTTCGACAACACCTGGTACATGCGCTCCGGATCCGCCAGGATCCTCAGGTCCGGCTCGCCAACGAACGTCAGGCTGACGAATTTATTCAGCGCCAAAGGCGTCAGCAGCGTCCAGGCGTCCTCGAAGAACTGACTCAACTCCAAGGGCTGAGCGTCAATGAGGTAACGACCCGCCTCGATCTTCGAGGTGTCGAGCAGGTCTTCCAGAAGAGAGGTCATGCGCGTGGTCGCCCGCTGCAGGGTGTCGATGGCCGAGTTCAGGCGTTTGGACGCGGGGCTGACATCGGCGGCGATGACCCGCTGCATCATTCCGCACTGCATGGTAATCACGGTCAAGGGGCTGCGCAGGTCGTGGGACACCACGGCCACCAGCTCATCCCGAGCACGGACGGCGTCTTGCTCGCGCTGCACTTGACGGGCCAGGTCCGATTCCAGCGCCGAGCGCCGCAAGTCCGTGGCCGCGTACACGTCGCCGACCGACCATAGTCGCGAGCTACCATCGACCTGCTGCTTCCAGACTTCAAATGACTCGCGAGGCTGCAGCCCGTTGGCCGCGCCTCCTTTGGCCTGCGTCGGGTTGCCGCTCCAGGCGACGGTCTCGTTGATTTCCGGGCGAAACCACATGACCGCGTTGTCCACCGGTTTGGGCAAGCTGAAGGCCAGCAAACCGCTGACGATGCGCTGGTACGCTTTCGCTTCAGGGAACAGCGTCCCAAGGCTTGACGTTTCGAACACCCCTGCCGGGCGCGATTGCTGCCAACGAAAGAGTGATTTGACCTGTTCGATCGAAGGGCACTGGCCGAACAAGTGAACGGCATCGTCGATGATGACGGCGCCGCCAGTGGCGTCGGCCAGCCCGATGAAGTCTTCGCCCCGCTCCACGAGGCCGTGATACACGTCGTCGCTGGCATTGGCCATTGACCGAGCCAACGAGACCAGCAGTTCGTCCTTGGCATGCCGTTCCCGCCGGGCCTGGCTGTCCTCCAGCGCACTGATCTGCATGGACAGCACCTGGCCAATGGTCTGGCACGCAGCGCGTATGGCGTGTGGAACTCGCAGCGGCTCACGGTTGCCACAACTGATCAACCCCCACAAGCGGTCGTCCTTGAGCAGTGAAATGCTCATCGAGGAGCGCACGCCCATGTTTTGCATGTACTGACAGTGCACTGGCGAAACGCTGCGCAGCACGGCATAACTCATGTCGAGTGGCTCGCCAGTGTCCGGCCGCAGCGCAGGCACCAGCGGCACAGGCACATAGCGTGCGTCAGGAATCACCCGCAACCAGTTCAGCCGATAGAGCTCACGGGCTTGCTCGGGAATGTCACTGGCAGGAAAAAAAAGTCCCTGATAGGCGTCGAGCTCGGCATTGGTGGTCTCCGCGACCACCTGGCCGTGGCCCTGATCTTCGAAACGGTAGATCAGCACGCGATCGTAGCCGGTCAGCGTCCGGACTTCATTGACGGTGATGTCATACAGGTCTGCGAGGCTTTTCGCGCCCTGAAGACGGCGCAAGGTGCGCATCAGATGGAAATCGACCGACGCGCCAGCGGGTAGATCAGCCGAGGGTTCAAGTTCGATGAACAACAGCCCGTCGTGCCGATGGAACAAGGCGTCGAGCGCACCCGCAGGCAGATTGACCAGAAATGGATTGAGATCGTCCAGCGATCGGCTCGACAACGCGTCCTGCAATAGCTGCGTCTGCGCCGCGCCCAACCAGTCGGACAAAGGCTGGCCCGGTTTGGCGGTCACACCCAGTATTTCGGAAGCATTGGCACTGGCCTGCTGCACCGTCCAGGACGACTCGTCGACGGTCAGCAGCACGCCGTGGGGTTGGATCGCACCCGGAATGCGGATGGGTTCGTCGGCGCACTGCTTGAGCAGCATGCTCATTTCTTGTTCGGTTACAGGCCTCATCGCAACACTCCTGCCCTCGCCAGCCATTGTTCGAAGCACGCGAACGTAGCGCACGCGGCTTGCACGACCTTTGGGTTGACGTCCGGATGATCGAGTTCGGCCAGCCGATCGAGAAACGCCTTCCACAACCGGCCGGTATCGCGGCCGTAAACATCGAGAAAAGCAGCGCCGTTCTCGGCCTCTATACCCAAACGCCCGAAGATGAGTCGGCGCAACACCTGCCCACCCAATGTGGCCCCCTCCATCACGTACTGGATACCAAACAGATGACCTACGTGGTCAAGCGGTGGCAGATCGGCACAGACAGGCAACCTGGAAATGTCAGCATCGCTCAGGCCCAGTGCATGCAAATCCCGAATGAGCGTCGCAACCTTCTCGCGCTCGGGCTCCCGAGCATCGGCGCCGAGAAATGCATCGATGCGAAGTTGCAGGGGCGCGTGAAAACCATAATAGGCTTCGAGGATGCGAACGTAGGTTTGGCGGTCTAGATCGGGATGGGTCAGCGGCAACCGCGCTTCCAGGGCTTTGTGTTGCACCGCCGTGGCGATACGCAGTTGCTGGAGGACGCTCACGGGCGGAGCACAGACAAGGGAGGATGAGAGGGGGTGGAGGGCTTCGACCAAGGGCGGGATGTCCAGGCTATGGGGGTAAACGTTCGAGTACGCAGACATCCGCAGGTTCAGCACCGGTTCACAGCAAATGGCTAACGCGCACACTAATGGAGGCCGCCCATCATGTAAACCTGTCCTTACAGACATGCTTGCGGCTACCGAAGCGACGCCGGATCGCTTTGCAGCATGGCACTGGCCTGGATACCGGCGAGGGTGTCTTCAAGCAGTGACACTCCATGGCCCAACCGCGCTGCCTTGTCCTGCTGGAGGGCTTGCTGCAGGGCACTGAGCAGGTTGCGCGTCTTGCTTGCGGCCGCAGGCGTCAGGGTTTCGCTCTCGAGACGCCCCATGACGTATTTCGACACTCGTGTGGACTGGCTGGCCGATTGCGTCAAGGACGCCTCTACCAATTGGCCTTTGTCATAGCCGATGCGGGCCCGACTGCTCGCAGAATCGTTGATTTCGTAATACAGGTAGTTTTGCGATTGGGGATCCTTGCTCAGGTCCAGTTTCTGACCAGCGGTCAGCGGCTTGTGATACGAGGCGACCAGATGCGACTGTTGATCCTGGACGAGGGTGCGGTTCAGTTGATCGCGGCCTTTGGCTTGGGTCCGTTGCGAAAGGTCGTAGGCGAAACTGTCCAGCTCATTGGGACGGGCGGGGTTACTGGCGGTGGTTCTTTCAGTGACCGAGGCGCTGAAATCCGCCAGCCCACTGAGCAGCGCATGGTCCGTATCCGTCAAAGCAACGCTGCTGACGGTTTGCGGTACGGTCGACTCGCGACTGCCCGGATAATGGCTGTGCAAGGTTTTGAAGGCATCCTGGAACATCGATAACAACTGCGGATCGCCATCGCCTCGCTTACGTGCGGCGTCGATCTGACCCAAATACTGGTTGAGCGCTTTGGCCTGCTGAGCGGCGCTGCCAATGATTGCCAGATTCTTCAGATCGACATTCAGGCTCAAGTCCCCTGTCGCGCCGCTCATGCGCACCGTTCGCTGGGTGTCGTCGGCCCGGAAAGCCAGCGTTTGCAGCGTGCCGTCATCCAGTTTGATGCGGGTGTCGAGTTGTACCGAGGCAAATACTGTGCTGTCGAAGCGGGTCAACGCGTCGAGCTTGAGCTGTGGTGGCTTGGCAGTCAGGCCATCGATCGCGGATTGGAAACCGTCGGCCATTTTGCCCAGCGCGAGCAATTCTTTATCGCTCAACTCCCCGCCGTCGATGTCGGCCTGCACGGCAAGACCCTGGTCAGTGCTGGTCAACGTGAGTTGCACTGTTTTACCGCTGGCCGTCTTCAACGTCAGGCTGATGCTGGTGTCCGCCGCGTCACTGTGCAATTTTTTCTGCGCGGCCGCGAGTGCCGCAGGCTCCAGCGCCGAGCCGGTCGTGGAACGGATCACCGACTGGGAAATGCCTTTACCCGTTTGCGCCAGTTGAGTGGTCAGCGAGGCGGCCAGCCCCTGGAATCGGCTGACCCCGTAGGTCGTGCTGAAATTGCCCTGCATCACCAGCGAAACCTTGTCTTGCTGGGTGTACTCCCAGGCCGGCGCCACATCGGGGTTGGCGATCGCACCCCGCGCGTCGTAAGTCTGCGCGGCAACGACACGCACCGTCTGCCCCAGCGTGACGAGAGACGATGGAGAATCCAGGATCGGCGCCGCAGGCGGCAGGCTGGCAGGCTGCGGCAGCGCCGGGCTGGCCGGTGCCAGCGACGGGGCGGCTGATACAGAAGAGATCGCGGTCATGGCAGCTCCGTGCTCGAAGAGATCGATGGGAATGTCCTGCCCGCTGTTTCGGCAGTAGACGGGACAACTTGAACGCTGGGTCAGCCCTCTGAGACGGCCCCCACCTTCAACGCCTGTGCGATCTCTTCGAGAATGGCGGGGTCATCGATCGTGGCCGGTGGCGCGTAGGCTTCTCCGTCTGCCAGCTTGCGCAACACCGCACGCAGCGTCTTGCCCGAGCGGGTCTTGGGCAGCCGCTTGACTACGGTCACCCGCCCAAAACAGGCGAGCGCACCGATCCGATCCCGCACCAACGCGACCAGTTCGCGGCAAACGCTTTCGACAGCCTGCTGCCCGCCGTCCTTGAGCACCACCAGTGCCAACGGGACTTGACCCTTGATGTCGTCATGCACTCCGATTACCGCACTCTCGGCTACGGCCGGGTGTTGCCCGACCAGGTCTTCCATTTCACCGGTGGACAGGCGATGGCCAGCCACATTGATGACGTCATCCGTGCGGCCCATGATGTGCACGAAACCCTGCTCATCGATGTAGCCTCCGTCACCGGTGTTGTAGTAGCCGGGAAATGGCTGCAGGTAGGCACTCACATACCGGCCATGATCACCCCACAGGGTCTGGCTGCACCCTGGCGGCAACGGCAAGGCAATCACGATGGCGCCCTGCTCGCCTGGCCCGAGCGATTGTCCGTCCTCGTTGCGCACCTCAACGGCATAGCCCGGCACCGCGCGGTTACTCGATCCCGGCGCGGGCGCATGCCCTCCCAGGCCAATGCAGGGCGCCGTTACAGGCCAGCCCGTTTCGGTCTGCCACCAGTGGTCGAGCACCGGCTTGCCGGTCATTCGCTCAAGCCATTCATGCGTGCTGGAGTCAAGTTTTTCTCCCGCCAGAAACAGCTGGCGCAGCGAGCTCAGGTCACGCCCTCGCAGCAGACGACCTTCCGGGTCCTCCTTGCGGATCGCGCGCATCGCGGTGGGCGCGCAGAACAGCGCATTGACGGCATACTGCTCCACCACGCGCCAATAGGCGCCGGCGTCAGGTGTTCGAATGGGCTTGCCCTCATAGAGGACCGTCGTGCAACCGGCCATCAATGGCCCGTACACCATCAGCGTGTGCCCGACCACCCAGCCGACATCGGAAATGCCCCACCAGACATCCCCCGCCTGCATGCCATACACCTGATTCATGGTGTAACGCATGGCCACCGCATGGCCGCCATTCTCTCGGACAATGCCCTTGGGTTTGCCCGTGGTGCCCGAGGTGTAGAGGATGTACAGCGGGTCAAGGCTCGACACCGGCACCGGCGCCACCGACTCGACACCCGCGAGCGCGTCCTGCCAGTCCAGATCGCGTCCTGCCTTCAACGGCGCCCGATGCTGGGGTCGCTGCCAGAGCAAGACCTGATCGGGAGCAAACCGGGCCAATTCCAGTGCCTTGTCCACCAAGGGCTGATACGGGATGACCCGGTCGAACTCCAGCCCACAGGACGCCGTCATCACCAGCCTGGGTTTCAAATCGTCGATGCGTATCGCCAGCTCATGGGGGGCGAAACCGCCGAACACCACCGAATGCACGGCGCCGATTCTCGCGCAGGCCAGCATGGCCATGGCGGCCTGGGGGATCATCGGCATGTAAATGATGACGCCATCGCCCTTCTCCACGCCCAGCGCGCGCAACAGCCGGGCCAAGCGCGCCACCTCGTCGCGCAACTCGCGGAACGTGAAACGGGCCTGCTGGCCGGTCACAGGCGAGTCATGGATCAACGCCAGCTGTTCGCCTCGCCCCTGTTCGATCTGATGATCCAGCGCGAGATGGCAGGTGTTGAGTTCACCGTCAGCGAACCAACGGTGGGTGCCATCGGGCAGAACCTGTAAAACCTGCTGCGGTAAGCGGAACCAGGCCACCTGCCGCGCCTGTTCGGCCCAGTAGGCTGCTGGCTCGGCGATGGAACGCTGATAGTGCTCGGCGTAATCTCCGCTGTTTCGGTCGTTCATCCGTGGGTCCCTGTGCTTGTTGTTATGAAGGGCGACAACACAGGAATGAAATTAGCAGAAGCCGATGGGGGTGCCACGTCGGGTCAGGTGGGGGCGGTTTCCTGATGACCACGCCTCAGCAAACCGCCCAGCGCCAGCAACGCCAGCAGCACCAGCACACCCCCGTAGACATTGGCAGTGGCAATCAAGCCCTCGGTCTTCACCGCCAAGCCGGCAATCAACGACGGCACACAGAAGGCCAGGTAACTGAGCACCAGAAAAGCCGACATCAGGCCAGCACGCTCGTGGGGTTGCGCCAGCGGCAGCAACAAGCGCAACGCCCCCAGAAAGCTCGCGCCGAAGCCGACACCGGCGACCACCACACCGCAGAAAAACAACCACAACCAGCCCAGATCGACCGCCACCAGCACCACGCAAACGCCGGCCGCGAGAAAGCTGCAGCCAACCAGCAGCGCCAGGCGGGGCGCACGCAAGCGCAGGTTGATGATCGAAATGGCACCGCTGATGGTCAACGCTGCCACCGCCAGACCGCCGTTGAGCACCGAAGTCGATCCAGTGGCAGCGGCGATCAGCGAAGGCGCGAGTGACAGGAAAAACCCTCCCAGCGCCCAGGCGGCGATGTCCGCCGGAAGCACCAGCATCAGCGTGGAACGCGCACGCGGTGGCACGGACAGCGCGGGCTTGAGGGTTTTCAGCACGCCGGATTGCGGGGTGACCGTTTCCTCTACGCGCCACAGGTACAGCAACTGACCGGCAAACGCTGCCAGCAGCAGCGCGTAAGCCAGCATCATCGGCAGCGGTGCGTACTGGACCAGGGCACTGGTGCCCAAGGCGCCGAGTGCCATACCGAACATCGGGGCAATGCTGTTGATCAAGGGGCCCTGGGCCTGAGAGGTGTCGAGCATCGCAGCGCCCAGCGCGCTGGTGGCGATCCCCGTGGCGACGCCTTGCAGCACCCGGGCAGCGATCAACCAGCTCATGTCGCGGGCACCGATGAACAACAGGAGCGAAAGGATCTCCAGCAGCAACGAGGCAAGGATGACAGGCCGCCGGCCCAGGTAATCCGAGAGTGAGCCGAACACCAATAATGTGGCCAGCAGGCTCAAGGCGTAGACCGCGAAAATCAGCGTCAACGAAGCAGCAGAAAACCCCCAGGCCTGTTGATACAGGTGATAAAGCGGGGTCGGTGCGCTGGAGGCGGCAAAGAAACACAGCATCACCAACGCGAAGTAAACCAAGTGGCCTCGACGGCGGCCATCCACTGATGGGTTCTGCAAATAGTCAGACACGCGTAAACTCTCCCGAAAAAGCACGCCACAAAAGCTATTAATTTGCGTTAAGAGTGTGCGAGCAGAACCCGCTTAAAGCAAACATTTTGTGTTAAGGTCCGCGCCAATGGCTATCAAAGAAGGCATTCGCACCGGGGGACGCAGTGCCCGGGTGCAAACATCGATCCATGCTGCCGTGCGCGATTTGCTGCAGGAACAGGAGCGCTCGGCCCTCAGCGTGCCGATGATCGCCGCCCGGGCAGGCGTCACGCCTTCCACCATCTACCGGCGCTGGGGCGACCTGACCTCGCTGCTGGCCGACGCCGCGGTGGAACGCTTGCGACCGGACGAACCTGTCGATTGTGGCAACCTTCGCGACGACTTGCGCACTTGGGTGGAGGTTTACCTGGAAGAAACCAACTCGGCGCCTGGCCGAGAAATGATGCGCGACGTGGTCGCCAGCAGCGCGACCCTGTGCTCCGGCAAATGCCTCAATATCGTGCGGGACCAGTTGCAGATCATCATCGATCGAGCGCAGGCGCGGGGTGAACGCAGCCCGTCTGCCGATGAGCTGATCGACGCGGTGGTCGCCCCCATGGTCTATCGCATTCTGTACGCCGAGTCAGCGCCTTCCCTGGAGCGGGTGCACCAGTTGCTGGATCGTTGTCTCGGTTGAGCGCGACGCTCGCCAAGCCGCTATGATGGCGGGCCAACGAACACCGGGTTTTTCTATGCACACTCTTGCAGACCTGCGCGCTGGCAAGCTGGCAGGCAGTAAACGGCTGGACCTCAGTTGCGACCTCACCACTTTCCCCGACGAGATCTTCAGCCTCAGCGACTCGCTGGAAGTGTTGAACCTGACGGGCAACCGCCTCACTGAACTGCCGGCCGACCTGCATCGTCTTCAGCACTTGAAAGTGCTGTTCTGTTCCAATAATCCCTTCACCGAACTGCCCGAGGCGCTGGGCCAGTGCCCGGAACTGTTCTTCGTCGGGTTCAAATCCTGCCGGATTGCCACGGTCTCCCCGCGGGCACTGCCGCCACGGCTGCGCTCGCTGGTGCTCACCGACAATTGCCTTGCTTCACTGCCCGACGAATTGGGGCAATTCCCGGCGCTGCAGAAGCTGATGCTCGCGGGCAATCGTTTGCAGGAGCTTCCCGAATCGCTGGTGGCATGTCAGCACTTGGAACTGGTCCGCATCGCCTCCAATCGCTTTCGGCAATTGCCGGCCTGGCTTCTGCGAATGCCTTCGCTGGCCTGGCTGGCGTTCTCTGGTAATCCGCTGACGGACATCCATCAGGACACGCCCATTCGGCAGATTCCGTGGGCAGAGTTGAGCCTGCAGCAGGTGCTGGGCGAAGGTGCGTCCGGGGTGATCCAGCAGGCTGAGTGGCGCCGCGACAACAGCCTGCAGAACGTTGCAGTCAAGCTCTACAAAGGTCAGCTCACGAGCGATGGCACGCCCCTGAACGAAATGGCGGCCTGCATCGCAGCCGGTCAGCACCCGAACCTGATCCCCGTTGAAGGGCAAGTGCTGGATCATCCGGAGCACACTCAAGCGCTGGTGATGCGATTGATTGCCACCCGATTCGCCACCCTCGCCCGGCCGCCGAGCCTGGCGACGTGCACTCGGGATGTGTACGAAGACATTCGGTTGAGCCCCTCCACCGTGCAACGCATTGCCCACGGCATCGCATCGGCGTGCGCCCACCTGCACGGCCGCGGCATCAACCACGGCGACCTCTACGCGCACAACGTCCTATGGGCCGAGCCAGGCGACAGCCTACTGGGCGATTTCGGAGCGGCCGCATTCTACCCGGACGCAGACACCGGTTTTTTGCTGCAGCGCATTGAGGTGCAGGCGTTCGGGATTCTTTTGGGGGAGTTGTTGGCGCTCTGCGACGGTCATCGGCCCGACACCGCCAGCCTTCGTGCGCTGCAGGCGCACTGCACGCAAGCGGACGTCGGCGGCCGCCCAGGGTTCGATGAGGTGGAGCGGCGACTGGCGATTTGACGCTGCATCAGCCGCTCCAAGCAGGAAGAAGCCCCGGTACGGGAGGCCGGGCTTGATCCCATGGCCCGCGAGGCGAAACCTCGCGGCATGCCCGCCACCGATAACGGAACTGCGACGTGTATCGATCCGTCGCCACCCGGCCCTCAGGGGCATGGCCCCATCAGGCCCTGAGCCAAACCCTCAGCCTGCCAGCCCGACATACACGTTTTGCACGTCGTCGTGACCGTCGATGGCTTCCAGAAATGCTTCGACCTCGGCCATCTGCTCATCGCTCAGCCCGGAGACCGGGTTCTTCGGGCGGTAACCGATCTTCGCCGCTTCGACGGTGAACCCCTGCTCTGGCAGTGCCTTGCACACTGCATCCAGGTCGGTGGTTTCGGTGTAGAACAGGGTCACGCCTTCATCGCCGGCTTCGACGTCCTGAGCACCCGCTTCGATCGCCGCTTCGTCGGGGTCGACGTCGGGGTTCGCCGCGACGGCCTCGATCATGCCCAGGTGATCGAAATCCCAGGACACCGAGCCTGCGGCTCCCAGTTGACCTTTGCGGAACAACACGCGGATTTCGGCGACGGTGCGGTTGACGTTGTCGGTCAGGCATTCGACGATGACCGGAACCTGATGGGGCGCAAAACCTTCGTAGGTCAGTTTCTCGAACTGAACCTGATCGCCGAGCAGACCTGCGCCCTTCTTGATCGCACGCTCCAGCGTGTCACGGGGCATGGAGGCCTTTTTGGCCTGCTCGACCACCAGGCGCAGGCGAGCGTTCATGTCCGGGTCGGCACCGGCGCGAGCGGCGATCATGATTTCCTTGGACAGCTTGCCGAAAATCTTGCCTTTGGCGTTGGCTGCTGCTTCTTTGTGTTTGACCTTCCACTGTGCGCCCATGATTGCTCTCTTGTTCCGATGGCGATTGACCTTCAACCCACGCCTCGGTGTGGGGTGCCGGGCGGGAGAAGGTCATGCTGAAAAAAGGTGATCGATAACGATGCGCCATGGCTGAGTCATGGCGCCCGCCGCATTTTATACGCGATGGCGGCAGATGAAACCCCTGACAGGCGACTGCCGATCAAACTGTCTACGTTAAGTTTCTAGGAAAGTGCCAACTCAACACCCGGAATAGATAGATCGGATCTGTAGGCAGTTTCCGAAAATTAAGAAGTTAAACTTTTATCCTGCCGGTTTCCGTACCCTCTGCACCTTGAATTTTCAGGGTGATTCCGTAAATGCGCGAAAACTCGCACCTGACGTTGACCTTGGTCATCGCCGACAGCCAGCAGAATTTCCACGTCATCGGGGTCAACGGCCACGAGCGTTTGAATGCGCCCTTCCGATTCGAGATCGACCTCATCAGCCCGGAGCGTCCTCTGGCACAGGCCTCGATGCTGCATCGCAGTGCTTACCTGAGCATGGGCAACACGGGAGACACGCTCCACGGCATTCATGGCCGGGTACACGCCCTCACGCCTCTTTATTTCGGTCAGGACGCCAACCTTTATCGGTTGACCTTGGTGCCCGCCCTGCAACAGCTCGACGGTGCACGCCACAAACGCACCTATCACGGGATGAGCGTGCTCGATATCCTCCATCAGGTCCTGCAGCGCTACGCTTTGCTCGACTGCAACGTATGCTTCGACCGGATGGTCGGCACCTATCCGCCGCGTGCGCAATGCACGCAATACGAAGAGAACGATCTGCATTTCATCAGTCGACTGTGCGAGGAGGAAGGCATCACCTTCCGCTTCGAGCACGCCCCGCACAGCCATGCACTGGTGTTCTCCGACGACCCCATGAGCTTTTCGGAGTGGCCCCGTGCAGCTTCGGTCGACCACCTCAGCGAACGACTGTCGGCACGGCATTGCTACAGCAGTCATTCGGGGGAGCATTACGTGCCTCCTACCTCAGCCTTGGTTCACGACGCCTTTGCCGACAACCAGGCGCTGTGGATCGCCTACGGCGAAGAGGCTGGCGCTGCGCGATGTGCGCAGACACAGCGCCGAGCATTGGAGCGGCTGCGTTGCGAGCGGCAAGACATCGTTGGGCGCAGCACTCAGCCATGGTTACGCTGCGGGCAGATCATGCGGATCGAAGACCAACCGGAGCCGCGCTTCAACGACCATTGGTTGCCGACGGAAGTCAGGCACACCGCCTGGCAGTTGAACCCGTTGCGTAACTGCAGGGCAGGCGACGTCATTCAGATACTACAGGCGATAGCATGTCACGACGCGAACCCGGGTGGCGTGGCGCGCCTGCTTGCCCCTGCGCCCGATGACGGCAGGCCGCCGACCGAGCACTATGAAAACCATTTTCAGGTCATTCCCTGGTCGATGCCGTTTCGTCCTCCACTGCGGCACCCCAAACCTCGGAGCACCGGTTGGGAAAAAGCCAGGCGCCTGGCCGGCCCGGCCGACCGTACGGGCCGCATTCCCATCCGCTTCGACTGGGAGGACGAAGAAGCCCCGCCAGGCGGAGGGGCACGCGTCACCAGCGAACTCGGAACTCACCATGAAAGCGCCTGCCTGAAGGTCGGTTTTTTCGACGGCGACCCTGACCAACCGGTCATTTGCGGTGTTTATGAGAATCTACCAACGCAGCAGGGTCGCCACGACCCGCGCCCCGACCTCCCGACACCTCTGCAATTCGAGAGCCTGAACCCCTTGAGGCTGACGGGTGCGCGCGCCACGCTCGAAGTGCACGACGAGGAAATCCGCTACCTCCCCCACGCGCTGCCCACCCAGGACGCGCCGCTCGATTTCAGCGATGTTTGAACCGGGGTTCACGTTTTTCGATGAACGCGGCCATACCCTCCTTTTGATCTTCGCTGGCGAAGGCGGCATGAAAGACACGGCGCTCGAAGCGAATCCCTTCCGCCAGACCGACCTCGAAAGCGCGATTGACGCTCTCCTTGACCATCATGGCGACCGGTAGCGATTTGGCCGCTATGCTTTCGGCCACCTTCAGCGCCTCTTCAAGTAACTGCGCCTGCGGGACGATACGTGCGACAAGCCCCGAGCGCTCTGCCTCCTGCGCGTCGATCATGCGTCCCGTCAGGCACATTTCCATGGCCTTGGCCTTGCCCACCGCGCGGGTCAAGCGCTGGGTGCCGCCCATGCCCGGCAGAACGCCAAGCTTGATTTCCGGCTGCCCGAAGCGCGCAGAATCGGCCGCAAGAATGAAATCGCACATCAGCGCCAGTTCGCAGCCGCCGCCCAGGGCGAAGCCTGAAACGGCGGCGATCATCGGTTTACGTCGGCTGGCGACTCGGTCACTGTCGCTGAACAGGTCATCGAGGTAGATCTGCGGGTAATTCAGCTCGGCCATTTCTTTGATATCGGCACCTGCTGCGAACGCTTTGGAAGAGCCTGTCAGCACGATGCAACCAATCTGCGGGTCCTGCTCCAAGGCGTCGAGCGCGTGATTGAGCTCGCGAATCAGTACCGAGTTCAGCGCGTTCAACGCATCCGGACGGTTGAGGGTGATCAGCGCAACGCGACCTTTAACTTCGTTGAGGATTGTCGTGTAACTCATTGAAAGTATTCCTTTATTCTATCTATTTGAATTCTGGGCACTCAGGTGAAATGCCTTGAATAACGCCTCCTAAACCATTGATTCAGCTAGCTAAAGGGTCTCGATCGCCATCGCGGTGGCTTCTCCGCCGCCAATGCAAATCGCGGCCACCCCACGCTTCAGGCCCTTCTGCCTGAGCGCCGATAACAAGGTCACCAGAATCCTCGCCCCCGAAGCCCCAATGGGGTGGCCCAGCGCACAAGCGCCGCCATTGACGTTGACCTTTTCATGGGGCAATCCAAGCGTGCTCATCGCAACCAACGCGACCACCGCGAACGCCTCATTGATTTCGAACAGATCCACGTCTTCCAGCGACCAGCCCGTGCGGGTCATGAGCTTTTCAATCGCCCCGATGGGGGCCGTTGGAAACAATCCAGGCTGGCTGGCATAGCCCGCATGCCCCCTTACCACCGCCAGCGGTTCGAGCCCGCGCCGCTCGGCCTCGGAACGGCGCATGAGTGTCAGGGCTGCGGCGCCGTCGGAGATCGAACTGGCGTTGGCGGCGGTCACCGTACCGCCCTCACGAAAGGCCGGTTTCAGCACAGGGATCTTCTCCAACCGCGCCTTTGGCGGCTGCTCGTCCTGGCTGACGATTTTCAGCTCTCGTCCTGTCGTAATGTGCAGCGGCACGATTTCGTCGGCGAAACGACCTTCGTTGATCGCCGCTTGCGCACGGGTCAACGAGGCGATGGCAAATGCATCCTGCGCTTCCCGGCTGAGGCCTTCGAGCGCGGCGCACGCTTCGGCGAAGGTGCCCATCAACCGCCCGCCCTCGTAGGCATCCTCGAGCCCGTCGAAGAACATGTGGTCGATGAGCTGGCCATGTCCCATGCGGTAGCCGCTGCGGGCTTTTTCGAGCAAATAGGGTGCGTTGGACATGCTTTCCATTCCGCCGGCGATGACGACGTCGGCGCTCCCGGCCAGCAACAGGTCGTGGGCCAGGATCGCCGCCTGCATACCCGAGCCGCACATTTTGTTCAGGGTGATGCATTGCGTGGCGTCGCTGAGGCCTGCGCCCAACGCCGCCTGGCGCGCCGGGGCCTGACCGAGCCCGGCGGACAAGACGCAGCCGAACAGGACCTGATCAACATCCGTAGAGGTCAGTCTTGCCCGCTCCACGGCGGCACGAATGGCGGCTGCCCCCAATTGCGGGGCGGTCAGGCTTTTCAACTCACCCTGAAAGCCGCCCATGGGGGTGCGGACGGCGCTGACGATCACGACCGGATCGCCATGGAAAGCATCACGTGGCTGGAATGACATGGTGCGACCTCCTCGGTTAGCGGGCAGCCATGCGCAACGCGCCGTCAAGTCGAATCACTTCGCCATTGAGCATGCTGTTTTCGATGATATGGCGAACCAGCGCAGCGTATTCGTCCGGTCTGCCCAACCGTTGCGGGAACGGAACGCCTGCTGACAGGGCTTCACGCACTTGTGGGGTCATCCCGGCCATCATGGGGGTTTCGAAAATGCCAGGAGCGATGGTCATCACCCGTATCCCCCAGCGGGCCAGTTCGCGGGCCGCCGGCAAGGTCAGGCTGGCGATCGCCCCCTTCGAGGCGGCGTAGGCGGCCTGGCCGATCTGCCCGTCGAAAGCGGCCACCGAAGCCGTGTTGATGATGACACCGCGCTCGCCGCCTTCTTCGGGCGTGCTTTCGGCCATGGCCACGGCAGCCAGGCGCAACAGATTGAAACTGCCGATCAGGTTGACGTTGATCACACGACTGAAACTGTCCAGTCGGTGAGGCCCCTCCTTACCCACAATCTTCTCGGCGCCGACGATACCTGCGCAATTGACCAGCCCATGCAACTGACCGAACGCAGTCAGCGCATCCTCGACCGCCGCCTGAGTGGCTTCAGGATCAGTGATGTCGGCGACACTGGCTCGGGCAGCCGGGCCGAGCTTGGCCCGTTGCGTCTCAAGCGCCTCGGCATTGACATCGACCAATAGAACATTGGCCCCCGCAGCGACCAACATGTCCGCCGTCGCTGCGCCCAGCCCGGACGCCCCACCACTGACCAGAAAGACCTTGCCTTGGATCTGCATGACGGTGTGTTCCTTACCCATTTCTTATTGGAGTGAGGAAATACTCCGCCCAGTCGGCAGGATGGGCAATAGTCAAAGCGCGCAGCGGGGGTGACGGTTTTAGCCACCCCGCGAAGCGCGACGCGATGGTCCGCTACAGCCCTCTGTCCCGTGGCTGGCCTTTGAGCATGCTCTCCAGCACGTCGTCGCGGCGCACCCAACCATGAAACAAAGCGGCGGCGAGGTGCGCCAGCACCGTGAGGAACAGCAGGTATGCGAGGTAGCGGTGGGCGGCGCGCAGCCAGGCGAAGGTTTCCGCATGCGTCGGGACGATCGACGGCAACCGGAGCGAGTGCCCCAGCATGACGGGATCGCCCGCCGCGGAAATCATCGCCCAACCAATCAACGGCATTCCCAGCATCAATGCGTAAAGCAGGTAATGCGAGAGCTTGGCCGCCAACACTTGCACCGCGGGAAGGTCCTCGGGCAACGGCGGCTGCCGGGTGCTGAAGCGCACCACCAGGCGCACGACCGCCAGAAGCAATATCGCGATGCCCAGCGGCTTGTGAATGTTCAACAACCACTCGTGCCGTTCTGACACCGACGCCACCATGCCGGCGCCGATGAACAACATGGCAATGATCATCAACGCCATCAGCCAATGCAGCAGGCGGGCCAGCGGCGCGAAGTGCGAAGTGGGCGTGCTCATGGCTGTTTCTCCTGGGTAGGGGTGGCTGATAACTGGTCGACTTCTCCGGTGCGCCGCATGTAGGAGGCCGCGTAGGCCGCAGACCGCGCGGCAAGCAATGGGTCATCCGACCCTTCGATGCCATCGGGCAGGATCAGCGGGTCATAGTTGATGTCGCGGCAGTCGCCAGTGAGTTGCGCGCTGTCGCGTTCGACCACCAACGTGCCGGCATTCACGGTCTTGTGCTCGCCTGGCCAGCTTTTCGACGCATCGCCGGTCGGGTCCTGCGGGTTGGCCAGCGTCAGGACCAGATCCCAGCGCTGAGGGCCGCTGGCGAGCCTTTCAGTCAAGTCTTGCTCCAGGTAATCCTTGGCGTCCGGGGCGGGGGCATCCCCTTTCGCGTGCGGGACCAGGCTCCAGCGCACGGCCTGACGCTTGCCGGCCTTGTCCAGCAGTTCGAACGCATTGACGCTGTTATAGGTCTCGGTCACGAAACTGGCGGACGGCTTGGCCGTCTTGACCCAGGCCAGAAAAGGCTGGGCCTCGGGGTGGGCGGCAAAGAACGCGGCGGGTTTGGCTGGATCGGGCTTGCCCGTCTTCGGATCCGGCGCGGTCGCCTTCTGCAGATCGATGAACGCCTGCGGCGTGCCCACCGGAAAGACGGGCATGCTGTTCATCCCGCTGCGCCACTGCTGGCCGTTGGGTTGAGTGAACTGCACCGCGAAACTGCGAATGGGTGCCGCGCTGTCGGGTGAATAAGGATTACCCGTAGGCAATGCCAGGCGACCGATCACGGGTGTGCGGCCGGATGCGAACACTTCGGCGCGGGACAGCGCGGACGCCGCCCCGTTGCTCTCAAAATAACCTGCAACGCAGACCCCTTTGGGGTGATTGCGGCGATACCCGGGGTGAATGCCGTTGTTATGCTCGAATACGTCCACCACGCGCGCCGGGGTCAGGCGTTGAGGATCGAGACTGCCATTGACATAGGCGAACGCACTGGCGACCACCAGTACCACCAGCCCGATACCGGCCAGACGAACGAATTTCTGTGAGGTGCTCAACGGGGGCTTGCGGGGGTGCGGCGGCTGTCGGTCAATCATCGGTTACACTCCGGGCCTTCGGCCTCTATCAATGGATGTCGCGGTGAGACGCTGGGCGCACCGCGTTATTCCTTCAAACGCACTTTATTTTTTTCGCGATGGAATATCTCTTTTCGGCCGTCGTCTGTCAGCTATACGAACCGAGCGATCCGGGAATCTCCTGATGAACGATGTGGACGATCAACTGCGCCTGCTCTTGCCTCGGCTGCGCCGCTTCGCGGTGTCACTGACCCGCGACGCCAGCAGCGCCGACGACTTGGTGCAGTCGAGCCTTGAAAAAGCGCTGTCTGCCTGGGACAGCAAACGGCCTGAAGGCGATCTGCGCGCCTGGCTGTTCTCCATTCTTTATAGGCAATTTCTCGACGCCCATCGGCGCTCGCGTCGCTACAGCCGTATGCTCGAGTTATTCACCGGGGGCAAAGAGGAGCCATTCGAGCCGTCCGTGGAGCGCACGGTCGTGGCACAGACCACGCTGCAGGCCTTCGAGCGTCTCAACACCGAGCAGCGGGCGCTGTTACTCTGGGTGTCGGTCGAAGGCTTGAGTTACAACCAAGTGGCCGAAATTCTCGGTGTCCCGGTGGGCACCGTCATGTCGCGCCTGTCCCGCGCGCGCCAGGCTTTGCGCCTGCTTAGCGAAGGCGAAATCACCACCCCTGCCCTGCGGATACTGAAATGATCACCCTGCCCCCCTCCGAACGCGACCTGCACGCTTACGTCGACGGCCTGCTCAACGAGGCCGATCGACAGACACTGGACACCTACCTGGCTGCTCATCCTGAATTGGCCGAGCAGGTGATGGCCTGGCAACGGGATGCACAAAGCCTGCGTGCGGCCCTGAGCGGCGACTTGCATCGCCCGCACAACCCCGCACTGGACCCGACCTTGATTCGCCAGCGCATGCGCCGTAACCGCACCCGGCATCTCGCAACCGCAGCGGTGCTGCTGATGGCTGTGAGCATCGGCGGTATCAGCGGCTGGCAAGCACGGGAGATGACCTTCAATAGCGCTGCGCTGCCCATGGCCGATGCCGTCCAGGCGTATCGCATGTTCGCGGTGGGCGGTGCCGTCGCCTCCGACTGGAACCCGGCCAAGGCGAGTGACGTGCAAGTCTGGCTGGACGACCATTTCGCTCAGGCCAGCCGCCTGCCGGATCTTCAATCAGCAGGTTTCAAACCGGTCAGCGGACGCCTGACCAGCACCGAACAGGGCGCCGCCGCGATGGTGGTGTACAAAGACGCACAAGGCCGCACGTTGAGCTTTTACATCCGCCCGCCTGGCGAACGTTATCGCCTGCTCTCGCCTGGATCCCGTCGGGACGGCGAGCTGCAGGCAGATTACTGGTCCGCGGCGGGCTACAACTACGCCATGGTCGGCCCGGCCGACGACCCGGCTGCCCAGGCCGCGCGACACGCGCTGAAAAAGCATTCCATCTGACCGAAGACCGTTCCGCCGCCTGGTCGCCGTTCGAGCGGCGGCCAGGTGGCAAGGCCAGCGCCTGGATCAGAAGATGTAGTCGGTGGTCAGGAAGGTCGAGTCGCGGTTGTGGATGATGTCGCTGATCAGTGCCTTGTTGCTTTCCTGGAACTTGGTGGCCACCAGTGTACGGATCGAAAACACCCGCAACGCATCGTGCACCGAGAGTGTTCCCTCGGCCGAATTTTTGCGGCCATTGAACGGGAAACTGTCCGGGCCGCGCTGGCACTGAGCATTGATGTTGATGCGGCCGACCTGGTTGGCGAACGCATCCACCAGACGCCCGACTTGCTTGGGGTCGTTGCCGAAGATGCTCAATTGCTGACCGAAATCCGAATCGAGCACGTATTCGATCACGTCTTCCAAGTCGCGGTAGGCCACCACCGGCACCACCGGGCCGAACTGCTCCTCGTGATACACCCGCATCTCTGGGGTCACCGGGTAGAGCACGGCCGGATAGAAGAATTGGCGATGGGTCGTCGCGCCCCCTTCATTCACGACCATGGCACCTTTGCTCAGGGCATCATCCACCAGCCCCTGCAGGTAATCGGTCTTGCCCGGTTCAGGCAGTGGCGTCAGCGAAACGCCCGGCTCCCAGGGCATGCCTGGTTTCAATTGGGCGAGCTTCTCCTCGAATTTTTCAAGGAAACTGCCGACCACGTTTTCGTGGACGAACAGAATTTTCAGTGCCGTGCAGCGTTGGCCGTTGAACGACAGCGAGCCGGTGATGGCCTCGGAAACGGCGTTGTCCAGGTTCACATCTGGCAGCACGATGCCGGGGTTCTTCGCGTCCAGGCCCAGCGCTGCGCGCAGGCGGTGGGGTTTGGGGTGGAGCTTTTTCAGCGCACTGGCCGCCTTGTTGGTGCCGATGAACGCGAACACGTCGATCTTGCCGCTGGCCATCAGCGCGCTGACGGTCTCCCGTCCGCTGCCGTAGATGACGTTGATCACCCCGGCCGGGAAACTGTCGCGGAAGGCTTCGAGCAGTGGACGAATGAGCAGCACGCCGAATTTCGCGGGCTTGAACACCACCGTGTTGCCCATGATCAGCGCGGGAATGAGCGTGGTGAAGGTTTCGTTCAGCGGGTAGTTATACGGCCCCATGCAGAGGGTCACGCCCAACGGCACGCGGCGGATCTGGCCCAGGGTGTCCTGTTCCAGTTCGAAACGGCTGGAGCGGCGATCCAGCTCCTTGAGGGCATTGATGGTGTCGACGATGTAATCGCAGGTGCGGTCGAACTCTTTCTGCGAGTCCTTCAGATTCTTGCCGATCTCCCACATCAGCAGCGTGACCACGGCCTCGCGCTGTTCGCGCATCTTCTTGAGGAACGTTTCCACGTGGTGGATGCGGTCCGCGACACGCAGGGTCGGCCACGCGCCCTGCCCGCGATCGTACGCCTTGACGGCTGCCTCGAGGGCGGTCATCGAGGTGTCGGCGTCCATCAAAGGCGTGCTGCCCAACACGACGGACTCCAGCCCCGCATCGGTCTTCAATGAAACCGGGCTGAGCACGGGCGCCAAAGGCCCGGCCCATTGCCGCAGTTCACCGTCGACGAGGTACTCGCGCTGCTCGATCACAGGCCCCGCGCGGAACTGTTCAGGGATTTCATCGGCGCGTGGATACAGGTTGTCCAGGCGGTTTTGCAGGGTCATTTCTCGTTACCTCTTTCAGTCGACAAGGGTGCGAACGACACTACGCCACAGCCGGGGCGGAATGAAAAGCGCCGTGACACATGTCACGCGCCGGTGACACAGCCGCTTTCCACGGCGCTGCGCAGGCCTGTCGAGGGTTGAAGTGGCGACCAGCCACCTCAGTGGTCGAGTCCCCACGCCGCCCGTGGAGCATCCCCTCTCACACTGATCTGTGACCGGCACGGCGTTCATTGCGCGGACGAGGCCGCCGAATGCGACACAATACCCACGTGCCCCCTCGACATCTGTCGCACAAAAATGCTGTGCTACACCTGTTCACACCCTCTCGATCCAACCATTTCAGGGATGAAATCGTCCATGCGCATGAACATGCCCGTGACACAACAGGAACGCACTTTCGCAGCCAGCGAGCGCTTGATTTCCACCACCGATCTGAATAGCCACATCACCTATTGCAACGACGCTTTCGTCGCGTTGAGCGGCTTCACGCGGGAGGAGTTGATCGGCCAACCCCACAACCTGGTGCGCCACCCCGACATGCCGCCGTCGGTATTCGCCCATATGTGGGGCACGATCAAGCAGGGCAAGCCTTGGATGGGGGTGGTGAAGAACCGCAGCAAGAATGGCGATTTTTACTGGGTCAGCGCCTACGTCACGCCCATTTACGAAAATGGCAGGGTTGCAGGGTTCGAATCCGTCCGGTCCCTGCCGACCCGCGATCAGGTGCGTCGGGCCGAGGCGATCTACGCCAGGCTGCGCGCGGGTAAGCCAGCCGTTTCATCGCTCGGCACGGCGCTCTATCACCTGCTTCGTCAGCTTCCCCTGTTGATCGCCGTCCTGGTGGTCGGCGCATGCAGTTACCTGCTGCCCGCCCCTGCGACGCTCGCGGTGACACTGCTGACCTTGATCGCCTTGAGCGCCGTACTCCAATGGCGCCAGACGCACACCTTGAACGCCATCCTCAGCGCCCACCCCAAAGCCTTCGCCGACCCGTTGATTGCCCTGACCTACAGCGACAACCGAGGGCCACAGGCGCAACTGGACTTGGCGCTGCTCAGCGAAGAGGCCCGTTTGCAGACCGCGTTGACCCGGCTGGTGGACGCCGGCGAAAACGTCAAGCAGCGTGCCGGGCAATCCGCGAACCTCTCATCGCGCCAGGCCGAAGCACTGGACCAACAACGCAACGAGACCGATCAATCGGCAACGGCCATCCACCAGATGGCCGCCACGATCCAGGAAGTCACCCACAACGTGCAAAGCACCGCGCACGCCGCTCAGGAGGCCGACAGCCTGGCTCAGCAAGGAAGAGACCTGGCGGACGACAGCCTGTCGGCGATTCGCAACATGGCGCATTCGGTCGGTGAGATCGGCACGGCCGTGGGCGAGCTGGCAGAGGCAACGCACTCGATTGGCAGCGTCGTGGACGTGATCAACGCCATCGCCCAGCAAACCAATCTGCTGGCCCTCAACGCCGCCATCGAAGCGGCACGGGCAGGCGAACAAGGGCGCGGCTTCGCGGTGGTGGCCGATGAGGTGCGCTCATTGGCCTCCCGCACCCAAACGTCCACCGAGCAGATCCAGGGCATCATCGGCGAGCTGCGCGAAGGCGCCCACCGCGCCGTGGCCACCGCCGCGCGGGGCCAGGCCATGTCCCAGGAAAGCGTCAGCAGCGTCGAAGCCGTTCAACAGGCCTTGCGCGGCATCAGTGAGGCGGTGACCCGCATCACCGGCATGAGCCAGCAGATGGCCTCGGCGTCGGAGCAGCAAACCCATGTCGCCGAGAGCATCAACCAGCAGATCAGCCGCATCGCGCAGTTGTGCGACCAGAGCGCGGGCCAGGCCCAGCAAGGCTCGAGTATCAGCCGGGAACTGGAACAGATGGCGCACTATCTGCACAGCCTGGCAGAGCGGTTCAACCGCTGAGTGCTCGACGCACCGCCCCTCAACCCCTCAGCCCCTCAAGACTGCCGTGGCACGGGGCCGGCCACCGGCCCCCTCTGCCGGTCAGTCACTGGCACTGCGGCATGAACGTTGGCCGCTGACGCCTGGCCGGCCTGTGTGCAGGCCACGAAGTCTTCCTTGCGCAGGATCGCCAGCGCCACCAGCGACGCCACGCCGGTGCCCACGTAGAAATACCAGGGCGAAGCGATGTCGCCGGTTCGCTGAATCAGCCACGTCGAGATCAACGGCGCACTGCCGCCGAAGGCCGCCACGGGGACGTTGTACGCCACGGCAATACCGGTCGAGCGGATACGGGTGGGCAACAGCTCACTCATCGTGGCGTAGGTAGAGGATGCGTAGAGCCCGAACAGAATGGCCACCGCCATCAGCGGCCAGATGAACGACTCCGGGGTCGCGGTCGCCGCCGAGTGGAAAAACCAATACATCGCCAGTGTCGCCAATGTCCCGACCACCATCAGGAACGGCTTGCGTCCGTAACGATCCGTGAACGCCCCGCCCAGCGGCATGACAAAGGCGGCTGCCAGGCTGGCGATAAACACATAGAACAAGGTGGTACCGCTGTCGAACTTCAGCAGACGGGACATGTAGGTGGAGGCGAACGTCAACACCAGGTAGAAGATCGAGCTGTGCAGGGTGATGATGAAAAACACCAGTGCAATCGCCCGTTTCCATTGCCAGACCTCGCGCAATGGCGCCTTCGACGTCTCGCCCGCCCGCTGCAGCGCGAGGAATTCCGGGCTGTCTTCCAGCTTCAGGCGGATATACATCGATATCAGGCCCATGGGCCCTGCCAGCAGAAACGGGATGCGCCAGCCCCATGATTGCATCGCCTCCGCGCCCAACCCCCACGTCATGCCGTTGGCCACGGCACCGCCCAGCAACAACCCCAGCACGGCTGTCACCATCAGCCAGCAGGTGGCGAATCCACGTCGGCCGGGGCCGGCATATTCGGAAATGAAGCTGGTGATGGTGCCGATTTCGCCGCCCGCGGAAAATCCCTGGAGGCAGCGGATCAGGATCAACATCACCGGTGCCGCGAGACCGATCGCCGCGTACGTCGGCAACAACCCCAGCAGGCAGGTCGAGCCGGCCATCAGGACCAACACGGTAATCAAGGTTTTGCGGCGCCCGATCCTGTCGGCCAGCGGACCAAAAAACAGGCCGCCCAGCGGGCGAATGAAGAAGCTCAAGGCAAAGGCCGCGAAGCTGCTGAGCAAGCTGGTCATCGGGTCGTCGGAGACGAAAAATGCCTGGCCAATGTACACCGCCAGGAACCCATACACCCCATAGTCGTACCATTCGATCAAGTGGCCGGAAATCGCGCCGACGAACGCGCGACGACGCTGGCGAGCGGGGTTGCGTTGTTGAGTAGCCATTGTTGTATTCCTGTCTTTTGTTGTTATTGAAGGAACCATCAGAGGGCGGCGGATCAGCTCATGGCCAGCGGATCGCTGCGGTTGCGCAGCCTTGCGCGCAGGTCTGTCTTGAGCACCTTGCCATAGCTGTTTTTCGGCAATTCGCTGCAGAACAGGTACTTCTTGGGCTTCTTGAACGAGGCCATGCGGGAAACGAACCAAGCGTTGAGCGCCTCATGGCTCAACGTGCCGTGTTCGCGGGGTACGACGAACGCCACCACCGATTCGCCCCATTCGGCATCCTGTTCGCCGACCACGCAGACCTCGAAGACACCCGGATGCAGCGCGAGCACTTCCTCGACTTCACGGGGGTACACATTGCTGCCCCCGGAAATGATCACGTCCTTGGAGCGGTCGGTCAGGGTCAGGTAGCCGTCGGCATCCAGGTAGCCGATGTCGCCGGTATACAGCCAACCGTCCACTCGCGTTTCGGCGGTCGCGGCTTCGTTGCGCCAGTAACCTTGCATGACCGTCGCGCCACGCACGGCAATTTCACCGGGCTGGCCATGGGGTAATGGCTGACGCTGCCCATCGACCACGCGGATCTCGACGCACGACTGCACCGTCCCGACCGAGGCCGCCCGCCTTTCCCACTGCGGATGGGCCCGGTCGGCGATGGCCTCGCGGCTCAACGCGCTGACCGTCATCGGGCTCTCGCCCTGACCGTAGATCTGCACCAGTCGGGGGCCGAAAACGTCCAGCGCCTGCTGCAGATCGGCCAGGTACATCGGTGCGCCGCCGTAGACGACGGTCTTGAGGCCCTCTCCGGAATAACCGTGCTCACGAGCGCCTTCAACCATGCGCTTGACCATCGTCGGCGCGGCGAACAGGGTGACCTGACCCAGCGCCATCGCCAGGTCGAACACCTCAGTCGCCTTGAACCCCCGGGACACCGGCACGACGTGGCGTGCGCCATGGCGAACATGGATGAAGTTGTACAACCCCGCACCGTGTGACATGGGCGCGGCGTACACCACAGCGTCGCCGGCGTCGACCCGGTCAACGTCAACCGGGTAACACAGCGACATCGCCGTCAAGTTGCCGTGGGACAACATCACCCCCTTGGATCGGCCGGTGGTGCCGGAGGTGTAAAACAGCCACGCCAGGTCGTCGACGTCGCGCGGTACCGGATGCTGGAGGCCATCGATTACTTGGCGTTCGAGCGGTCGCACCCACTCAGCCTCGTTTGGCAGCAGGCCGTCACGCTCGCGGCAGCGTTCAGGCAACACGGCCGGCGGAAAGGTCTGGCCCTCGTCAGTGAACACCACGCGCGCTTCGGCGTTGCCCAGAATCCACGCGGCCTCGGCGACATGCAGTTTGCAGTTGATTGGCACCGCCACGGCCCCGGCCCACCAGATCGCGTAGAGCAATTCGAGATAGTCACAGCTGTTCTTCATGAACAACGCAACGCGATCACCCGGACGCACGCCGTCCCACTCCATCAGGCTCAGCGCGCGAACCTTTGACCGGGCAGCGAATTCGGCATAATCCGCCACCTGACGGGCGCCCTGGAACAGCGCGGGGCGGTCCGGCCACCGGGAGGCGGACTGATCCAGCCAATTGGCAATGTTCATCCTCAGGCCCTCCGCGCTTGCAACACCGTGGCGTAATTGGCTACGGCCATCCCGCCCATGTTGAAGACCAGCCCGAACTCCGCGTAGGGCACGCCCAGCCCGATCGGCTCGCCAGTCAACTGACGGAACGCGAGCGCATGCATCGACACACCCGTGGCGCCGACGGGATGCCCCTTGGCCTTCAGGCCGCCGGAAAGGTTGACCGGGAGCCGGCCGCCCGGCAGGACAATGCCCTCATCCAACGCCCGATGCCCTTCCCCTCTTGGCGCCAGGCCCATGGCTTCGTAGATCAGCAATTCAGCGATGGTGAAGCAGTCGTGCACTTCGGCGAAGTGCAGGTCCGTCAGCGTGACGCCGGCGGCATTCAACGCGCCCTGAATGGCGCGCTGCGGCCCTTCGAAAGCCAGTATGTCCCGCTGGGCAATCGGCAGCAGGTCGTTGACCTGCCTGGTGCCACGCACTTGCACCTCTCGGCGGAATTGCCGTGCACGGGCTGGCGACGCCAGGATCACCGCGGCGGCGCCGTCGCTGATCAGCGAGCAATCGCTCAAACGCAGCGGCGCAGCAATCACCGGATTGCGCTCGGACACCGTGTTGCAATGCTCGAACGTCATTGCCCGATGCATGTGGGCCAAAGGGTTGTGCAGTGCGTTGTCGTGGTTTTTCGCGGCGATCACCGCCATGGCGGCAAGGGGATCCTGATAGCGGCTCTGATAGCGGGCTGCGGCCACGCCGAACACCTGTGGAAAGCTCAGCGCGGCCTCTTCCACATCGTTCTGGTAGCCAGCACCGGCCAGCGCGCGGGTGACCTGAGCGGTCGAGTTGTCGGTCATTTTCTCGGCGCCGACCACCAGTACCAGCTCCGCCGCCCCGGACAGAATCGCCTGGATGCCCGCGTGCAAGGCGGCCGAACCCGAGGCGCAAGCGTTCTCGCAACGGGTGGCAGGCTTGAAGCGCAACGCCGGGTCGGCTTGCATCACCAGCGAAGCGGGGAAACCATCGGGCACCATGCCGGAATTGAAATGGCCGAGGAATATCGCGTCGATCTCGCTGGCATCGATCGCCGCGTCCTCCAACGCTTCGCGGCTTACCTGGACGATCAGGTCTTCCAGCGTCAGGCCGTCCAGGCGTCCGAACCGGCTGTGACCGGCGGCAACGATGGAAACGGAGTCTTGAGTCATTGTTATGCTCCTGCGCAATCAGCGAAGTCTTACAATGACCCACGACAAAGCCCGCTCACCAGTTCGTGCAACTACGTATAGGGATCCGTAGTCGGCCTGACGGATACTGGTTCGGGCGAACGAGAAAAACAGAGCGAGTGAGCGACATGAGAGCCCCGGCCGATCAACTTCAAGACCTGGAGCGTCTGGCGTTTCAGGTATCGCCTGCGCCTCAGGTGATCACCGGCAATCGACGGATGCTGGACTTCAACGATGCCTTTCTGAAGCTGTTCGGCTACCAGCGTGACGACCTCGCCGATCAATTGATTCTCAAACTGTACCCGTCGCAGGCGGACTACCAGGCCATCGGCGAGCGCAGCCTGAGCTGGCTGCGCAACGCTCGCAACGGGGCGTACTCGGACGAACGCTTCATGCAGCATCGCAGCGGCGAGGTGTTCTGGGCGCGGGCCAATGGCTACACCCTGACGCCGGAGGAGCCGTTCGCTTTGATGGTCTGGCATTTCGAGCGAATGGATCGAACGTTTCGCCCCACGGTCAACCTGACACCGCGGGAGCGGGAAATTTCGGCCCACATCGTCAACGGGCTGACCTGCAAGGAAGTGGCGCGCAAACTGTCGATCTCGCACCGCACGGTCGAGGTGCACCGCGCCCGCTTGATGAAGAAGCTTCAGGCTCGGAACAGTGCTGAACTGGTGTCGAAGATCATTGTGCTGCGTTGACGCAGGTGCCCTGGCTCACTCGGCCCCGCCATCAGCCGGACTTCGGCCCTCAGCGTGCCATTGCCGTTCAATGCGGCCCCGGGCCGGGTCCCAACAGCGCCTTCACCCGAGTCAGGACGACCTGCAGATCAAAAGGTTTGTCGAACACTTCCACGAACAGATCAGGCCGCGCCAGGCCCAGATGCGCCTGCGCGCCGCTCATCAGCATGATCGGCAACGTCGACAGGGTCTTGTGCCCGCGCACCGCTTCAGCCAGTTCAATGCCGTTCATGCCCGGCATCATGTAGTCGGTGATGATCAAGTGCGGGCGCTCCCGCTCCAGAATGCTCAACGCTCGCTGGCCACTGCCCGCGGTAACGGTCAGATAGCCCTCGTCTTCAAGCGCGAAGCTCAGGATGTCGGCGATCAGGTACTCGTCGTCGACAATCAGAATCGTGCTCATAGCGGTCTCGGTCCGATCGACCCGGTGCACACCGGGTCGCAACCTCGCCCATCACACGTAATTGGTATCACCAAGGGCATCGAAATGAACCTTTTTCACGTCCAGACCCTGATTGCCGATCACTACTTCCAGCAACGCGGGGTCGTAGGGGTTGTCTCTGATTTTGAGAATCGACAGTTGCCGCTTCAGCTCAGCCGGCTCCTGAACGAAACGCAGCAGCAGAAGATTGTCGACGATACCTGACAGGTCCGGCGCCGGAGCATCGATTTCACCGCCCAGCAAGCTCCGGACTTCCCAGGACGCCAGAACCGTGACATTACGGGCACGCAGCTCGCTCATCAGCGCGGTGTACAAATCCAGTACCCGGCTTTTGTCGGCCGCCGCGCGGCCCATGCCACCCAGGCTGTCGAGGAAGACCCGTTTGATGGACTTTTCTTCGACGGTGCGCAGCAACTCCAACGCCACCTTGTCGATCAGTTCGGTGGTGATGGATTTCCACATGAGGGTCAATGCGCCGGACTGTTCCATCGCCGGGAAGTCCAGCCCCAGGGCGGCGGCTTTGAGGCGCACGCGTTGGGGTGATTCGTAAAAACCGAAATGCAGGCCGGGTTCCTGGGGGGTGGACTGCCCGAGAAACGACAGGCCGAAACAGGTCTTGCCCGAGCCAGAGGGGCCGACCAGCAGAGTGACGGACGATGTCGTCAGGCCGCCGCCGATCAGCGGGTCCAGACTGGGCAGGCCGCTGGGGATCAGCGTGAACCGGTCGCTATCGCGCATTGCGGAATAGGTGATGGTGCTCTCCAGACGCGGATAGACCACCAGTCCGTCGTCAGTGATTTCACACTCATGCGCGCCGGGAATGGCGCCGCTGCCACGGGTCTTGCGCATCTTGATGCGACGAATCGACCGGGAACCCACCAGTTCTTCGCCCAACTCCAATACGCCATCGACCATGGTGTGCTCGGGGCTGCCGTCGTCCAGTTGCGAGCTGGTGAGGAAGAACACGGTGCATCCGGCAAACGCCGCATGGCCCTGCAATTCGGAAATGAAACGCTTGGTGTTCAACGACGAGTCGGCCTTGGATCGAGCATTGAGCAGGCCGTCGAGAATCATCACGGTGGACTTCTGACGGAAGATCTCCCGGCGCAGCAGCTTGACCACTTCCTCCAGCCCGTCGTTTTCCATGGTGTCGAACGCACTGACGAACTGGATCTGGTCGCCAATCCGATCGCGGTCGAAAAAGCTCAGCGTCGAAAGGAACTGAAACAACCGTTCATGGGGTTCCGCCAACAAGGTGGCGAACAGCACGCGCCCCCCCGAACGGGCATGGTTGAAGCCGATCTGGTTGGCCAGGATCGTCTTGCCCGACCCCGGCCGCCCTTGAATGATGTATGAAGACCCGGCGACGAAGCCGCCCTTCAGCAGCTCGTCCAAACCTGGAATTCCGCTCTGAAGGCGTTGTAGCTGATTCAAATGTGCTTCCTCCGCCATTGTTCGTCAGCGGTGCGTACGATTGCGCACGACGAAAAGCGCATTCTTCCGTGTTTGGCGTGTCTTTCCAAGAACAATCATTCATCGTGCATCACGCGACGGGCGATCGCGACGTCGCGGACCTCGCGACAGCGACCAGACCGCCTCCGCCAGCGCCGCGATTCATGCCTGTTGCCAATACCCTTCTCGGTTATACACCTCTTTGAGGAAAGCGATGAAGAATCGCACCTTGGCAGGCAAATAATGCTGCTGAGGGTACACCCCCTGAATGTCGTAGCTAGGCAACGCATACTCATCGAGTACCGTCACCAGCGCCCCGCTTTCCAACTCGTTCTGAATCTCCCAGGTGGATCGCCAGCAGAGCCCCAACCCTTGTTTGGCCCAGTCGTATAACAACTCACCGTCATTGCAATAGAGGTTGCCGGCTACTTTGATCGCGACCTGTTTGCCGTCGCGCTGAAACGTCCAGCCGCGATGCTGGCCGCCCTGGAGGTTGAACGACAGGCAATTGTGCCCCGCCAGGTCTTCCAGGGTCAGCGGCAGGCCATGGGCTGCGAAATACGCCGGTGATCCGCAAACCACCCGTTTATTGGCGAACAACTTGATTGCCACGTAGTTGGGGTCGAGCACTTCGCCGATGCGAATGCTCATGTCGTAGCCCTCGCGGACCAAGTCGACCACGTTGTCCGTGAGGTTGAACGACAGTTGCAGGTCGGGGAACCGTGCCTGGAATTCCGGCGCATGGGGCGCCACATGCTGGCGCCCGAACCCCGCGGGAGCGGAGACGACCAGGTGCCCGCGTACGCTGCTTTCATTTTCGCTGATGCTGGCGTCCAGCTCTTCGAAGGCCTGCAACACCGTCTTGGCGGTCTCCAGGTACGACTCCCCCGCATCGGTGAGCGTCAGGCCGCGGGTGGAGCGGTGAATCAGCTTCACCCCCAGCCGCGCCTCCAGCGCACTCAGCCGCCTGCCCATGATGACGGGGGTCACACCCTCGACCAGTGCTGCGGCGGCAAAACTGCCCTGGGTGGCGACAAGGACGTAGCTGCGAACCTCTGTGTAACGGTCCATCCGATACTCCTGATATCGACAGAACTGCCATAAGCGGCAATTCCCAAACACTTCAAATCAAATCAGGCTAGCTACGTACAAAAGATACCGAGCCCATAACAACAATCAACGCGTTCAGGAGACTAACAAATGCCCCTCATGAGAGCCATCGAAGCCGCGGTTCTGGTGATGCGTCGCGAAGGGGTCGATACCGCATTCGGTATTCCCGGCGCCGCCATCAACCCGCTGTACGCGGCGTTCAAGAAAATCGGCGGCATCGACCACGTGCTGGCCCGTCACGTCGAGGGCGCGTCACACATGGCCGAGGGCTACACCCGCGCCATTGCGGGCCACATCGGCGTCTGCGTCGGCACATCGGGTCCAGCCGGCACCGACATGATCACCGGCCTTTACTCGGCGTCCGCCGACTCGATCCCGATCCTGTGCATCACCGGGCAGGCGCCCCGCTCGCGCCTGCACAAGGAAGACTTCCAGGCTGTGGACATCGCCGCCATCGCCTCGCCGGTGGCTAAATGGGCCACCACGGTCATGGAGCCGGGTCAGGTCCCCTACGTCTTCCAGAAAGCCTTCCAACTGATGCGCAGCGGGCGACCCGGGCCAGTGCTGATCGACCTGCCGTTCGACGTGCAGATGGCGGAGATCGAATTCGACATCGACGCCTACGAGCCGCTGCCGATCGCCAAACCTCAGGCCAGTCGCACGCAAATCGAGAAAGCGCTGACCCTGCTCAACACCGCGCAGCGACCGCTGATCGTCGCCGGCGGCGGCATCATCAACGCCGACGCGTCGGACGCTTTGGTGGAGTTCGCCGAGCTGACCGGCATTCCGGTGATCCCGACGCTGATGGGCTGGGGCGCGATCCCTGACGACCATCCGCAGATGGCCGGGATGGTTGGCCTGCAGACGTCACACCGCTATGGCAACGCCACCTTGCTGGCATCGGACTTGGTGCTGGGTATCGGCAACCGCTGGGCTAACCGACACACCGGTACCGTGTCGGTGTACAGCGAGGGCCGCACCTTTATCCACGTCGATATCGAGCCGACGCAGATCGGTCGCGTGTTGATGCCCGACCTGGGCATCGTGTCCGACGCGGGAGCTGCGCTGGCGATGTTTTTGGAGGTCGCGCGTGAATGGCACACCGCAGGGAAACTGAAGAACCGTGCCGAGTGGCTTGCCAGTTGTCAGGCGCGCAAGCGCACGATGCAGCGCAAGACGCACTTCGACGACGTGCCAGTCAAGCCGCAGCGGGTGTACGAAGAGATGAACCGGTACTTCGGCAAGGACACCTGTTACGTCAGCACCATCGGTTTATCGCAGATCGCAGGGGCGCAGTTTCTTCATGTCTACAAGCCGCGTCATTGGATCAACTGCGGTCAGGCGGGCCCGCTGGGCTGGACCATTCCCGCGGCACTGGGCGTGGTCAAGGCCGACCCGCGCCGGCGTGTGGTGGCGCTCTCGGGTGACTACGACTTTCAGTTCATGATCGAGGAACTGGCCGTGGGCGCGCAGTTCAAGCTGCCATACATCCATGTCGTGGTGAACAATTCTTACCTGGGCCTGATCCGCCAGGCGCAGCGCAACTTCGACATTGATTATTGCGTGCAGCTCTCGTTCGACAACGTCAATGCGCCGGAACTGGAAGGTTACGGCGTGGACCACGTCGCCGTCGCCGAGGGCCTGGGCTGCAAGGCACTGCGTGTCACCGACCCGGCGCACATCCAGGCCGCGTTCGCCGAAGCCTCGACCTTGATGCAGCAGCACCGCGTGCCGGTGGTGGTCGAGGTGATCCTCGAACGCGTCACGAACATCGCCATGGGCACCGAAATCAACGCCATCAACGAATTCGAATCGCTGGCCGAAACCGGCGCCGACGCCCCGACCGCCGTCAGCCTGCTGGACTGACCGCTGAACCGGCACCCAACCCGCAAGAAAAGGAGCACGCCATGCCACGTTTCTGCGCCAACCTGTCCATGCTGTTTACCGAGCTGGACTTTCTGCAACGCTTCCAAGCCGCCGCCAACGCTGGCTTCAGCGCAGTGGAGTATCTGTTTCCTTATGACTTCAGTTCGGCGCACATCAAAGCCGAGCTGGACGCCCACGGCCTGAAGCAGGTGCTGTTCAACCTGCCCGCCGGGGATTGGGCCAAGGGTGAACGCGGCATCGCCTGCCACCCGGACCGCGTCGAAGAGTTCTATGCCGGCGTCGATCTGGCGATTGCCTACGCCAAAGTGCTGGGCAACACCCAGATCAACTGCCTGGCCGGCATAAAACCTCAAGGCTTCGACGACGCACTGATCGAAAAGACCTTCGTCGACAACCTCAGGTACGCGGCCGACCGGCTGCAGGCCAACGGCATCGACTTGGTCATGGAAATGATCAACACCCTCGACATTCCGGGGTTTTACCTGACCAGTACCGCCCAGGCGCTGGCCATACGCGACCGGGTCGGCAGCCGCAATCTGTCCCTGCAGTACGACATCTACCACATGCAGATCATGGAGGGTGACCTGGCCCGGACCCTGGAGAAGAACCTGCCGGTGATTCGCCATGTGCAACTGGCGGACAACCCCGGTCGTCACGAGCCAGGCACCGGCGAGATCAACTTCGGGTTTCTGTTCGCCCACCTGGACCGCCTGGGCTACCGCGGCTGGATCGGCTGCGAATACAAACCGCTGACCAGCACCGAAGCCGGGCTGGGCTGGCTCAAGACCCATAACCTGATCTGAAACGCCTGAATTGAAAAGAGAGGAACCTCACATGGCTAACATCGGTTTTATCGGCACCGGCATCATGGGCCAGCCCATGGCGGACAACCTACAGAAAGCAGGGCATCGACTGATCCTGTCCAGCCACTTCATCGCACCGCCCGAGGCCCTGGTAGACGGCGGCGCCACGGTGTTGAACAACCCCCGTGAAGTCGCCCAGGAAGCCGAATTCGTCATTGTCATGCTGCCCGACACCCCTCAGGTCGACGACGTACTGTTCGGCGAAAATGGCCTGAGCGAAGGGACCGGCCCCGGCAAGGTCGTGATTGACATGAGCTCGATCTCCCCCTCCGCCACCAAGCGCTTTGCCGAACGCATCACGGCCACGGGCGCGCAGTACCTCGACGCGCCGGTTTCCGGCGGCGAAGTGGGCGCCAAGGCGGCGACGCTCAGCATCATGGTCGGCGGCGAGCCCGGTACTTTCGAGCGCGCCTTGCCACTGTTTCAGGCCATGGGCAAGAACATCACCCTGGTCGGCGGCAACGGCGATGGCCAGACGGCCAAGGTGGCGAACCAGATCATCGTTGCGTTGAACATTCAGGCGGTGGCCGAAGCGCTGCTGTTTGCGGCCAGGAACGGTGCCGATCCGGCCAAGGTCAGGGAAGCACTGATGGGCGGTTTCGCGTCGTCGAAGATTCTGGAAGTTCACGGCGAACGCATGATCAAAGGCACCTTCGACCCCGGCTTCCGGATCGCCCTGCATCAGAAGGATCTGAACCTGGCGTTGGAAGGCGCGAAAGAGTTGAGCCTGAACCTACCCAACACGGCCAATGCTCAACAGGTGTTCAGCACCTGTGCTGCCCTGGGCGGCAGTGGTTGGGACCACTCTGGATTGATCAAGGGGCTGGAGCATATGTCGAACTTCTCGATCCGCGCCGGCCAAACCGCGGATTGAGGGTGACAGCGCCAGGCGTCTCGTGCGAGCGCCTGGCGTCGTGAGCGTGGGAATCAGAAGACGTTGATCGGGTAATCCGCAATCAGGCGCAGTTCGTTGTTGTCGCCCTCTGCCTGATCGGCGTTGGCACGGTGGAAGGACTGGCGCATGCGCAGCGACAGATCCTTGGCCGGGCCGGACTGCACGACATACTTGGCTTCAATGTCGGTCTCGTGGTGCTTGCCGTCGTCGCCGTACCCATAGTTGACATAGGTACTGTTGGCCGGCATGTGAGAACCGTCGATGTTGTCGCCGGTGATGTAACGCGCCATGAAACTCAGCCCCGGCACGCCATAGCTGGCCATGTTCAAGTCATATCGAGCTTGCCAGGATTTTTCGCCAGGACCGTTGAAGTCGGAATATTGCACAGAGTTGGCGAGGAAGATGGAGTCCGCAGTGTCACCTGGGCCGTTAATTCCGAAGGCCACGTAGTCAAACGGCGTGTCGCCATGCACTTTCTGGTAGGCCAGGGTCAAGGTGTGAGCGGTCAGGAAGGAGTACGCCGCTGCCATCGACCACGTGGTGTTACTGATGTCGCCGGCCTTGGCGGAGCCTTCATCATTGGTGCGATAGATATTGAAATCCAGGTTGACGGACTGCGCGTCGGTAATAGCCTGGGTGTAGTTGATATTGGCGTAGTACTGGTCCCATACATCCTTCAGATTGGAGGCGTACAAGCTGGCTGTCAGGTTGTCGCTGAAAGCATATTTACCGCCGGCGTAATCGATGCTTGACGCCGTGACGCCCGCATAAGAGGCGTAGATATCGTGATCATGATTGGTGGTGACCGGTCCGTTGCCACCGGTGAAATGCCCACCATCGAGTTCAAGCCCGGCGATGTCGCTGCTCAGCAGGTTGAAGCCCGTCGCGGTCTGCGGGAACAGCCGCGAACCGCCCGCGGCGAAAACGGGCGCGGTGGGCATCAGGTCGCCGTAGCGCAGTTCGGTCTTGGAAATGCGCATCTTGATGGCGCCGCCGGCGGTGCCGTATTCGTCTTCGGGGTTGCCATGGCTGTCGACCGGCAGATTCCCGGTACCCGTGGTGCCGCCACCGCCATCGAGCTTGATGCCCCAGTAGCCGTAGGCGTCGACGCCAAAACCGACGGTGCCCTGGGTGAACCCTGAGCTGAAATTACCCAGTACCCCCTGCGTCCAGTCCTTGCGGTCAGGCGCGTGATCTCTGACGTCTCGGTTGAAATAGTAGTTCTTCAAGTGCACGGTCAGGCTGCTGTCTTCGACGAAGCCTTTGGCGTCGGCCTGATCGCTGACGACCCCCGCCGATGCCCATTGGCTCACGCCCAGCGAAACCGCCAGCGTTACGAGGTTCCACTTCACAAACGTCATTGTTATCCCCTGTCTCAATTAAGAACCACGTTTCACAATCCTGAGATAAAGGGCTTCCCCCTGAGTTCAGGCGAAATATGAAACGGTGGAAATCGCGCTACGGCAGATGGGCTGAAAATATCGATACCGTAATCAATTCTCACGGCAATACCACAGGCTTCGGGCCTGTTTCTTTATGATTCAGTGAGACGCCATGCGCCCCCTGTTTACCCGGTGTGCTCCACCGGCCAAAGTTTTTTAACACTTTTCCGACGAGTGAATCCTCAACGGGAGGTGATAGTCACTATCGATTTTCGTAATAGTTTGAAACTTCCTATTGGTGTTACCGTTGTCGTCGATGAAGCACACGACTCCATTACCTGATGAATCCGCAGCATCAGGTCATTGAATCTTGCTCCACTTCATCATTCCTTTGGTAAGACTTTTTCAGCCACCTCACGCCTGTGCGGTGGCTTTTTTTATTTAAATAATTATTCATCTTCAATAAAGCCCAGATTGATTTATAGGGTGTTTTTCAATACTCCCCTGCCGCTAATACTCCACGCTTTAATCCGGTTATTGTGCAGAATCAGGCAAGTTCAGTTGAGTTAACTTTTCTTCATGTTATCCATCCGTCGTGTGATTGCGCCGGCCTTGGAAATCCCCCTATCGGCACTCCACCGTAGACCAAACACACTTTCCTCCCCCTCGAACCGATCGGCGTCGAGCGGCCGACGAAACGGATATTGGCTGGAGTCGGCGCACGGTTTCTGGTCTAGTAGCGCTCCATTTTGTCTAAATCGGCGCGCGTCGTTCTGTCACGGACGTTGCAGCCGTCATTGCAAAGGTGCCTGGATGCCTGATCATCGCTTGAAAATTGCCCTGACCTGCCTGCCATTGCTGGCCAGTTTCGCTTCGTCCTCTGCATTTGCCCATGCCCATCTGGAGAGCCAGCAGCCTGCTGCAGATAGCGAGGTCACGTCGCCAAAGGAGCTGCGGTTGAATTTCTCGGAAGGGGTTGAGGACACGTTCACCAAAGTCGCCATCAGCCGAGATCGCCCGGGCGACACTACCGAAATCATCCAGACGCAAAGCATCGCCACCGATCCGGCTGACAAGAAAGTGCTCATCGTCGTCCCTTCCGTGCCGCTGGCACCGGGCAAGTACAAGGTCGAATGGCACGCGGTGTCCGTCGACACCCATAAAAGCGAAGGTCTCTACCGCTTCACCGTCACGCCCTGACCCATGCACGAAGGACTGATTCTGTGCCGATTCCTGCATTTCGGCGCCGTATCGCTGCTGTTCGGTTGCAGCGTGTTTCGGCACGTGCTGTTCCGGTCCCGCTTACCCGGGTTTGAAGTCAGCCCGGCGCGCGTACGTCTCGACCGCGCGCTCAACCGCCTGGTGGTGCTCGCTTTGCTCAGCGCCGTCGGCTGGCTGATGCTGACCGCCGCCAGTATGACGGGTGACTGGCAGGATGCTTTTTCGCTGAATACCCATCGCTTGGTGCTGAGCCACACGTTTTTTGGTCGTATCTGGTGCCTTCATCTGCTGCTCTGCGGGCTGTTACTGCTCCTCGGGCAGAAACTCGCGCCGCTGCCCAGGCTGTCGATCAGCGCCCTACTCTTGTTCACGTTGGCACCCGTTGGCCACGGCGCGATGTTCGATGGCACGCAGGGTGCCTTGCTGATCCTCAATCAGGCCGTGCACTTGGCCAGCACCGCGAGCTGGCTGGGTGGCCTGCTGATGCTGGCTGTCCTGCTCACGAGCCGCTCCGAGATCGATGTTCGACGTGTACTGATCCGCTTCAGTGGCATCGGGTACGCACTGGTGGCGCTGATCGTCACCACGGGCATGATCAACGTTTGGGCGTTGAGTGGCGGTTTCTGGCCAGACCCACCGTTCGCAGGATTCGGCCAGGTACTGACGGTCAAAGTCGCCATGGTGCTCTGCATGCTCACGTTGGCAGGCCTCAATCGCCGCCTGGCACGGGCGCCGAGGATGAACATTTCGTTGCTAAGCCGGAGCATCGTGTTGGAGGGCCTGTTTGGCGCTGCCGCATTGATCGCGGTCTCGCTTTTGGGCACCCTTCCCCCCATGTCGGGCTGAATTCGAGCGCAAGAGTCGGAGTTTCACGGGAGCGCCCCCAGACTATTGTGTGAGCTCAGCAGGCTTTCCAAAGGAATCGACCATGGCCCCGCGCACCCTTCAGCCCCTCGCCCCCCGCACAGAAGACGACCCTCGCTGGGCTTCCGTGCTGGCACGGGACCCGGCCGCGGACGGGCGCTTCGTCTACGCCGTACGCACGACGGGCATCTACTGCCGCCCGAGCAGCGTGTCACGCTTGCCGCGCCCGGAAAACGTGGTCTTTTTCGACAATGCCGAACAAGCCGAGGCGGCGGGCTACCGCCCCAGTAAGCGCGCGAGCGGCGATCAGACGCAGTTGATGGAGCATTACACTGTCCTGGTCCAGCAGGCCTGCCGACGCATCGCCGAAGCAGAGCAGCCATTGAGCCTCAATGAACTGGCCGCCCATGCAGGCATGAGCCCCTGGCATTTTCACCGGGTGTTCAAGGCCGTCACCGGCGTCACGCCGAAAACTTGGGCCAATGGGCACCGGGCCGACAAGGTCCGCACTCGGTTGGCCGACCGGTGCAGCATCACCGAGGCCATGTACGACGCTGGGTTCAATTCCAACAGTCGGTTCTACGCCGCCACTGATCAACTGCTGGGCATGACGCCGTCAGACTATCGAAATGGCGGTGGCAAGGACGCGATTCACTTCGCCATTGGCGAATGCTCGCTCGGGTCGATTCTTGTCGCGCAAAGTGTGCGCGGGATCTGCGCCATTCTGCTGGGGGACGATCCCGAACGACTGCTGATCGATCTGCAAGACCAGTTTCATGCTGCGACATTGATCGGTGACGACCCGGACTTTGCCCGCGTGGTCGCACAGGTCGTGGGGTTCGTCGAGGCGCCGGGGCTGGGCCTCGACCTGCCGCTGGATCTACGGGGAACCGCCTTTCAGCAGCGGGTGTGGCAGGCGCTGAAGGACATTCCCCCTGGCGCCACCGCCAGTTACGCGGACATCGCGAAACGCATCGGGGCGCCCACCTCGTTTCGCGCAGTGGCGCAAGCCTGCGGAGCCAATCACCTGGCCGTCGCCATCCCCTGCCATCGCGTGGTCCGCAGCGACGGGGCGTTGTCAGGCTATCGCTGGGGTGTGGAACGCAAGCGCCGCCTGCTTGAGCGTGAAACACAGGCAACCTCAGGTAACAGCTTAGGCCTTGAGAAAACGTGACAGGGGCGTAGTTTCGGGTCGAAATTTCCGACACGGGAGTATGGACGTGCCTAGCCTATTTCAACCGTCGATCACCGCTGCACCTGCTTTCTGGCTGATCGCCGATCAGCTCGATACGCGCAACGAAACCGAACGTCTGGCGTATATCCGAAGCGGCTTTCCCCCGGGCTGGGTCAAGGCGATACGGGCCGCATTTCAACTGAGCAACAGGCAACTGGAGACGCTGCTCAACGCCTCGATGTCGACGCTGGAACGTCGCCTGAAACAGCGACGGCCGCTGGACGTCGTCAGCTCCGAACGTGTCGATCGCATCGCCTCGTTGGCCATGCGTGCTGCCGAGGTGTTCAATGATCAGTTGACGGCGCAACGCTGGATCATGACCGAGAATCCTGCGCTGAACGACCAAACGCCGCTCACGCTGTGTGAAACCGAAATCGGCGCCATGCAGGCGCGGCGGGTCCTGGCGGCACTGGCACACGGAGGGGCGGCCTGATGCACGCCTGGAGACTCGCCATGGCCGACGCCATATTCGACTTTTCCGGTGAAGGGGCGGCGCAATACGGAGGGCGCTGGAATTACCCCGAGCACCCTGCGCTTTACCTGGGACTGACTCCAGCGACCTGCGTGTGGGACACGACGTGGATGGCCGGCCATCTGCCGCGTCTGCCATTGAAACTGATGCACCTGCGACTGCCGGCCACCCCTGAGTTGTACCTGGAGTTGACGGCAGCGCAGTTGCCCAAAGACTGGGACGCTTTGCCAGCAGACAAGCCGAGCATGACGCTTGGCAGTGAATGGCTGGCCAAGGGCGAACACTTGGGATTGATCGTACCATCGGCCACCCTGCAGCAGGTCCGCTGGCTGATGATCAATCCCAGGCACCCCGCCTGCGACCGAATCCAGGTGCTGCAGGTCACCGACTTCGTCTGCGGCCGCCCGCAGCGTTCGAGGGCGCTCTAGCGCTGAGTATCGACCACGACCCGCCCGCGCACCTCGCCAGCCATCAAACGATGGGCCGTCTCGATCACGTCTGACAAACCAATGGGGTGGGTGATCAAGGCGAGTGCCGCAGGGTCGAGGTCTTTCGCCAGGCGGTCCCAAGCCCGAATGCGGTCTTCACGCGGCCGCATCACGCTGTCAATTCCTGCCAGGGTCACCCCGCGCAGGATGAACGGTGCGACCGAGGCAGGAAAATCCATGCCTTGCGCCAGGCCGCAGGCGGCGACGGTGCCCCAATAGCGGGTGCTGGCACAGATATTCGCCAATGTGTGGCTGCCCACTGAATCGATGGCACCTGCCCAGCGCTCTTTGGCCAGCGGCCGCCCCGGCTCGGCGAGGGTTGCCCGATCGATGATCTCGGCGGCACCCAGTCGCTTGAGGTAGTCGGCTTCGCTCAGGCGCCCGGTCGAGGCGACGACGCGATAGCCCAGCCGGGCCAGGATCGCGATGGAAAAACTGCCCACGCCCCCGTTCGCGCCAGTGACCAGCACCTCGCCCTTGTCAGGCGTCACGCCGTTCCTTTCTAACGCCATGACCGCAAGCATCGCGGTGTAACCCGCCGTGCCAATGGCCATGGCTTGCTCTGTCGAGAAGGCCGTGGGCAACGGAATCAACCACTTCCCCTGCACCCGTGCCTTCTGTGCCAGCCCACCCCAATGCCCCTCGCCCACGCCCCAACCATTGAGCAACACGCGGTCACCCGGCGAGAAGTCCGGATCACTGCTGTGTTCGACCGTGCCCGCCAGATCGACGCCGGGCACCATCGGGAAACTGCGCACGATGGGCCCCTTGTTGGTGATGGCCAAGGCATCCTTATAGTTGAGCGTGCTGTGGGCCACGCGTACCGTCACATCGCCTTGAGGCAATTGTGCCTCGTCAATGGCGGTGAGCTTTACCTGGTAGCCGCCGTCATCCTTGTCGATCAAAACGCCGTTAAACATGGTTTGCCTCCGGTATAGACCAATCGTCTATAAATAGAACCGGAAAATCACCGTGGCAGGCCACGGAGAAATCCGCTGATGAAGGTGTTAAGGGGAGCGTCGCCTTGGACCAGCCGAGCACGAAGCACCGCGCCCTCCCAGCCGATCCAGAAATAAGCCGCCAACTCAGCGCAATCGGTGTGTCGGGGCAGTTCGCCCGCCTCTTTAGCGGCTTCGAAACACCGGCACAGTCGTCGCTGCCAGTCGAGGAAGATGGCTTCCAGCGCGCCTCGGAACCCTTCGGGCAAGACGCTGACTTCCTGACCCATGTTGCCGACCAGACAACCCCGGCGGTAGTCATAACGCGCCATGCTGGCCTTTGAGTGTTGCACGAACCCGGCCAGTCGCTCCAAAGGTGAAAGCGACTCGTCCAGCAGCCAGCGGTCCAGCCGCCGGGCAAAATACCCGGCATAGCTGGCCAGGACGTCGAGACCGAACGCCTCTTTGCTCGCGAAATAGTGATAGAACGACCCTTTCGGCACGCCAACGCGCTTGAGAAGGCCGTCGATACCGGTGGCCATGAAGCCCTGTTCGGTCAAGACTTCCACGCCACACCGAATCAGCGCTTCACGGGTGTCGAAGTCATCCGGACGGGCGATTTTCGGCGGCCGACCTGGGCGTCTGGGTTTAACAGTCGAGTCATTCATGGGGTTGCATATTAGACTGACCGTCTATTAAATCAACCGCGCACTGAAAAAAATAATCGACGCCCTCACCGCGTCGCCAGCGGAAAAGAGCCTTTCAGGAGAAGCTGCCCATGATTGCCTGGCCTGACACCCGGTTGCTCAAGTTACTCGGCATCGAAGTCCCCATTCTGCTTGCACCCATGGCAGGGGCTGCAGGCTCGGAACTGGCCATCGCCGTCGGGCGAGCCGGTGGGCTGCCGTCGCTGCCCTGCGCGATGCTCAGCCATGAACAGATCATCGAGGAGGTGGCATTGATCCGCGCCGGGACTCGCGCGCCGTTGAACCTCAATTTTTTCAGCCACCAAAACCCGGCGCCCAATGCAGCAGCCGATGAGGCCTGGAAGCAACTCCTCAAGCCTTACTATCAAGAACTGAAGGCCGACTTCGAGGCGCCTACGCCGCGCTCGAACCGGGCCCCATTCGACGAGGCCAGTTGTGCCTTGGTCGAAAACCTCAAGCCGCAAGTGGTCAGTTTCCATTTTGGCCTGCCCGCCGCGCCCCTCGTCGAACGCGTCAAGGCCACCGGCGCTGTCATCGTTTCCTCCGCAACGAATGTCGAGGAAGCCATCTGGCTGGAGCAGCATGGATGCGACGCGATCATTGCCATGGGGTACGAGGCCGGAGGGCATCGCGGCATGTTCCTCAGCGACCAGTTGCACACCCAGATCGGCACACTGGCACTGGTGCCACAAGTCGTCGACGCCGTCAGCGTCCCGGTCATCGCCGCCGGCGGCATCGCCGACAGCCGCGGGATTTCCGCCGCGTTCATGCTCGGCGCCGCTGCGGTCCAAATGGGGACCGCCTACTTGTTCACCTCACAAGCCCGGATCTCGACCCTGCACCGCACGGCGCTCGCGTCGGCAACCGACAGCCAGACAGCGCTGACCAACCTTTTCACCGGTCGCCCGGCGCGCGGGATCGTCAACCGCATCATGCGGGAGATCGGCCCGATGAACCCCCGCGCCCCTGCCTTTCCAACGGCCGGGGGTGCGCTGATGCCCTTGCGCAGCCAGGCTGAAGCCAAAGGCGACGAGGGCTTCATGAACCTGTGGGCAGGCCAGGCCGTAGGCATCAAGCATGCTTTACCAGCCGAAACACTGACCCGAGAGCTTGCAATTGGGGCCCTGGCTCGGCTCAGCGGCATCCGCAGCTGACCTACACGGTGTACGTCGGGCTTCCTTGAGGTGATCAGTCGCTATATATTTCACTGCATAGCGGTTGACCGACCTCCGGCGGTTCCGTGATCACCCTGTCCCAGCCATCATGGAGCTGCTTCAATGCGCGCCACCCCCTTTCGGATCCCGTTCACTTCCTTGACGATCGCCCTGTTCGCCTTGTCGGCCGCGACCTGTTATGCCGATGAAGTACAGGTCGCCGTCGCGGCCAACTTCACCGCGCCGATCCAGGCGATCGCCAAGGACTTCGAGAAGGACACCGGTCATACGCTGGTCGCCTCGTACGGAGCGACTGGGCAGTTCTATACCCAGATCAAGAACGGCGCGCCTTTCGAGGTGTTCCTGTCGGCGGATGACACGACCCCAGCCAAGCTGGAAAGCGAGAACGAAAGCGTAAAGGGCTCGCGGTTCACGTATGCGGTCGGCACCTTGGCCCTGTGGTCGGCCAAGGCAGGCTATGTCGATGACAAAGGCGAGGTGCTGAAGAGTCCCGATTACCAGCACCTCTCGATCGCCAATCCTAAAACAGCCCCCTACGGCCTCGCTGCGACGCAGGTGCTGGAAAAACTGGGCCTGACCGAGGCCACCAAAGCGCGGATCGTTGAAGGCCAGAGCATTGCCCAGGCCTATCAGTTCGTGCAGACAGGCAATGCCGAGTTGGGTTTCGTCGCCCTTTCGCAAGTGTACAAAGATGGCAAGCTGAGCAGTGGCTCGGCCTGGATCGTGCCCGCCGACCTGCATGAGCCGATCCGACAAGACGCGGTGATCCTCAACAAAGGCAAGGACAACCCCGCCGCCAAGGCGTTGATGGATTACCTCAAGGGCCCGAAAGCCGCTGCTGTGATCAAGTCGTTCGGGTACCAGCTGTAAATGCCGCTCAGCAGCGCGGACTTTGCCGCCATTTGGCTGACCCTGAAACTGGCCTCCCTGACGACCCTGATCCTGCTGATCCTCGGCACTCCTGTGGCGCTGTGGCTGGCGCACACGCGCTCCTGGCTCAAGGGGCCCGTTGGCGCAGTGGTGGCCTTGCCGTTGGTGCTGCCGCCGACGGTCATCGGCTTCTACCTGCTGCTGTTCCTCGGGCCGAACGGCGCGGTGGGCCGGTTTCTGGAGAGCCTGGGGCTCGGCAGCCTGACCTTCAGCTTCAGCGGCCTGGTGGTCGGGTCGGTGCTGTATTCCATGCCGTTTGTGGTTCAACCTTTGCAAAACGCCTTCATGGCCATCGGCCCGCGCCCGCTAGAAGTGGCCGCCACCCTGCGCGCCAGTCCGCTGGACACGTTCTTCTCAGTGGTGTTGCCGCTGGCGCGCCCGGGTTTCGTCACGGGTGCGATCCTGGGGTTTGCCCACACCGTCGGAGAATTCGGCGTGGTACTCATGATCGGCGGCAACATTCCGGAGCGAACCCGCGTGGTGTCGACGCAAATCTACAACCACGTCGAATCCATGGAATACACACAAGCACACTGGCTGGCCGGTGCCATGCTGGCGTTCTCCTTCCTGGTCCTGTTGGTGCTCTATTCCCGCGGCAAGACCCAAGCAGCCTGGCGCTGATCCCATGACTTCATCCCTCGATATTCGATTGAACCTGACGTTTCCCGACTTCGACGTTGACCTTGATTTGTCGCTGCCGGGACAGGGCGTGACGGCCTTGTATGGCCAATCCGGCTCGGGCAAGACCACCTGCCTGCGCTGCATTGCCGGGCTTGAAGCGGCGGCCCGCGGTTACATCTCGATCAACGGCCAGGTCTGGCAGGACACCAGCACTCGCCTATTCGTCCCGCCGTACAAGCGTGCACTGGGCTACGTGTTTCAAGAAGCCAGCCTGTTCGAGCACCTGACCGTGCGGGGTAACCTGGACTTCGGGCTGAAACGCGTCGCCCCCGCCGAGCGTCGAGTGGACCTCGAACAGGCGACCACGTTGCTGGGCATCGATCATCTGCTGGCGCGACGTCCCGACAAGCTTTCGGGCGGCGAACGCCAGCGCGTCGGCATCGCACGCGCGCTGCTGACCAGCCCTCGCCTGTTGCTGCTCGATGAGCCCTTGGCCGCACTGGACGCCCCGCGAAAGGCAGAGATCCTGCCCTATCTGGAACGCCTGCACGCCGAACTCGAGATTCCCATGGTGTACGTCAGCCATTCCCAGGACGAGGTCGCGCGCCTGGCCGATCACCTGGTGCTGCTCGACGGTGGCCGCGCGCTGGCCAGCGGCCCCATCGGCGAAACCCTCGCCCGCCTCGACCTGCCACTGGCCATGGGAGACGATGCGGGCGTCGTCATCGAAGGCGTCGTCGACGCCTACGACAAGGCTTACCAATTGGTCACCGTGCGGATTCCCCACAGCGACCTCACCTTGCGCGTTGCCCACAGCGCTGTGGCGACCGGCAGAGGGCTACGCTTCAAGGTGCAAGCCCGGGACGTCAGCCTGAGCCTGCAAGCCGAGGACCACAGCAGCATCCTCAATCGCTTGCCGGTGACCGTGGTCAGCGAAGCGGCTGCGGACAACGCGGCCCACGTGCTGGTCAGGCTCGACGCCGCGGGCACTCCGTTGCTGGCGCGGATCACCCGCTACTCCCGGGACCAATTGCACCTCAGAGCGGGCCAGCAGCTCTGGGCGCAGATCAAGTCAGTGGCGGTGCTGGCGTGAAGCGTCACTGACAATCCGATCAGAATTCCGGCACGACTGCGCATGGGAACGGTCAACCAAGAGACTCGTTATCAGGACCGCTGCTCATGCCGGACGTCACCCACATCGAAGACCTGCCCAAAGACCTGCATTACGTCGATGACAGTCAGCCGGGCTTCACCCGCAAGATCCTGCGGGGCAAATTCGCCTATTTCGATACCCACGGCGAACGCATACGCGATGAGGCGCAGATCAAACGCATCAATGCCCTGGTCATCCCGCCTGCCTATAAGGATGTGTGGATCTGTGCCGACCCGCAGGGCCACCTTCAGGCCACCGGGCGCGATGCGCGAGGACGCAAACAATACCGTTATCACCCGCGCTGGCGAGAGATCCGAGATGAGAACAAGTACTCGCGCATGATCGCCTTCGGCGCGGCGCTGCCCAAGGTGCGCAAACAACTGGAAGCCCAACTGGCAGCCCCGGGCATGGGCCGAGAGAAAGTCATGGCGGCGGTGGTGTCGTTGCTGGACCAGACGCTGATCCGAATCGGCAACAGCCAGTACGCACGGGACAACCGTTCCTATGGCCTGACCACCTTGCGCAACAAACATGTGGACGTGCGTGGCAGCAAGATTTTGTTCCAGTTTCGCGGCAAGAGCGGCGTCGAGCATCAGGTCAGCGTGACCGACCGACGCCTGGCGAACATCATCAAGCGTTGCATGGAGCTGCCTGGTCAAAACCTGTTCCAGTACCTCGACGATGAGGGTCAGCGGCACACCGTAAGTTCCCACGACATCAATCAGTACCTGCATCAACTGACCGGCGCCGACTTCACCGCGAAGGACTACCGCACTTGGGCTGGCAGCGCCATGGCCCTGGCGACGTTGCGTAAACTGGACTGGGAACCGGAATCCGATGCGAAGAAGCACATTGTCGCCATGGTCAAGGAAGTGGCCCGACTGCTGGGCAACACGCCTGCTGTGTGCCGCAAATGCTATATCCACCCGGCGGTACTGGAAGCGTTCGTGATTGGCGAATTGGCTAAACTGCCTCGCTCACGGCAACGCAAAGGCTTGCGCCTCGAGGAAGCAGCGCTCGCCGGTTTCCTCAACGGCCTGCAAGTCGCCGAGCGGTTGCGAGAGGAGACCCCCTGAGTCACCGTGTACCGCCCGCGCAGATGAGCTGCGCGTTGCCACCGCTGAACAAGGCCCACCATGACGACTGCGCCACAACCGCCTGAAAAAGCCAATCCGCCCTCCGACGCCTCGTCCAATGCGCCGCCCGACCGTACCGGTTTCGTGAGGGTGCGGGGCGCGCGCGAGCACAATCTCAAGAACGTCGACGTCGACATTCCTCGCGATGCGCTTGTGGTGTTCACGGGCGTTTCCGGCTCGGGCAAATCTTCACTCGCCTTCTCGACGCTGTACGCCGAGGCGCAGCGCCGCTATTTCGAATCGGTCGCACCTTATGCCAGGCGTCTGATCGATCAGGTCGGCGTCCCGGACGTGGACGCCATCGACGGTCTGCCGCCTGCCGTGGCGCTGCAGCAGCAACGTGGCACGCCCAGCACTCGCTCCTCGGTCGGCAGCGTGACCACGCTGTCGAGTCTTATTCGCATGCTGTACTCTCGCGCCGGCGACTACCCCGCCGGGCAACCGATGCTCTATGCAGAAGACTTTTCACCCAACCTGCCGCAGGGCGCCTGTCCCGAATGCCATGGGCTTGGCCGGGTCTATGAAGTGCCTGAAGAGCTGATGGTGCCGGATGATTCCCTGACCATCCGCCAACGCGCGATTGCTTCCTGGCCTCCGGCCTGGCAAGGGCAAAACCAGCGGGACATCCTGGTGACGCTGGGGTATGACGTGGACATCCCTTGGCGCGACCTGCCGAAAAAACAACGCGATTGGATTCTGTACACAGAGGATCAGCCCACCGCCCCCGTGTATGCAGGCATGACGCCCGAACAGACCCGTCAAGCGCTCAAGCGCAAGCTTGAACCCAGCTATCAGGGGACTTTCATCGGCGCCCGGCGGTATGTTCTGCATACGTTTACCCATTCACAAAGCGCGCTCATGAAAAAGCGTGTTTCTCAGTTCATGCGCGGCAGTCCCTGCCCGCTGTGCGATGGCAAACGGTTGAAGCGTGAAGCGCTTTCAGTGAAGTTCGCTGGGCTGGACATCGGCGAGCTGTCGCAGATGCCTCTGCTACGCCTGGCCGATATCCTGGCCCCCGTCGCAGCGGGAGACGACGCGACGGGCGCTTCCGTGGAGAAGAAGCTTGCCGCCGAGCGCATCGCTCAGGACCTGCTGGCTCGGGTCCGCACCCTGACCGATCTGGGCCTGGGCTACCTCTCGCTCGATCGGAGCACACCCACCCTTTCTTCGGGGGAACTGCAACGCCTGCGGCTGGCTACACAGCTCGGGTCGCAATTGTTTGGCGTGATCTACGTGCTGGATGAGCCCTCCGCCGGACTTCACCCGGCCGACAGCGAAGCGCTGTTCGCTGCTCTTCAGCAGCTCAAGGCCGCGGGCAACTCGCTGTTCGTGGTCGAGCATGATGTCGAAACCATGCGCCGGGCCGATTGGCTGGTGGACGTCGGCCCGGCTGCCGGCGAACAAGGTGGACGGGTACTGTACAGCGGCCCGCCCGCAGGCCTGGCGCAGGTCGAGGCATCAAAAACCCGAGAGCACCTGTTCGACGATCGACAAGACCTGCGCACCGATCGGCGTCAACCGAAGGACTGGTTGCGTCTGGCGGGGGTAACGCGCAACAACCTCAAGGACCTGAGCGCCGAATTCCCGGTGGGCTGTTTCACCTCAGTGACGGGCGTCTCCGGATCAGGCAAATCCAGCCTGATCAGTCAGGCGTTGCTGGAATTGGTGGGTGATGAATTGGGGCGGCCCGCCACGGGGCCCGACCAGGAAGAGCTCAGCCTCGAAGACGACTCACCTCAGCCTACCGATGGCCGCATCACGAGCGGCCTCACGGGTATCAAGCGGTTGGTGCAAGTGGATCAGAAACCGATCGGCCGTACCCCACGCTCCAATCTCGCGACTTACACCGGTCTGTTCGACAATGTCCGCAAACTGTTCGCGGCCACCGACGACGCAAAAGCCGCTGGCTATGACGCCGGTCAGTTCTCCTTCAACGTCGCCAAAGGTCGTTGCGAGCGCTGCGAAGGTGAAGGTTTCGTCAGTGTCGAATTGCTGTTCATGCCCAGCGTGTATGCCCCCTGCCCGACCTGCCATGGCGCGCGTTACAGCCCGCAGACACTGGCCATCCAGTGGCAAGGGCTGACCATTGCCCAGGTGCTTCAACTGACGGTTGACCAGGCCGTCGAGGTGTTCGCGGCCCAACCCGGCGTGTTACGCGCACTGACCGTTCTGCATGACATCGGTTTGGGCTATCTGCGCCTGGGCCAACCGGCCACTGAACTGTCGGGTGGCGAAGCGCAACGTATCAAGTTGGCGACCGAACTCCAGCGTAATGCCCGCGGCGCCACGCTCTACGTGCTGGATGAGCCCACGACGGGCCTGCACCCCAGCGATGTGGACCGACTGCTCAAGCAGCTCAATCACCTGGTCGACAACGGACACACCGTCATCGTGGTCGAGCATGAAATGCGAGTGGTTGCGCAGAGTGATTGGGTGATCGATATCGGACCGGGCGCCGGCGATGAGGGGGGCAACGTCGTGGCCAGTGGAACGCCCGAACACGTGGCCAGCTCCCAAACCAGCCGCACGGCGCCTTTCATCAGGAAACTTGTTCGCAAGCCCTGATACCCCCCCCCTGCTGGATACGGGACGGCGCTGATCGCGGCGCGCAAAGAAAAGCCCGGCTGCGAAAGCCGGGCTTGGGACTGCCGAAACCAGTTCCTATTCAGGGACTTTTCCGGGCACCGCTTCGCGAGAAACGGGGTCATTGCTGGTGCGGGCAGGATGCAGCGGATCCACTTGAGGATCCGACACATCGGGAGAGTCAGGATCGAAACCCAGCTCATCATCCACGCCACTGCCAGTATTCGCCGTGCCGTTTTCCCGTTCGACCTGCGAGTCCTGATCCGACCCCGGGTTGCCAGGGGGTGGATTCCAGTCGACGGGGCGCTCGCCCCCCTGTTTCGGCTCGGACGCCGCTTGCTCCAGGCCCGAGCCGTGCCCTTCGCCGGTATCGGCGTTCGGCTCACCCGGGCCGGGATAGGCAGCTTTAGGTCCATTGTTATCGATGCTCATATCATTCTCCCACGTGACACGCGGTCTATCGCGCATACACATCGGAATGACGATATCGCCGAGAGTGCGATGGGATCGACGAGCGGGCAAATCCTGCATCATCCCCGCTCGCGGCGCTTAAATGATTGCCCAGAGCAAACCGGCACAGAACACAATCAGCACTGCACAGCCGAAAAATTGCAGGTCAGTGGCAAAATCCAGTTCTTCATCCATTTCACAGCACTCCATGGGGTCGAGATGGATTGATTGATTCTGCGGATTATCAGGAGTTCACAGCGTTTTCTGGCGAGAAATCATCGGTACTGATCGTGACTGATGGGTCGGCTGTGGAGCAGTCCCCTGGATGCTTTCGATGCAACCTATCGTCAGTCCGCCCCGTGGGTGGGCAAAGCCATGGGAGCCGCCACGACAGTTGATTTTGAGGTTGAGCAATAAGGTAAAACTCGGAAACCCGCTAAAGAGGTCGAGCGCTTTCAACAGGCCGAAGTAGAGAGAGGAGAAACAAGGACTGCACGCTGCAATCCCTGTTTGAAAGATGGTGCCCCGAGCCGGAGTCGAACCGGCACATCCTTTCGGACGACGGATTTTAAGTCCGGTGTGTCTACCAATTTCACCATCAGGGCATGTTGCAAATGGATTCAGCCGGTTCGACATTTGTCGACTGCTGAACCCGCAAGAGCTGGGAATATATACATCCCCTCCCTGCGACGCAAGCGTGAAACATTGCTGGATACGTCTAAAAAAATCTACAGACTCAAAAATAAAAAAGCTCTGTAAATCATGGATCTACAGAGCTTGTTTATAGTGGAGGCCGAGGTCGGAATCGAACCGGCGTAAACGGATTTGCAATCCGCGGCATAACCATTTTGCTACTCGGCCTCAAACATTCAACGCTCTAACCGCTAGCGCTCAATGCATACAAACTGGAGCGGGAAACGAGACTCGAACTCGCGACCCCGACCTTGGCAAGGTCGTGCTCTACCAACTGAGCTATTCCCGCTTGGTGTGGGCGCCATTCTATAGATTCAAATGACCCCGTCAACCCCTTGATTTAAAAATACTTATTATGGGCCCCTACTGCGCGCCGCCTGAAAGCACACTGCCCTTTGCGCCATTATCCAGCCCCGCTGCGGCGGCGACCTCGAGGCAACGACGCCCATGGTTCATGGTAGGAGCCTTTACGCACGGCGCAGGGGAAAATGCCCCTTAATTGAACGCTTGAGGGGGCAATTGATCCACGACGACTACGCCGTTGTCTTCAAATGCGGCCAGGCCGCCCGCAAATATTGGATCATCGACCACAACGTGAGCCCTGCCGCGACCATCAGTAGCACATAACCCAACACCACCCAGAACGTAAAGGCAGGCGGGTTGGCGAGCAGGATCACCAATGCAAGCATCTGCGCTGCTGTCTTCCATTTGCCGAGGTTCGAAACGGCGACTTGAGCACGCGCGCCCAGCTCGGCCATCCATTCGCGCAAGGCAGAGATCACGATTTCGCGGCCGATGATCACCGCTGCGGGCAGCGTCAGCCAGAAATTGGCGTGGACCTGCACCAACAGCACCAGCGCCACGGCTACCATCAGCTTGTCGGCAACAGGGTCGAGAAAGGCACCGAAGGGCGTGCTCTGCTGCAGGCGACGCGCCAGGTAGCCATCAAGCCAGTCGGTCGCGGCCGCGAGTGCGAATACCGAACTGGCCGCAAGGTAGCTCCAGTGGTACGGCAGATAAAACAGCAGAATGAAGATCGGAATCAGCAGGACACGTAAAACGGTGATCAGATTAGGGATGTTCATCGGCACAACTGGCTACAAGGTGAACGGGCATTCTACTCGCTGTGCAAGCTTGCATAAATCGACTCTGCAAGCTTTTTGCTGATTCCAGGTGCCTTGGCGATTTCCTCGATGCTGGCGCGGGACAGCTCCTGCAGGCCGCCGAAATGCTTCAACAGATCGCGACGCCGCGTCGGACCGACCCCGGCTACCCCTTCCAGCGTCGACGTGCGGCGGGTTTTACCGCGGCGCGCGCGGTGCCCCGTGATCGCAAAACGGTGCGCCTCATCGCGAATCTGCTGGATCAGGTGCAACGCTGGAGAATCGCCACGCAAAGTGAACTCATTGGCCGCCTCATTGAGGTACAACGTTTCGAAACCCGCCTTGCGTGTGGTCCCCTTCGCCACACCCAGCAGGATCAGATCAGGTATGGCCAGTTCATTCATGACTTCCCGCGCCATGTTCAATTGGCCTTTGCCACCGTCCACCAACAGGATATCCGGAAGTTTGCCTTCGCCGTCCTTGATCTTACCGAAGCGCCGGGTCAGCGCCTGATGCATCGCTGCATAGTCGTCGCCGGCCGTGACACCTTCAATATTGTACCGACGGTAATCCGACTTGATCGGGCCCTCGGGGCCGAAGACCACGCATGACGCAACGGTCGCTTCGCCGCTGGAATGGCTGATGTCGTAGCACTCCAATCGCTGAGGCGGCTCGTCGAGTTTGAGGACCTCGGCCAGCGCATCGAACCGCGCGGCGACGTGTTGACGGTTGGCGAGGCGCGCAGCGAGCGCTTGCTCGGCGTTAGTGACGGCCAGTTGCTGCCAGCGCGCCCGGGTGCCGCGCACTCGGTGACTGATGGTGATTTCACGACCACGGGAGTTCTCGATCGCTTCGATCAACGCAGGAAAGTCCTCATTGACGACGTTGACGATCACTTCCCCCGGCAACTCGCGCTCACCCCCGCCTAAAAAGTACTGCGCGAGGAAAGCCGACATCACTTCGCCGACCTCCTCTTCGATACCGACCTGAGGGAAGAAATTCTTGCTCCCCAGCACCCGGCCTCCACGCACGCTGATCAGGTGAACACAAGCGCCCCCCGGATTGACGAACGCCGCGACCACATCGACATCCCCCGTCCCGCCTTCCATGCTTTGTTGATCCTGAACGCGCCGCAGCAGGCCGATCTGGTCGCGCAACTCGGCGGCATGTTCGAAATCCAGGGCCATCGCGGCCTTCTCCATGAGCGCATTGAGTTCATCGCTCAGGGCATTGCTTCGCCCCTCGAGAAACATCACCGAGTGACGCACGTCCTCGGCGTAAATCTCAGGCTCCACAAGGCCCACGCAAGGTCCCTTACAGCGCTTGATCTGGTACTGCAGGCACGGCCGCGTGCGGTTTTTGTAGAAACTGTCCTCGCACTGGCGCACGTGAAAGGTCTTTTGCAGGATGCTCAGGCTTTCGCGAATGGCCCCGGCACTGGGGTAAGGGCCGAAATACCGACCTTTGGCCTTCTTCGCCCCGCGGTGAATGCTCAGACGCGGAAATGCGCCGTCCGACAGGTGCACGTAAGGATAAGACTTGTCGTCGCGCAACAGAATGTTATACGGCGGCCGTGATTCCTTGATCAACGTCTGCTCAAGCAGCAGGGCTTCCGTTTCGTTGGCGGTGATGGTGGTCTCAACGTGGGAAATGCGGCCAACCAGCGCGCTGGTTTTCGGCGCATGGCCGGTCTTGCGAAAGTAACTGGCCAGGCGTTTCTTGAGGTTCTTGGCCTTGCCCACGTAGAGCAGCCGCCCCTCCGTGTCGAACATGCGATACACGCCGGGTCGGCCGCTGCAGGTGGCCAGAAAGGCACTGGGATCGAACGATGGATTCATTTCAGGCGCTGGCATCGACCATGCCGTGACGCACGGCGAGCAAGGCAAGCTCGACGTCACTGCCGATCGACAATTTCTCGAAGATACGATAACGGTAGGTATTGACGGTCTTGGGCGACAGACACAGCTTGTCGGAAATGGTCTGCACCTTCTGACACCCGACGATCATCAAGGCAATCTGGATTTCCCTTTCGGAGAGCAGATCGAAGGGGGATTGGCTGGTCTGGGGCTGAAAGGATTTCAAGGCCAATTGCTGGGCGATCTGCGGGCTGATATAGCGCTGACCGGCAAACACCAGGCGGATGGCCTGGACCATTTCCGTCAGCCCCGCACCTTTGGTCATGTAGCCAGCCGCCCCCGCTTGCAGCAGGCGGGTCGGGAACGGATCTTCCTCGCACACCGTGACGGCGACCACCTTCATGTCGGGATGGCTGCGCATCAGTTTGCGCGTGGCCTCCAGCCCTCCTATGCCAGGCATCTTCACGTCCATCAGGATGACGTCAGGCTTGAGCTCGCGAGCCTTTTTCAAGGATTCTTCGCCCGAGTCGGCCTCCCCGACCACCTGAAGACCGTCGATGTCAGCCAGCATCCGCGTGATACCTGTCCGAACCAGATCATGGTCATCGACAACCAGCACCCTAATCAAGCAGACACCTCGCGGAACGTTTTATGACGAAAGATCGCCACCTTAACAAAAAGAAAGTGCATGACCTAGCGCGACATCGGTCGTCTGACCATGACAGAGGGTGTGTAGAGATAACGTCACGCTACCACTACCAACCTCGGAACCTGCAAAAAATCTCCACCGGCGCTGCCCGGCGCCCTAGACCCGCGGCCCTCCTACCCGGTTCATTTATCGGCTGTATAACTGGCTTTGTACTCGGCCAGCGTCGTCGTCAGGCGCCGAATGGCATCCTGATCCTCTTTGACCAGCGTTCGGTAGCTGCCCAATACCCATTCCTCCACTTCACTCAGGTTATCGATCGGCATCGGTGTGCGCGCGCCGGTCAGGACATACAGGACGTCGACACCTTTGGCGGCCACGGCCGCCAGGTAGTCGGCTTTGGGCGTGCGGTCGCCACTTTCATATTTACCCTGAGCATTGGGCTCAACACCGCCAATTTCTCCAAACGCTCGTTGTGAAAGCCCCAAGCGTTCGCGTTCTTCCCTAAGACGGGCACCAATTCCACTCATTTGAATGCGTAACCTTATTGACCCCATCCTTACGAATGGTAGAATCCCGATAAATTTAAACAGACTTGAACGGTTTTGAACTATGCCCGGAATACGCACCGCAGCACAAGCCAAGGCCTGGCTGGAACAACAGGGCAAATCTGTTCAAGAGTTTGCTCGGGAAAACAGCGTCGATCCGGCCACTACTTACCAGATCCTTTCCGGCCGGAAGAAGGGCCGACGTGGCGAATCCCACAAGGTCGCGGTGCTTCTTGGCATGAAAATCGGAATCATCCCGACAGCGCCCGTGGCAGAGAGCGAGCCATCGGCTGACTGAGCGTAGACTGGCCAGTCTGCGATAAACATTTTTTCGTCATGATGTCGCGGGCGGATGAAACCGTTCACGCTGCCGACCCTTCGGAGCGCCCTCGCACCGATCGATCGAGGTCATCGAAATTTCCAATTGCCCGGATGCAGCAGCGTGAAGTAAGCTCCCCGTCATTCAACGGAGACAGACCATGTTCCTTTCCATCCTTCCACAGCCTGTGAACCCTGCCGACGCCTCGCGTCAGGTGGCGGTCCTGACTGCGTGCAAGGGCGGTTCGGATCGCTCTCCCGCTTCCTATTTTTATGGGTATTGGTTTAGCCACTGGCGCGCCTGATACCCAAACGGCGCCCGCGATCAAAGGGACGCCACCAGAGAACACTCTAACCCCCGGTCGGCCTCCCGATCGGGGGTTTTGTTTTTCTGGCCTGAACACACCGAACACCGTTACGACTCAAGGAGCCCTCACATGAACGTCATCACCTATTACCGCAGCGACCTCGGCTTTGACTGGCGATTTAGCAACCTCCGTTCGGGACAGCCTGCCGCCTCCGATCGGTCACTCAACGGTGGCGAATCAGCATTGACGCTCACGACCCTTTGTCGAACACCCCAGTAGGTCCGCGCGGGAAAACGCCCGCCGACCAGGAAGCCTTGCACATGAACTCATCCGTCGCCGCAAAAGCCTTGTCCAACCTGCCAGACAGCCCAGTCAGGTTGATGGACACCCACCCTGCCCCGCTTCGTCTGCCCAGTACCATGGCGCTCAAACACCAGTTGCCGTTGACGTCTGAATTGACCCAGCAGATCGCTCGTCACCGGCAATCGGTGCGCGCCATCCTCAATGGCGAAGACAGTCGCCTACTGGTCGTCGTTGGCCCTTGCTCCCTTCACGACCCGCTATCCGCCCTTGAGTACGCCGAACGGCTGGCCAACCTGGCCACCGACGTCAGCGATCAGATGCTGCTGGTCATGCGCGCCTACGTTGAAAAACCGCGTACCACGGTAGGCTGGAAAGGGCTGGCCTACGATCCCCGCCTGGATGGCAGCGACGACATGATCGGGGGGCTGACACTGTCCCGCACCCTGATGCGCGAGATGGTCGGCCTGGGGTTGCCGATCGCGACCGAACTGCTGCAGCCGATGGCCGCCGGGTATTTCGATGACTTGCTGAGCTGGGCCGCCATCGGCGCGCGCACCACCGAATCACAGATTCACCGCGAAATGGCCAGCGGCCTGGCTTTGCCGATCGGGTTCAAGAACGGCACCGACGGCGGCGTTGCAGTGGCCTGTGACGCGATACGCGCTGCCGCTCACGCCCACCGTCATTTCGGGGTCGACGCCCACGGGCACCCTGCGGTCATCGAAACCTCTGGCAACCCGGACACCCACATTGTGCTGCGGGGCGGCCATGGCGGACCCAACTACGATGCGCAGAGCATCGAGCGAGTCAACGCCAGCCTCGATAAACAACGCATCGCGGCGCGCATCATGGTCGATTGCAGCCACGCCAACAGCGGCAAGGATCCACTGCGCCAGCCTCACGTCTTCAACGATGTGTTGCAGCAACGCCTGGCAGGGAATCAAACCCTGATCGGCATGATGCTGGAGAGCCACTTGTTCGAGGGTTGCCAGCCGTTGAGCGAGTCGTTGCGTTACGGCGTCTCCGTGACGGACGGCTGCCTGGGCTGGGACGGCACAGAGCGACTGTTGCGCGACGCCGTCGACAGGCTGCGCTACCGATAATCGACGGTCACAAGGTGCTGGCTAAACGCTGGTCTCTCTTTATTCCTTCAGGGGATCGCCGATGATGATCGCCCTGAAGGGGAATCCGTCGGAACTTTCCGCGGGAAAACCCGACCTTAATCCGGTAGGCTTTCATCTCTTTATCAGGAGTACCTTTCCATGGCCAAAGCCACTGCCCGCCACATCCTTGTTTCCAGCGAAGAGAAATGCCAGGAGCTCAAAACCCAAATCGAAAACGGAGCTGACTTCGCCGAGGTCGCCCGCGCCAACTCCAGCTGCCCCTCGAGCCGCCAAGGAGGCGATCTGGGCTCGTTCGGTCCCGGCCAGATGGTCAAGGAATTCGATACGGTGGTGTTCAGCGCCCCGGTCAATGTGGTTCAAGGTCCGGTGAAAACCCAATTCGGCTACCACTTGCTCGAGGTCACCAGCCGCCAGGACTGAGGTTCCGGCTGACTGACCCAGACGGCTCGCTTAGGCGGGCCGTTTTGTTTTGTCCGAAATAAGCCGGTGTCCAATCGATTCCGGCAGAGAACTTGCTTGGCTTTCAACCGCCGACGGCAGTCAAGCATGGCCTTCCTTGCAGTGCCTGATCCAGCAAGGGACCTGACCGACGACCGCGGCCATACGGTGACAAAGATCACGGGATTCCGGTACCTTGCCACCGGAGGTAACGCACAACAACAAATGGAAAACCCATGGAGCGGGCGGCAATCGTCGGCTCAAGACCTTCAACCCTGATGTTGCGCGCAACGTCAGTCAGGATTCGTGTAATGCGTTTTGTTTTTTCGTCGCTGCTGGCTGCCACACTGATCCTGCTTTCGGGTTTTCAATCCTTGTCCGCCGCACCACAGCACGCCTTGACCGTCTATGGCGAAGCCCCTCGCTACCCCGCGGATTTCAAACATTTCGATTACGTGAACCCCGATGCCCCAAAAGGCGGCAGCATGCGTCGCTCTGCGCAGGAAATCGGTCAGTTCGACCACATCATGCCGTACATCGACAAAGGCACGGGTGTATCGCAAGTCAACGGTCTTCTTTATTCACCGCTGGCGGTCAGGTCCCTGGACGAGCCGTACACGGTCTATGGCCTGATTGCCGAAAAAATGGAACGTGCGCCGGATGGGCTCTCGCTGCGTTTCTATCTGAACCCCAAAGCCACCTTCTCCGACGGAACGGCCATCACCGCCGAGGACGTGCGCTTCACGTACAACCTGTTGATGACCCAGGGCAGCCTCTCCTATCGCACCGAGTTCGGCGACGTACAGCAGGTCGAGGTCGAATCGCCCACCACGATTCGTTTCGTCTTCAAAAGCAGCGAAAGCCGTACCCTGCCCCTCGATCTCGCTTCTCTGCCAGTGTTTCCGGAACACGACTGGAAAGGCCGGGATTTCGCCAACGGCGGCGGTTTCGACATCCCGGTCGGCAGTGGCCCCTACCGCATCGGTAAGGTCGACCCGGGCCGCAGTATCACGTTCGAGCGCAACCCCGAGTGGTGGGCCAGGGACCTGCCCGTCAGCCGCGGGATGTATAACTTCGATCATTTCAGCGTCGAGTACTTCGGCGACACGGACGTGGCCCGCCAAGTGTTGCTGGGCGGCGGGTATGACTACAACCGCGAATATTCAGCCACCGGCTACGCCGTGCGTTATGACAGCCCGGCATTGACCGAGGGTCGGCTGCAACGCGCACAACTGGCGCCCGGCGCGGTGCAGAGTTCTCAGGGCTTCGTGTTCAACCTGGATCGGCCAAAATTTCAGGACCGCCGGGTGCGCCAGGCGTTGGCGATGCTCTGGGACTTCGAATGGACCAACAAGCAGATGATGCGCAACGGCTACGTGCGCCAGAACAGCTATTTTTCCAACAGCGAACTGGCGGCGACCCAGTTGCCCAGCGAATCCGAACTGAAAATCCTGGAACCCTTGCGGGGTCAAGTTCCGCCGGAAGTGTTCACCCAAGTGTTCCATACGCCAAAAACCGATGGCAGCGGCTTCATCCGTGACAAGCAACTTCAGGCGCTGGGGTTGCTGGAAGAAGCCGGTTGGATGCCCAAAGGCGACAAACTGGTCAATGCGGCCGGCGAGCCGCTGAGTTTCACCTTCCTCAATGGGCAAAGCGGCTTCGAAAAAATCCTGTTGCCCTACAAGCGCAACCTGGCGCAGATCGGCGTTGGCTTCGAGATCCGGCGCATCGACTCGGCCCAGTATCTGAACCGGGTGATGGCGAGGGACTACGACATGATCGTCACCGGCTACGGCGTGTCGACCTCCCCGGGCATGGAGTTGTACAACAACTTCGGATCGAAAGTCGCTCGCGACCCCGGCTCCAGCAATTACATGGTGCTGCGCGATCCCGCCATCGACAGCCTGATCGAAGGACTGGCCAAAGCCGACAGCAAATCGGCGATGATTGATTACGCCCACGCGCTGGATCGAACCCTGCAATGGGGGTTTTACTGGATCCCCAATTATTACCCGCCCGGCTCGTCCACGGTCTGGTGGAATCGCTTCGGCATTCCCCGCACGCAGGCTGCCAACAGTGAGGCGATCGATACCTGGTGGGAGCTGAGCCCTCAGGCGCTGACCACCGATCAGTTCACGCGTCAGCGAGGCGCATCGGCCCTGCCTTGGGAGATCAAGTGATGCTCGGCTACCTGATGCGGCGTCTGCTGCTGATCATCCCGACGCTGTTCGCCATCCTGCTGGTGAACTTTTTCATCGTCCAGGCGGCCCCTGGAGGGCCCGTGGAGCAGGCCATCGCCAAATTGCAGGGCGTGGCGGGTGGCACCATCGGTGCCGGTCATACGGAAACCATGAACACCGGCCAGTCCCGCGCCAGCCGTGGCCTGGACCCGAAGCTGATCAAGGAGATCGAGCATCAGTACGGCTTCGACAAACCCTTGCACGAGCGTCTGTGGCTGATGTTGAGCCACTACGCACGGCTGGATTTCGGCAACAGTTTCTTCCGCGGGGCCAAGGTGACTGACCTGATCCTGCAAAAGATGCCCGTTTCGATCTCCTTGGGCCTATGGGCAACGCTGATCACCTACCTGGTGTCGATTCCGCTGGGTATCCGCAAGGCTGTCAAGCACGGCAGCCATTTCGACATCTGGAGCAGCACCGCCATCGTCATCGGGTATGCGATGCCGGCTTTCCTGTTCGCCATGCTGCTGGTGGTGCTGTTCGCCGGGGGCACTTCACTCAGTTGGTTCCCGGTTCGCGGCCTGGTGTCGGAAAACTTCGACCAGATGAGCCCGCTGGGCAAGGTCGCCGATTACTTCTGGCACCTGGTCCTGCCGGTGGCGTCGCTGGTGATCGGCGGGTTCGCGACGCTGACCATTCTCACCAAGAACTCCTTCCTCAATGAGGTGACGAGACAATACGTGGTGACCGCGCGGGCCAAGGGCCTGAGTGAACGCCGCGTGCTCTACGGTCATGTGTTCCGCAACGCCATGCTGTTGGTGGTGGCAGGCATACCTCAGGCGTTCATCAGCGTGTTCTTCGCCGGGTCGTTGCTGATCGAAGTGATCTTCTCCCTCGACGGGCTGGGGCGCATGAGTTACGAAGCGGCGGTGTCCCGGGATTACCCCGTGGTGTTCGGCTCGCTGTTCATCTTTACCCTGTTCGGCCTGCTGATCAAACTGGTCGGTGACATCTGCTACACCCTGGTCGACCCCCGCATCGACTTCAGCGCGAGGAATGCGTGATGCGCAGACTGTCTCCGGTGGCTCGCCGACGCTTCGAGCGTTTCCGCAACAATCGCCGTGGTTGGTGGTCGCTGTGGCTGTTTTGTGGCCTGTTCGTCATCAGCCTGTGCGGGGAGCTGATCGCCAACGACAAACCGCTGGTGCTCAGCTACCAACACCAACTCTACTTTCCTGCCTTCAAACGCTACACCGAGCAAGCCTTCGGCGGGCAATTGCCTTTCCAGCCGGACTACCGCAGCGATTACGTGCGCCAACTGATCAGCAAGGGCGACGGCTGGATGCTGTTCCCGCCCATCCCATTCAGTGAAGACACGCCCAATTACGATTTGAACAAGCCGGCCCCCAGCCCACCGTCCGACATCAACTGGCTCGGTACCGATGACCAGGCGCGCGACGTGTTGGCGCGGGTGATCTATGGCGCCCGCGTCTCGATCCTCTTCGCCCTCGCCCTGACCGCGATCAGCGCGCTGATCGGCATCGCGGCTGGCGCGCTGCAGGGCTATTACGGGGGTTGGGTGGACTTGCTCGGGCAGCGCCTGCTGGAAGTCTGGTCCGGGCTGCCGGTGTTGTACCTGCTGATCATCCTGTCCGGCTTCGTCGAGCCCAACTTCTGGTGGCTGCTGGGCATCATGGCGCTGTTTTCGTGGCTGGCGCTGGTGGACGTGGTGCGTGCCGAATTCCTTCGGGGTCGCAATCTGGAATACGTCAAGGCCGCGCGGGCGCTGGGCCTTGATGACCGCAAGGTGATCCTGCGGCACATCCTGCCCAACGCCATGAATGCCACATTGAGCTACCTGCCCTTCATTCTGACCGGGGCCATTTCAACACTCACGGCGCTGGATTTTCTCGGGTTCGGCATGCCGGCGGGAAGCGCGTCGCTGGGGGAGCTGATCAGTCAAGGCAAGCAGAACCTGCAGGCCCCGTGGTTGGGTTTCACGGCGTTCTTCACCCTGGCGTTGATTCTTTCGTTGCTGGTGTTCATTGGCGAGGCGTTGCGTGACGCCTTCGATCCGAGGTCCTGACATGACTGAAAACCTGATTGAAATCCGTGATCTGTCGGTCTCGTTCAACGGCAATACGGTCGTCAAACACCTGAGCCTGGACATCCCTGCAGGGCAGTGCCTCGCGTTGGTCGGCGAATCGGGCTCGGGTAAATCGGTCACTGCCCATTCGATCCTGCAACTGCTGCCCCAGACCGGGACGGTCAGCACAGGCAGCATTCGTTACCGCGGGCAGGAATTGCTGGGAGCCGACGGCAAGTTGCTGCGCCAGATCCGGGGCAACCAGATCGGCATGATCTTTCAGGAGCCGATGACCTCGCTCAACCCCTTGCATACGGTGGCCAAGCAGATCGGTGAAACCCTGCTGCTGCACAAAGGGCTGAGCGGCAAGGCAGCGCAGGCACGCATTCTCGAACTGCTGGAGATGGTCGGTATTCAGCACCCGGCAAAGCGTTTGAAAGCCTACCCCCACGAATTGTCGGGCGGCCAGCGCCAGCGGGTGATGATCGCCATGGCCCTGGCCTGCGAGCCCGAATTGTTGATCGCCGACGAGCCCACCACCGCGCTGGACGTCACGGTCCAGCGCAAAATCCTTCTGCTGCTCAAGGCCCTGCAGCAACGCCTGAACATGTCCCTGTTGCTGATCAGTCACGATCTCAATCTGGTGCATAGCATCGCCCAGAGAGTCTGTGTGATGCGCGCGGGTGAAATCGTCGAGCAGTCGAACTGCCAGAGCCTGTTCAAAAACCCGCAGCATCCCTATAGCCGTCTGCTGCTGGACGCTGAACCGGCAGGTGAACCCTTGCCGCGCGACACTCGGGAAAAGGTCCTTGAAGTGGACAACCTGCGGGTCTGGTTTTCCCTGGGCAGCGGCATTTTCAATCGCCATGTCGAATACCTCAAGGCGGTGGACGACATCAGCCTGAGCATCGAGCGGGGCAAGACCCTCGGTATCGTCGGCGAATCGGGCTCTGGAAAATCGACACTTGGTCAGGCCATCCTGCGCTTGCTGGAATCCCGTGGCAGTATTCGGTTCAAGGGTCATGCACTGGACCACCTCAATCCCAAGCAAATGCGCCCGTGGCGCAAGCAGATGCAGGTGGTGTTTCAGGACCCTTATGGCAGTCTCAGCCCGCGCATGTCGGTGGCGCAGATCATCAGCGAGGGACTGGAGGTGCACAGTGAACTGGACAAGGTGTGTTGTGAGGCCGAAGTCGTTCGCGTGCTGGAGGAAGTCGGGATCGACCCCCTGAGTCGGCACCGCTATCCCCATGAATTTTCCGGCGGGCAGCGGCAACGCATCGCCATCGCCCGTGCCCTTGTGCTCAAACCTGCCTTGATTCTGCTCGACGAACCCACGTCTGCGCTGGACCGCACCGTGCAGAAACAGGTCGTGGCCTTGTTGCGCCAGTTGCAGGAAAAACACGGCCTGACGTACCTGTTCATCAGCCACGATCTGGCCGTGGTCCGGGCGTTGGCCCATGACCTGATCGTGGTCAAGGATGGCAAGGTGGTCGAGCGGGGTGCCAGCCATGACGTGTTCGACGCACCCCAGCACCCCTACACGCGGGAGTTGCTGGCGGCGGCACACCCAGGGTTCAACTGAGAGCAGCACCTAACAGCAGTCTGTGCGGCCAGATGCCGAGATGGAGACATCGGAACAGTGCATGAAAGACAGTGACAGCCTGAAGGACTACCGCCGCGTGCGTCGACTGGCGATCCGTTCGCTGTTCGAAATCATCGAGCAGTCCAGCGAAGGCACGGTCATCGTCGACAAAGAGGCGCGGATTGTCTGGATCAACGAACGCTACGCCAGGCGCTTCGGCCTCGAGGACGCCAGCCGTGCGGTGGGCCAGCCATGCGAAAAAGTGATTCCCGGCAGCTTGCTGCGGCAGGTGGCCACCAATGGGCAGCCGATTCTGCTGGACATGATGGACACCGCCAAGGACCCGCTGGTGGTCATGCGCCTGCCGATCCACGACGACGTTGGCGGGGTGATCGGCGCCATCGGTTTTGCCCTGTTCGATGAGTTGCATGCGTTGTCGCCGCTGCTCAAACGCTACCTGAGCATGCAGCAGGAACTGGCCTCCACTCGCTCGTTGCTGCGGGCCCGTCAAGCCAAGTACAGCTTTGCGCACTTCATCGGCACCAGCGCCGCGAGCCTGGAGGTCAAGCGTCGCGCCCGCCGCAGTGCCAGTGCCGAATCGCCCGTCCTGCTGCTGGGGGAAACCGGTACGGGCAAGGAATTGCTCGCCCATGCCATTCACAACACCTCCCCCCGCGCCCACAAGCCCTTCGTCAGCGTCAACAGTGCCGCCATTCCGGAGACCCTGCTCGAAGCCGAGTTCTTCGGAACCGCCCCTGGCGCGTTCACCGGGGCCGACCGACGGGGCCGGCAGGGCAAGCTTTTTCTGGCCGAAGGCGGAACCCTGTTCCTTGATGAAATCGGCGACATGCCGTTGCCGCTGCAGAGCAAACTGCTGAGGGTCCTGCAGGAGAAGGAATACGAACCTGTCGGCTCCAACGAAATGATCAAAAGCGATGTGCGATTGATCGCCGCGACCTCCACGGACCTTCAAGCGGCAATCAAGCGCGGCGAGTTTCGCGCCGATCTGTATTACCGCCTCAATGTCCTGCCCATCGAAGTCCCGCCGCTGCGCGAACGGCTGGACGATTTGCCGGCGCTGACCGAAGTGATCCTGGAAGAGCTGCGCAGCCAACACGAACTGACGCAAGAGGCCTTGGATACCCTTGCTCAACACTGTTGGCCAGGGAACATTCGTGAACTGCGCAACGTGCTGGAGCGAGCCGCCTTGCTCAGTGAACATTCGCACCTGACGGTCGCAGACATACGCGCTGCGATTGGTACCCTCATTCCGCCTCAGCCCTCCATGCCAACGGCTCATGTGGCTGCCGTGCCGAACGAAACGTACAGTGAAGCCCGCGAGCGGTTCGACCGTGAGTTGATTCAGGCCAAGCTGGCCGAATGCCAAGGCAACGTGGTACTCGCCGCCCGCCAGCTCGGGCTGGGTCGCTCTACCCTCTACAAGAAAATGTCAGCCCTGGGAATCGCCGAATCTCATTAATGGGATGACCTGTCTCCTTTTGTAGACAGCGCGGTGACTCGCCCCCTATGCCCGGCTCATCGGTCTTTCAAGCCCCTCGACTTGCTACCAAGCTCACCCAATCCCGCCGCGTGCCGGGGCAGCGTCTCCAAATCGAGACAAAGCCCTTCGGCATTTTTCCCGGCTGATCAGATTTTCCCTTACAAATCAGTGTGTTGGCCTGATGGCACAGAAATAGCTATGACGTACTCACGCGGCTCGACCGCATCCATAACAAAAACAACAGGAGACACTCGATGAGTGTGATCATCGCTCTGGCAGCCCTCGCGCTGCTGATGCTGGCTGCCTACCGGGGTTACAGCGTCATCCTCTTCGCCCCGATTGCTGCGCTGGGCGCCGTGCTGCTCACGGATCCTTCCGCTGTAGCCCCAGCCTTCACCGGCGTGTTCATGGACAAGATGGTGGGCTTCGTCAAACTGTACTTCCCGGTGTTTCTGCTGGGCGCTGTGTTCGGCAAGCTGATTGAGCTCTCAGGGTTTTCCCGGTCCATTGTTGCCGCTGCGATCAAGGTGCTCGGAACCCGCCAGGCCATGCTGGTCATCGTATTGGTGTGCGCCCTGCTGACCTACGGCGGAGTTTCGTTATTTGTCGTGGTGTTCGCCGTTTACCCGTTCGCGGCGGAGATGTTCCGCCAGAGCGATATCCCAAAACGACTGATACCGGCCACGATCGCGCTGGGCGCGTTTTCCTTCACCATGGACGCGGTGCCGGGCACGCCACAGATTCAGAACATCATTCCCTCCACTTTTTTCAACACCACCGCGTGGGCCGCGCCTTGGCTGGGGCTCATTGGCACGGCGTTCGTGTTCTGCGCAGGCATGCTGTTTCTCCAACGCCAGCGCAACAAGGCCCAGCGCGCTGGAGAAGGCTATGGCACCGAATTGCGGAACGAGCCTGACACCCCTGAAGACATTCGCTTGCCCAACCCTTGGATCGCGCTGGCGCCTCTGTTGCTGGTGGGCGTGATGAATCTGCTGTTCACCCAGTGGATTCCGCAGTGGTACGGCAAGACCCATGCGCTGGCACTGCCGGGAATGGCGACGCCAGTCACCACCGACATCGCCAAGATCACAGCCATCTGGGCGGTAGAGGCGGCGTTGCTGGTGGGCATCGTCTTCGTGCTGATATTTGCTTTCAGCGCGGTGAAGTCGAAACTCGCCGAAGGCAGCAAGGGTGCCGTCAGCGGCGCGCTGCTGGCGGCCATGAACACCGCCTCCGAATATGGCTTCGGTGCCGTCATTGCATCGCTGCCAGGCTTTCTGGTGCTGGCGGACTGGCTGAAATCCATCCCCAACCCGCTGGTCAACGAAGCGATCACCGTTACCCTGCTGGCGGGCATCACGGGCTCGGCCTCCGGTGGGATGAGTATCGCCCTGGCGGCCATGTCCGACAGCTTCATCGTCGCCGCCCACGCCGCCAATATTCCACTGGACGTGCTGCATCGAGTGGCCGCCATGGCCAGCGGCGGCATGGACACCCTGCCTCACAACGGTGCGGTGATCACCCTGCTCGCGGTCACCGGCCTGACCCACCGCGAGGCGTACAAAGACATTTTCGGCATCACGATCATCAAGACCCTGGCGGTCTTCGTGGTGATTGCGACGTTCTACGCAACTGGCATCGTATGAGGAATCGAACATGAGTCTGCAAGGCAAAACCGCACTGGTCACCGGCTCCACCAGCGGCATTGGCCTGGGCATCGCCCTGACGCTGGCCAAGGCAGGCGCCAACCTGGTGCTGAACGGCTTCGGCGATGCATCGGCAGTGGTCGAAGAGGTCAAGCAGTACGGCGGCAAGGTCGGCCATCATCCCGCGGATGTCAGCGACGTGGCGCAAATCGCCGACATGATCGCCTACGCCGAGCGCACCTTCGGGGGGGTGGATATTTTGGTGAACAATGCCGGCATTCAACACGTCGATGCGGTCGAAGACTTCCCCGTGGACACCTGGGACAAAATCATCGCCATCAACCTGTCTTCGGTTTTCCACAGCACCCGCCTGTGCCTGCCGGGCATGCGGACCAAGGGCTGGGGGCGGATCGTCAACATCGCCTCGGTACATGGGCTGGTGGGGTCCACCGGCAAGGCCGCGTACGTCGCCGCCAAGCACGGCGTCATCGGCCTGACCAAGGTGGTCGGTCTGGAAACAGCGACCAGCCCGATCACCTGCAACGCCATCTGCCCCGGCTGGGTGCTGACGCCCCTGGTTCAGAAACAGATCGATGACCGGGCCGCGCAAACCGGGAATGCCGAGCAGGCCAAGCATGACCTGCTCGCCGAAAAGCAGCCTTCTCTGGATTTCGTGACCCCAAGTCAATTGGGCGAGCTGACGCTGTTTTTGTGCAGCGAGGCCGGTGCGCAAGTCCGTGGCGCGGCATGGAACATCGATGGCGGATGGCTGGCACGCTGACCGCCCGCTTCAGCCACCCCGTACGCCTGCCGAGGATTCAGCTCCCCGGCTCGTCCCGCTCGTCCACCAGCCCCCAGTCTTCGACGCTCACCTGCGCAGCAGGCTGCGGCGGCGTGGGGGCGCTGGTGATGGCCGCACCGTTTTCGTTGTGCAGCTTCAAACGCAAGCGTACGTTGTTGGCTGAGTCGGCATTTTTCAGCGCTTCCTCCTCGCTGATCGCCCCTTCCACCGCCAGGTCGTACAGCGCGTTATCGAATGTCTGCATCCCCAGGTTGGTGGATTTTTCCATGATGCCTTTGAGTTCGGTGAGCTCGTTGCGGTGAATCAGATCGCGAATGGTCGGGGTGCCCAACATGACCTCCACGGCAGCCCTGCGCTTCCCATCCTTAGTTTTCACCAGACGTTGCGACACAAAGGCCTTCAAGTTATTGCCCAGGTCGTGCAGCAATTGCGGGCGACGCTCCTCGGGGAAGAAATTGATGATGCGATCCAGCGCCTGATTGGCGTTGTTGGCATGCAGGGTCGAAATCGCCAGGTGGCCCGTGTCCGCGAAGGCCAAGGCGTGCTCCATGGTTTCCCGATCACGGATTTCGCCGATGAGGATCACGTCCGGGGCCTGGCGCAGCGTGTTTTTCAGCGCCGCATGGAAGCTGCGGGTGTCGACCCCGACCTCACGTTGGTTGATGAGCGACTTCTTGTGCTTGTGGATGAATTCCACGGGGTCTTCGATGGTGATGATGTGGCCGCTGGCATGGCGGTTGCGATGGTCGATCAAGGCGGCCAGCGAGGTGGACTTGCCCGACCCGGTAGCGCCGACGAACAAGACCAGGCCGTGCTTTTCCATGACCACATCGAGCAGCACCGGCGGCAGGTGCAAGTCTTCGAATTTCGGAATGTCGAGTTTGATATTTCGCGCGACGATGGACACTTCGTTTCGTTGCTTGAAGATGTTGATCCGAAAACGCCCGACGCCCGACAGCGAGAAGGCCAGGTTCATTTCCAGCTCCCGCTCGAAATCCTGACGCTGTTCGGCGTCCATGATCGCGTCGGCAATGTGTGCCACGTCGCCGGGCTTGAAAGCTTCGGTGCCCAGCGGTTTGAGCACGCCATTGAACTTGGCGCAAGGGGGCGCGCCGGTAGAGAGATAAAGGTCCGATCCGTCCTGGGTGGCAAGCACCTTTAACAACGCCGGGAAATCCATAGGGCACACCGCACATAGAGGTTGAGAAGACTGCAGGTCGACGCCGGGTGCCTGTCAGGCACCTCTCCTAGCTGCGACCATCGACCGTTACCGTCGTTCGGCTAAGGTTTATCAGATCAAGTGCAGGGAAAGTACCTGAAATCGTCCCGCAAGGGCATAATGCGCGGCTTTTTATCGAGGCCATTTCATCATGAAAGCTCAAGCCCGCCACATCCTGGTCAAAACCGCCGAAGAGGCTGAACGGCTCAAGCAGCGCATCGCGCAAGGCGAGGCGTTCGACGTGTTGGCGAAAAAACACTCCACCTGCCCGTCCGGCAAGCGCGGCGGCGACCTGGGCGAAGTGCGGCCGGGGCAGATGGTGCCCGTGATCGACCAGATCATCTTCAAGAAGCCGTTACGGACCGTCCATGGCCCGGTCAAGAGCAAATTCGGCTATCACTTGGTGCAAGTGTTCTTCCGGGATTGAATCGCCGAGCCCGGCACGGCGATTTCCGGCACGACCCCGTCCGTTAACCTCAGAACCAGCGGTCGTTGCGCTTACGTCCCCGGGTCAGCGCAGGAAGGATCAGGCCGACGAGCAGCCCCGCGCCAGCGATGCTGCCGCCGTAGACCATGTAGCGCATCAGCACTTGGTTGTTTTCATCGCCCAGCTTGGCCTGGGTCGCGCGCAATTCCGACTGCGCGTCGGTCAGTTGCGCGTTGAGGTCTTTGGTGCGGGCCTCCAGTTCATCGACCAGCTTCTTGCGCGAGTCGAGGGTTTCCTGCATACCCTGGACCTTGGTCTTCCAGTCGTCGTCGATGGTTTTCAACTGACCGCTGAGATCCGCCACCTGCTGCGTCAGTTGCGGCAGACGTTCAGCCTGCCCGGGAACGTCCTGCAAATCGCTCGAGGGGATCCACACGCTGTCACCGGAGCTGCCGCGCACCTGGCTGTAGTCACCCTGGGTGTTGAGCAGTTCGACCTTCTGCCCGGACTTCAAAGTGCCGACGATGCGATAGCCATCGGTGGGACCGCTGCGAACATAGGTGCTCAAGGTGTCACTGACCCAACGCTCTTTACCCTCGGCCTGAGCCTGGGGGGTCAGCGCGGTGAAAAGCAGGCTTCCCAGCAGACTGGCGCGAAGCAAGCGGCGTGTGACGCTCGGCGTCGAGGGGGAAGGCGAAGCGGAAACAGAATGAAAAGGCGATGATGACATGGAGATTCTTCGACAAAAAAATAAAAGAAAGGCCGGGTGGATGGGCCCCATACGGTAAAGAAAGCGTGGTCAACAGACCGTACAAAAGGTTTCAGGTTCAGTGCATCAAGGTGACGTTCGTCTGATGCGATCTCCCGTTCAGTCGGCATCGATGGCCCGGAAAGCTCGGAGGATGAGGGACTTGGGCACCGTCTGATCTGCTGTTTATTGAAAAAACTGATCCTGTACTGGAACCTCATCCAAGCGCATAGTCCGCGGCTGAGAAGTCTCTCCCCTGCCCTGCACCGGCCATCCGCGAGCGCGCCATGAAACGTTACGAAAAGTTTGCCGACGACATTGCCGAGCTGATCCGCTCGGGCGTGCTGGCCGCCGGGCAGCGGGTACCTTCGGTGCGCTATGCCAGCCAGACGCACGGCATCAGCCCCTCGACGGTGTTCCAGGCCTACTACCTGCTGGAGCGTCGAGGGCTGATCCGCGCCAGGCCGCGCTCCGGGTATTTCGTCAATGACAGCCTGATCAACCCAACCTTCGCGGGCCAACGCTTCGACGTCACGCCCCTCGCGGCCGATGACCTGGCCTCATCACGCGTCGCAGAGTCGACCGAGGTCGACGTCAGTGAACTGGTCTTCTCGGTGCTCGAATCGATCAAGGACCCCAACACCGTGCCGTTCGGCTCGGCCTTTCCCAGTGCCGGGTTGTTTCCTTTGCAACGGCTGGCCAGGTCGTTGGCCAGCGCCACGCGGGACATGGACCCCAGCATGGTGGTCAGCGATCTCTCGCCCGGCAACCCGGTGCTGCGTCGGCAGATTGCCTTGCGCTACATGGTCGCCGGACAGATGTTGCCCATGGAGGAGTTGCTCATCACCAACGGCGCCCTCGAAGCCCTCAACCTGTGCCTGCAAGCAGTCACCGAGCCAGGCGACCTGGTGGCCATCGAAGCCCCGGCTTTCTATGCCTGTCTGCAGGTGCTGGAGCGCTTGAAACTCAAAGCGGTGGAAATCCCGGTGCATCCCCACACGGGCATCGATCTGGACGTGCTGGAGCAAACCCTTGAACGTCACCCGATCAAGGCGTGCTGGAGCATGACCAGCTTTCAGAACCCGACGGGCGCCAGCGTGCCGGAGTCGCGTAAAAAAGCGCTGGTCGAACTGCTGCGTCGGCATGAGGTGCCGCTCATCGAAGACGACGTCTACGCCGAACTCTATTACGGCCAGAACGCGCCCAAGCCAGCGAAAGCCTTCGACACCGAGGGGTTGGTGCTGCATTGCGGCTCGTTCGCCAAAAGCCTGGCCCCCGGTTATCGCGTGGGCTGGGTCGCCGCTGGGCGGTATGCGCAGCAAGTCGAGCGCTTGAAGCTCATGACCTCCCTGTGCGCGTCGATGCCAGCCCAGGCGGCGATTGCCGATTACCTGCAGCACGGGGGCTACGACCGGCATCTGCGCAAGCTGCGCCACGCTCTGGAAGACCAGTTGCGCGCGATGCTCGGTGCGGTGGCACGTTATTTCCCGCCGCAGACTCGAGTCAGTCAGCCGTCAGGGGGGTACTTTCTGTGGCTGGAATTGCCGGAACAGGTCGACTCATTGAAGGTATTCCATATCGCCCTGGCGCAAGGCATCAGCATTGCGCCGGGCCCCCTGTTCTCGCCGACCCGGCGGTTTCAGAACTGCATACGCCTGAACTACGGCACGCCGTGGAGCGAAACGTCAGAACGGGCAATGGAGACACTGGGCAAAGTCATTCGCTCGATGACGCCGAGGGAATGACCCGGCTCGCCGTTCAAGCGCGCCAAGGGTCATGCCTAGCCATCGAAGCGCTTCAGCGGCCGCCGCCCAGGTCAATGAAGGTGCCGGTCGAATACGACGCCTTGTCGGAGAGCAGCCACAGAATCGCTTCGGCCACTTCGTCAGCCAGGCCGCCTCGGCCCATGGGAATCGTCGGCTCGAGTTTGCTGACCCGCTGCGGGTCGCCGCTCAGCGCATGCAGGTCAGTGAAGATGTAACCGGGGCGGACCGCATTGACCCTCACCCCCTCGCCCGCCACTTCCTGGGCCAGGCCGACCGTAAAAGTGTCCAAAGCGCCTTTCGACGCGGCGTAGTCGACGTATTCGCCAGGCGAACCCAAGCGCGCTGCGACCGAAGACACGTTGACGATGCTACCGCCGTGGCCGCCATGGCGAGGCAGCATGCGCAGCAGGGCATGCTTGCTGCACAGCATCGGGCCGACCACGTTGCTCATCATGATCTTGAGCAGGCGGAATTCCGACATGCTCTCGACCCGTGACTGCTCGCCAAGGGTGGCAGCGTTGTTGACGAGCGCGTCGATACGCCCCAGCTCGGCGTCCACACGTGAGAACAGGCGGATGATTTCGTCTTCGTTACTGACATCGGCCTGGACGGCGATGGCATGCCCGCCCGCTTCGCGAATCTGCGCGCAAACCCGCTCGGCCGCCTCGTGATCCGAAAGGTAGTTGATGCAAACGCGGTAACCGTGTGACGCCGCCAAAACTGCCGTGGCCGCACCAATACCTCTGGAGCCGCCCGTTATGAGGAGGTTTTTATCCATGGGATGTCCGAATCAATGCTCAATCTTTTCAGGTCCACCGTGCGACCGACTGCGCTGGCCGGTACGCGACAGGAACCCCTGTTATGCAAAGCGTGAAACGTCAAAGTGTGTTTTCGGATACGCGTTTCTGTGCCGCGCTAATATCCGTCATGAACCGGTCCGCTGGCAATGGATGCCCCAGCAGATAGCCTTGCAGCGAATGGCACCCCAATTGGGTCAGGAAGCTTCGTTGGCTGGCGGTCTCGACGCCTTCGGCGACGATCCTCAGGTTCAACGCCCGGCCAAGCGCCACGATGGCCGAAACGATGGCGGCATCGTCGCTGTCGCGCTCCAGGTCGCGGACGAAGCCCCGGTCGATTTTCAGCTCATTGGCGGGCAACCGCTTGAGGTACATCAGGCTGGAATAGCCGGTGCCGAAATCGTCGATGGACAGGTCCACCCCCATGTCCGCCAGTTGCTGCAAGACCATCATGCTGCTGTCGGCGTCGTGCATCGCAGTGGTTTCGGTGATTTCCAGGGTCAGGCAGTTGGCCGACAGGCCGTGCGTCGACAGCGCATGCGCCACTGCCGCCACCAACCCCGCGTGGCCGAACTGCAAGGCCGACAGGTTCACCGCGATCCGCCAGTGGGTGTAGCCGGCGTCGTACCAGACCCGCATCTGCCGACAGGCTTCGTCGAGCACCCACTCGCCCAGCGGGATGATCAAGCCGGTCTTCTCCGCCAGACCGATGAATTTGTCCGGCATGAGCAAACCCTGATCCGGATGATTCCAGCGCACCAACGCCTCGGCGCCGATCGCCTTGCCCGAGTCGGCGGCGAACTTGGGCTGATAGTGCAGGCAGAACTGCCGGTCACGCACGCCGGCGCGCAAATCCTGCAACAACTGCAGTTGGTTCCGGGCGTTGGTGTTCATCGATGCATCGAAGAAGCTGTAGCCGTTCTTGCCAGCGCTCTTGGCGTGGTACATCGCCGCGTCCGCATTCATCAGCAGTTCCTGCTGCGTGCGGCCATTCCCGGGGTACAGGCTGATGCCGATGCTGACGGTCACCTGCAGGTCATGGTCCTGCACCGTGAACGGCTTGCTCACCAGCGCGACCTGTCGCGAGGCAACGGTGGTGGCGTCATCGATCTCCCCCAACTCGACCAGCAGGACGAACTCATCTCCGCCGATCCGGGCCAGGGTGTCATGGCGATGGAAATTCTCCCGCATGCGCGCCGCCACGTCCCGCAACAGTTGATCCCCGACGTGATGACCGAAAGCGTCATTGACCGGCTTGAAGCCGTCCAGGTCCATGAACATCAAGGCGAACAGGCCCCCTTGCGAATCGACCTTGCGCATGGCTTGTTCGATGCGGTCGGCCAGAAGAATGCGATTCGGCAAGCCCGTGAGGGTGTCATGCAGCGCCAGTTGCGTCAGCTCGCGGTTGGCGTCGCTCAGGGAGCGGGCCAGTTTCGCGGTACGGGCTTCGAGCCGCGCATCCAGCACCGACGTCAGCAAGGTAATGGTCAGCACCGCTAGACTGGTCACCAGCACCAGTTTGTCGAGGCCGTCGGTCCGCAGGCCGTCAGCCGCAGCGCCGCAGAAGCTGCCTTCCGGGAAATTGGCTGCCGCCATCCCGGTGTAGTGCATGCCGACAATTGCAAAGCCCATGACCACCGCCGCGCCGCCCCGTTGCAGCCGGATATAAGGCGTCTCCCGACGCAGCCGGAGGGCGATCCACAGTGCAGCCCCCGACGCAGTGAACGCGATGAGCAACGAAGCGCCGAACAGCGTCGGGTCATAATCGATGCCCGGTTGCATGCGCAGTGCCGCCATGCCGGTGTAGTGCATGGTGCTGATGCCGATGCCCATGGCGAGTGCGCCGAACAGAATGTGCAGCAGCGGGACGTGACGATGACTGACCAGCCATAACGCGAAACCGGAAGACAGCACCGCCACCAGTAGCGAAAGGAGCGTCAGCGCCACATCGAAACCCAGGTCGATCGACAGTCTGAAGGCCAGCATGCCAATGAAATGCATGGACCAGATGCCAATGCCCAGGGACAGCGCGCCGCCACCGATCCACAGCAGCATCGCCCGGCCTTTGGCGCTTGCGATACGCCCCGCCAAGTCGAGCGTCGTGTAGGACGCCAGAATCGCCACCATGATGGAAACCAGGACCAGCGACAGCGTGTAGTGTCCAATCAGCATGGCGCGCGACTCATGACTCAATGACCCAGGCTTCGCAGCCCAACGAATTCGGTGGGCGATTCTACTGAAATCCGCAAGAATGTCGCGTCGTTCCGACGAAATAATGGCATTGCGCCATTTTAAGCCTGCCTAGCGCCGGGAAAGCTCCGAATCGAGCGACAGACCGCTGTCGGCGCTCCACCCGCCGCCGAGCGCTGCAATCAGTTGAACGCTGGCGACCAGCCTGCTCTGCAACAGTGTCAACACACTCCGCTCGTTGCTCAGGGCCGTGGTCTGCACGTTCACGACATCGAGGTAGCCGATCAACCCCGCCTTGTACTGGTTCGTCGTCAAACGCAGCGAATTTCGGGCTGCCGTCAGCGCTTCGGTCCGCACCGTCGCCTCTTGTTCGTAAGTACGCAGTTGCGCCATGTAATCCTCCACCTCCCGGAAGCCGTCGAGGACGGTCTGGCGGTACTGCGCGACCGTCTGGTCGTAAACCGCCTCGGTCCGGTCGACTTCGGCGCTGCGCTGGCCACCGTCGAACAGTGTCAGGGCCAGTTGCGGCCCGACCGACCAGAAACGGTTCGGCAATGTCAGCCAGTTGCTGTAGGTGCTGCTGCTGTAGCCGCCGTTCATGCTCAGGGTGAAATCGGGGTAATACGCGGCCTTGGCCACACCGATGTTGGCGTTGGCAGCCATGACCGAGCGCTCGGCCGCGGCAATGTCCGGCCGGCGCTCCAGTAACTGCGAGGGCAATTGAGCAGGCACCTGCGGCAGCACCGGGAGCGTCGTGGTGGGTGCCAGCGAGAAATCGGCCGGCGCCTGCCCCATCAACACCGCGATGGCGTTCTCATACTGAGCCCGCTGCCAGGCCAGATCGATCAAGTCGGCCTGGGTGCTCTTGAGCTGAGTCTGCGCCTGGGCGACCGCATCCTGCCCGGAAATACCCGCCCGGTACTGATTCTGAGTCATCGTGAGGGAGCGCTCATAGGCCGCAACCGTGGCCTCCAGCAAACGTTTCTGCTCATCGATGACCCGCAGTTGCAGGTAGTTCTGCACCAGTTGCGACTGCAGACTCAGCCGCATCGACGCCAGGTCCGCCAGGCTGGCCTGGGCGCTGGCCTTGTCGGCTTCCAGCCCACGGCGCAGCTTGCCCCAGACATCGGCCTCCCAGCTCACGCCCAACTGCGCGTTGTACGTGTCGCGAATCCCGCTGCTGGAGCTGCTCAGGCTGGAGTTGCTGCTGCCGGTCCCCTGGCTCGATCGGTTCTTGCTGGCACTTAGATCGAGCGTCGGAAAGAACGCACCCCGCGCACTCTTCACCAACGCTTGTGCCTGGCGATATTGCGCTTCGTATTGAGCGACCGTCTGGTTGGAGCGGTTCAGCGCTTCGACCAGCCCATTGAGTTGTGCATCGCCATAGAGCTCCCACCAGGCCACGCGAGCCATGGCATCGCTCGGGTTGGCCTGGGTCCAGCCCTCGGCCTGCTTGAAGTGAGCGGGGGTGGTGACGTCCGGCTTCCTGTAGTCGGGGCCGACCGCGCAGGCGCTGAGCAGCAACGCGCAGAGCGCGACGCTGAACGTCCGTCGAAACGAAGAGGTGTCAGGCGGGACGGCTGCGTTCAGGGTGTCGTTCATAGCGGTGTTTCCAGTGAGGCATCCGTCTGCACCCCGCGCCAAGCATTGAAGCGGTGGCGCAGACGGTCGAGGTAGAGGTAAACCACGGGCGTGGTGTACAGCGTGAGGATCTGGCTGAGCACCAGCCCGCCAATGATGGTCAGGCCCAGCGGACGGCGCATTTCAGCCCCTTCCGCACTGCTGAGCAACAACGGGACGGCGCCAAGAATGGCGGCCAGTGTGGTCATCAGAATCGGACGAAGCCGTTGCAGACAGGCATTGCGAATCGACTCCACCGGGGTCATGCCGCTGCCGCGTTCCAGTTGCAGCGCCAGGTCGATCATCAAGATGGCGTTCTTTTTCACCACGCCGATCAGCAGGAACAGGCCCAGCAGGGATATCAGGCTGAACTGACCGCCGGTGAGGTAGATGCTCAGCAACGCACCGACGCCAGCCGATGGCAGGGTCGACAGAATCGTCAGCGGGTGAATGTAGCTTTCATAAAGGATGCCGAGCACCAGATACACCGCCACCAGCGCACCGAGGATCATGAAGGGCTGGCTCTTCTGGGTTGCGGCGAAAGCGTCGGCGGTCCCGGCCATCTTGGCGATCACGTCTTCCGGCAACCCGACCGCCGCCACGGCACGCTCGATGGCCGCCGAGGCCTGATCCAGGTCCACGCCTTCGGCCAGATCGAACGAGATATTCTCCGACGCGAACTGCCCATCGTGGCTGACGCGGTCATCTTCCAGGCTGCGCTCGTAATGCGCGATGGTGGACAACGGCACCCGCGCGCCGTCGGCGGTAATGACCTGCACCTGCTGGAGGGTGACGGGGTCCTGGGCGTATTTCGGATTCACCTCCATCACCACCTGATACTGGTTCAGCGGATCGTAGATGGTGGAGACCTGACGTTGGCTGTACGCGTTGTTCAATACCGTGGTGACCATGTTCATGTCGATACCCAGGCGCTTGGCGGCATCCCGGTCGACGACCAGCGTCACCTGCTGGGTCCCCCCACCGTCCCGGGCGTCGATCGCGGTCAGTTCCTTGAGCGACTTCAACGCCTCCACGACTTTCGGGTACCAGGCGCGCAGACTTTCCAGATCGCCGCTTTGCAGGATGTATTGATACTGCGAGGTGGTCTGTTCGCGTCCGCCCCCCAATTGCAGGTCCTGATCCGGTTGCAGGAACAGGCGCCCGCCCGGCACCGGCGGCATCTCCTTGCGCAGACGCTCGACCACTTGCTCGGCGCCTATCTTGCGTTCGGCGATGGGCTTGAGGCGGACGATGATGAAGGCGTTGCCGGTGCCGCCGTTTCCACCAATGAACCCCGCGACGCTTTCCACCGCCGGGTCCTTGAGGATCGCGTTGCGGAACACGTCCATCTTCGGCTGCATAACCGAGAACGAGAGCCCGTCGTCACCCCGTACGAAACCCATCAACTGGCCGGTGTCCTGCTGCGGCAGGAAGGTTTTCGGCACGACTACGTACAGCGCGATGTTCACCCCGATGGTCGCCACCAGGGACAGCAACGTGAGGCGGCGATGACGCAGCACCCAGCCCAGACTGCGGTCGTAGCCGGCCACCATGCGGTCGTTGACCCGCTGGCTCCAGCGTTGCAGCCGGTTCTCGGACCCGGGCACATGGGGGCGCAGCCAACGTGCGCAGAGCATGGGGGTCAAGGTCAGCGAGACGATGAGCGACACCACGATCGACACCGACAAGGTGATGGAAAACTCGCGAAACAGGCTTTCCACCAGCCCGCCCATGAACAGGATCGACAAGAACACCGCCACCAGCGACACGTTCATCGACAACAGGGTGAACCCGACCTCCTTCGAGCCGAGGTAAGCCGCCTGCAGCGGGGGCACGCCCTCATCGATGTGCCGGGAGATGTTTTCCAGCACCACGATGGCGTCGTCCACCACCAGGCCGGTGGCGAGAATCAAGGCCATCAGCGACAGGTTGTTCAGAGAAAAACCGTAGAGGTACATGACGGCGAAGGTGCCCACGAGCGACACGGGCACGGCGAGGGTCGGGATCAGCGACGCCCGGAAGCTACCGAGAAACAGGAAGACCACGATGATGACCAGCACCACCGCGATCAGCAGGGTCATTTCGGCCTCGTGCAGCGTGGCTTTGATCACCGGCGACCGGTCCATCGCCAGGTCCAGTTTGACGCTGGCGGGCAGCACCGCCTGCAACGCTGGCAATTGGGCTTTGATGGCCGCGACCGTCTCGATGATATTGGCCCCGGCCTGGCGGTTGATCACCAGCAACACGGCGGCCTTGTCATTGAAGAAGCCGCTGTTGTAGCGGTCCTCGACCGAATCCTTGACCTTCGCGACGTCCTTGAGTCGCAGTGCTGCGCCATTGGCGTAATGGATGATCAGCGGTTCGTAATCCTTGGCCTTTTCCAACTGATCGTTGGCCTGCACCTGCCAGTTGTGGGCGTCCGTTTCCACGAAGCCCTTGGGCCGTCGCACATTGGAACCGGAAATCGTCGTGCGCACTTCGTCCAGCGACACGCCGTACTGATCCAGCAGCTTAGGTTCCAGCTCGACGCGCACCGCAGGCAGCGAGCTGCCGCCAATCTGCACCTCACCCACACCCTGAACCTGTGACAGGCTCTGGGACAGGATGGTCGAGGCCATGTCGTAGAGTTGGCCCTTTTCCAGCACGTCCGAGGTCAGCGACAGCACCATGATCGGCGCTTGCGAGGGGTTGACCTTCTTGTAGGTCGGCATGCTGCGCATCCCGCTCGGCAGCAGGCTACGCGACGCATTGATCGCCGCCTGCACTTCCCGTGCGGCCCCGTTGATGTCGCGGTCCAGATCGAACTGCAGGATGATCCGCGTGCTGCCCTGGCTCGACCGGCTGCTCATGGTGTTGACCCCGGCGATCGTCCCCAGCGAACGCTCCAGTGGCGTGGCCACGCTGGACGCCATGATTTCCGGGCTGGCGCCGGGTAGCGACGCACTGACCACGATCACCGGAAAGTCCATGTTCGGCAGCGGTGCCACCGGCAGCAAGCCGAAGCTCACGCCGCCCAGCAGCATGATCGCCAGGCTCAGCAGCAGGGTTGCCACGGGCCGGCGAATGAAAGGTGCCGACAGATTCATGGGGCGCTGCTCCCGATCACGCCAGGCGCGGAGGTCCGTCTTTCAAGCGGCAAGCCACAGAAAAATACGGCACTGCCCCTGCGCTCGATGCGGCCCACCCCTGCCCCGAAAAACCCGGTCATGCAGCCACCTCTGACCCGCGAGAACCGCGTAACCGGCGCCCCAGACGATCGAAATACAGGTAGATGACCGGCGTGGTGAACAAGGTCAGCACCTGGCTGACCAGCAGGCCGCCGACCATGACCAGGCCCAGTGGCTGGCGCAATTCAGCGCCTGAACCCGTGGCGAACATTAGCGGGATCGCGCCGAACAGCGCCGCCAGCGTGGTCATCAGAATCGGCCGGAAGCGCAGCAGCGCCGCTTCGTAAATCGCCGTCTGCGGGTCGACACCGCGGTTGCGCTCGGCGTCGAGGGCGAAGTCGATCATCATGATGGCGTTTTTCTTGACGATGCCGATCAGCAGAATGATGCCGATGATGGCGATCATGCCCAGGTCGTTACCGCTCAGAATCAACGCCAGCAAGGCGCCGATGGCCGCCGATGGGAGGGTGGAAAGAATCGTGATGGGGTGAATGTAACTCTCGTACAGCACGCCCAGTACGATGTACATCGTCACCACCGCCGCCAGGATCAGCAGCAGGGTGCTGGACAACGACGCCTGGAACGCCTCGGCCGCTCCCTGGAACTGCGTCTGCACACCCACCGGCATGCCAATGTCCTTCTGCACCTGCTCGATGACGTCCACCGCCTGCCCCAGCGCCACCCCGGGCGCCAGGTTGAACGACATCATCACCGCCGGGAATTGACCGATGTGGGCGATGGCCAACTGCGCCTGGCGTTGTTCGATATGCGCCAGGCTCGACAGCTTGACTTGGCCGCCGTCGGTGGTCTTGACGTAAATCTGCTCCAGCGCCTGAGGCCCCAGTTCACTGCTGGCCGCTGCCTGGAGGACCACCCGGTATTGGCTGGCCTGGGTGTAGATCGTGGAAATCTGCCGTTGCCCGAACGCGTCGTACAGCGCGTCGGTGATCGCCGAGACGTTGACCCCCAGCCGGCTGGCCGCATCGCGGTCGATGTTCAGGTACACCTGCAGGCCTTTGTCCTGAAGGTCGCTGGCCACGTCGGTCAATTCCGGACGCTGGGCCAGTGCATCGACCAGCTTGCCGCTCCACAGCGCCAGCAGTTCGGCGTCTGGCGAGGACATGCTGAACTGGTATTGCGTACGGCTGACGCGGTCTTCGATGGTCAGGTCCTGCACCGGCTGCATGAACAGACGGATGTCCGAGAGCCTGTCCACCTCCGGCTGCAGCCGCTGGATCACCTGCGTGGCGGTCTCCTCACGCTGGCCATGGGGTTTGAGGTTGATCAGCATGCGCCCGCTGTTGAGCGTGGCGTTGTCGCCATCGACGCCGATGTAGGACGACAGGCTTTCAACCGCCGGGTCTTGCAGCACGATCTTCGCCAAGGCTTGCTGGCGCTCGCTCATGGCGGCGAACGACACCGCCTGGGGCGCCTCGGAGATGCCCTGGATCACCCCGGTGTCCTGCACCGGGAAAAAGCCTTTCGGGACCGCCAGGTACAACAGCACCGTGACGGCCAGGGTGGCGATGGCGATCAGCAGCGTCAGCGGCTGGTGTTTCAATATCCACTGCAACCACCGCCCGTAGCCGGCGATCAGCCAATCGATCCAGGCACCGCTTGCCCGGTAGAACCTGCCCTGCTCATGCGCCTGCGGCTCACGCTTGAGCAGGCGTGCGCACATCATCGGCGTCAGCGTCAGCGAGACCACCAGCGAGATCAGGATCGCCACGGCGAGGGTAATCGCGAACTCCCGGAACAAGCGCCCGACCACATCCGCCATGAACAGAAGGGGAATCAGCACGGCGATCAGCGAAATGGTCAGGGAAATCAGGGTGAAGCCGATCTGTTTTGCGCCTTTGAGCGCCGCTTGCAGAGGAGAGTCGCCCTCCTCCAGGTGCCGAGAGATGTTCTCCAGCATGACGATGGCATCGTCCACCACGAAGCCCGTGGCGATGGTCATTGCCATCAAGGTCAGGTTATTGACCGAGAAACCGGCGAGGTACATCACGCCGAAGGTCCCCACCAGGGACAGCGGCACGGCCACTGAGGGGATGATGGTCGCGCTCAGGCGACGCAGGAACAGGAAGGTCACCAATACCACCAGAACGATGGCAATCAACAGCTCATGCTGCACGTCGCGTACCGATGCACGGATGGTCTGGGTGCGATCGGTCAACACGACCACGTCCAGCCCGGCGGGCAGGTTGCTGGTTATGCCAGGCAGCATGGCCTTGATCCGGTCCACCACGTCGATGACGTTCGCGCCCGGTTGACGCTGAATGTTCAGCAGCACGGCCTGGTTCTGGTTGGCCCACGCCGCCAGCCGTTCGTTCTCCGCGCCGTCGACGATCTGCGCCACGTCCTTGAGCCGCAACGGGCCGCCATTGTGATACGCCAGAATCAGGTTGGCGTACTCCTCGGGCGACTTGAGTTGGTCGTTGGCATCGAGCATCGATACCCGTGTCGGCCCATCGAAGTTGCCCTTTGGAGTGTTGACGTTGGAGGCGCTGACCAGGGTCCGCACGTCCTCGAGGTTCAGGCCGTTGGCCGCCAGCGCTTCAGGGTTCACCTTGATCCGCACCGCCTGGCGCTGGCCGCCTGCGATGCTGACCATGCCCACTCCGCTGATCTGTGCGATCTTCTGCGCCATGCGCGTGTCGACCAGGTCATTGAGCTTGGGCAGCAGCATGGTCTTCGAGGTGATCGCCAGGGTCAGCACAGGCGTGTCCGCCGGATTGACCTTGTTGTAGGTGGGAGGCGCAGGCAGGTCAGTGGGCAACAGGTTGGTCGCCCCGTTGATGGCCGCCTGCACCTCCTGCTCGGCGACATCCATGTTGATGTCCAGGCTGAAGCGCAAGGTGATCACCGAGGCGCCGCCCGAGCTGGTCGAGGCCATTTGCGTCAAGCCCGGCATCTGCCCGAACTGACGCTCCAGCGGAGCCGTCACGGCGCTGGTCATCACTTGCGGGCTGGCACCGGGGTACAGCGTCATGACCCGGATGGTCGGGTAGTCCACTTGCGGCAACGCGGACACCGGCAGCAGCGTGTAGGCGATCAGACCGGCGAGGACGATCGCCAGCATGCTGAGCGTAGTAGCAACCGGCCGCAGGATGAACAGGCGTGACAGGTTCATACGTTGCCTTTTTTCACCGGTTCGGCGGTGGCCGATTCACTGGATTCTTTCGAGGGCTTGCCCTGCAGTTGTCCGCCCGGTGTTTTTGGCACGTCCTTGCTGTCGTTGACCACCTCGACGTCGCTGCCGTCCTTCAGACGGTCCGTACCTTCCAGCACCACGCGGTCCCCGGCCGCGAGGCCCTCGGTGATCACGGTTGAAGTCTCGTCGCTGGCACCGGTCTTGAGCGGTCGAATGCGCACCTTCTTGTCGCCTTCCAGCACGTAGACATACGTGCCATTGACGCCGAACTGCACGGCGGCGGTGGGCACCAGCACGACATTTTTCAGGGTGTTGGCCAGCAGTCGGGCGTTGACGAACTGATTGGGAAAGAGCATTTCATCTTCATTATCGAAACGCGCCTTGAACTTGAGGGTGCCGGTGGTGAGGTCGATCTGGTTGTCGATGCTCGCCAGCACGCCCTTGGCTTGCAACCGGGTGTCGCCACGGTCCCAGGCTTCTACCAACAGCTTGTCACCCTTGCGGTAATGGCTCAGCACGTCGGCCAGGTCCTTCTCCGGGAGGGTGAAATTGACCGTGATGGGCCGGGTCTGGGTGATGACGGCCAGCGCAGTGGTGTCATTGGCGGCGACGAGATTGCCGACATCCAACTGACGCAGGCCGATACGCCCGGAAATCGGCGCGCGGATCTGGGTGAAGTCCAGGTTGAGCTTGGCATCACCCACCGCCGCCTGGTTGGTCTTGATCGTGCCCAGGTACTGGCCGACTTGAGATTCCGCGGTGTCGAGGGTCTGCTTGGCGATGCTGTCTTCCTTGTAGAGGTCGCGATAGCGCTGGACATCGATCTGCGCATTCTTCAGCAGCGCCTGATTCTGCATCAACGTGCCCTCGGCCTGCTGCAAGGCAATCTGGTAGCTGCGCGGGTCGATCACCGCCAGCAGTTCACCGGCCTTGACCCATTGGCCCTCCTGAAAGTTGACCTTGACCAGCTCCCCTCCCACCCGGCTGCGCACATTGATCGTGTTCATCGCCGTGACGGTACCCAACGCCTTGTAGAAGATCGGAAAGTCCCCCGTCGTGGCGGCGGCCACTCGCACCGGGACCGGCCCGGTGGAGCCACCGAACCCAGGGCGTGGTGCACCGCTCGCGCGGCCGTTTGCAGCGCTGCGGCTATTGCTCTTGTGCGCTTGTTCGGCTTTCTGCGCGGAAGCATCGGTTTTGGAGGATGCGCCCGGCCAGTAGTGCCAGCAAACGCCCGCAACGATCAGGAGAACCAACAGGCTGAGCAGCCAGCGACGGGATGTACGAGGACCAGACAATTGCATGAATAAGTCAACCAGTGTGCAGGAGGGCGTCTTCAGGAGGCTGAACAATAAGCATTGTGAACCGCCAAGCAAAGAACCTTTACCGGCAATTTACCTAAGGGAGAAGGCCATAACGTGCTGAAGCACAAATGAAAACGGCCTGATCAGATCAGGCCGCTTCATGTATCGAAGTGTTGCCGTGAAGGTTCGGACAACGGGCGCTCGAGGATGTTACTTAAGAACCGCCAGCGCCGCCTCGTAGTCTGGCTCCTGGCCAATCTCCGGCACCAGCTCGCTGTGCAGCACGGTATCGTTCTCATCCAACACCACGACAGCGCGTGCCGTCAGGCCGACCATCGATCCATCGGCAATCGCAACGCCATAGGCCTGCATGAAGTCGGCGCCGCGCAGGGTGGACAGGTTCTTGACGTTCTCCAGGCCTTCGGCGCCACAGAAACGCGCCTGAGCGAACGGCAGGTCGGCGGAAATGCACAACACCACGGCGTTGTCCAAATCATTGGCCTGGGCGTTGAACTTGCGCACGGAGGTGGCGCAGGTCGGGGTGTCGACGCTTGGGAAAATGTTCAATACCTTGCGCTTGCCGGCAAAGTTTTCCAGGGTCACGTCCGACAGATCGCTGCCCACCAGTTTGAATGCCGGTGCCTTGCTGCCGACTTTTGGCAGCTCGCCGCTGATCTGTACCGGGGCGCCTCTACGAGTCACTTGAGCCATGAGCTGAGTCCTTATTCTGAGGTTGCAGGGTTCGGTTTTCGACAAGACCGGAAGTTAAGCACGAAACCGCGCGCCGACCTAACGCCTGGCAGGATTTTTATCATCGGTCGGCCTCATCAGGCAGGGGCTTGTCGAGCAGGCCAGGCCGTGCGCAGAGCTCGACCAGCCAGTCCACGAACACCCTCACCCGTCGCGACGTCTGCCGATGTGCCGGGTACAGCGCAGTCAACGACAACCGGGGCTGTGCGTAATCACCCAAGACCTCGATCAACGCGCCCCGGCGCAACGGCTCGGCGACATGGTAGTAAGGCGACTGCACCAGGCCATAGCCCGCCAGGCATGCCGCCAGATAGCCATCTGCGCTGTTGGTGGCGATACTCTTGGGCAGGTTCAGGGCCTGATCCCTGCCCTCGATGACGAATTCCAACCCGTAACGCTTGTTCGACACCGTGGAGAAATACTCGATGACGTGGTGGCGCGGCAGGTCTGCCAAGGTGCGCGGTACGCCGTGGCGGTCCAGATACGCGGGGCTGGCGCACACAACCTGACGCATGTGCACCAACGGACGGGCCACCAGCGAATGATCCAGCACCTGCCCTCCGCGTATGACGCAATCGAAACCGTCGCGGATCAATTCGACGGGCCTGTCGCTCATGCCCACTTCCATTTCCAGGCCAGGGTAGCGTCGAGTGAACTCAGGCAGCGCGGGCATGAGGATCAGACGACCGAAGCCGGAAGGCATGTCGACCCTCAGCACACCACTGGGCGCTTTGGCCACCGACGAAAACTCCGCTTCGGCGTCATCCAGGTCGTTAAGCAGAGCGACGCACCGTTCGTAATACGCCTGGCCATCGAGTGTCGGTGTCACTTGGCGAGTGGTGCGCATCAACAATTGCACCCCCAGGTGTGCCTCCAGTTGCTTGATCAACACCGTGACCGACGCACGCGGCAGGTGCAGGCTGTCAGCCGCCTTGCCAAACCCGCCCAGTTCGACAATGCGGGTGAACACGCGCATGGCAGTGAATCGGTCCATGGGGCAACGGTCCTTTTGGCCATTATTGAGAAAATACGAATAGTGAAAGCGTTTTTAGCCGGTTTATCTGATTTTTGTCGAGAGCAAGAATGGGAGACGGTTTTCTCGAATCCCTTAAAAAAAGGAAAACATCATGGAGATGCGTCAACTCGGCAAAAACGGCCCCCGTGTGTCGGCGGTCGGCTTGGGCTGCATGGGCATGACCGATTTCTACACCACCGGCGTCGACGCCCAGGAAGCGATCGCGACCGTTCACCGGGCGCTGGACCTCGGCGTCACCTTTTTCGACACCGCGGACATGTACGGCCCCCACACCAACGAAGAACTGCTGGGCAAGGCCTTGGCCGGCAAGCGTGATCAAGCGTTCATCGCCAGCAAGTTCGGCATCGTTCGCACCCCCGGCGATCCCGCCGCGCGTGGGGTCGACGGCAGCCCGGAATACATCCGCCGCGCCATCGACGGCACCTTGAAACGTCTGAACATCGACACGCTGGATTTGTATTACCAACACCGAATCGATCCGAAGGTTGCCATTGAAGAGTCCGTCGGTGCCATGGCTGACCTGGTCAAGGCCGGCAAGGTGCGCTACCTGGGCCTGAGCGAAGCTTCCGCCGCGACATTGGAACGGGCGCATAAAGTGCACCCGATTGCTGCGCTGCAAACCGAATACTCGCTGTGGAGCCGAGACCCGGAGGAAAATGGCGTATTGGAAACCTGCCGCCGACTGGGGATTGCCTTCGTGCCCTACAGCCCGTTGGGACGTGGGTTCCTGACCGGCGCCCTGAAGAGCCCGGACGATTTCGCCCCGGACGACTACCGCCGCAGCAGCCCACGCTTTCAGGGCGAGAACTTCGCCAAGAACCTGCTGCTGGTGGAAAGGGTTCGGCAGTTGGCGACGGAGAAAGGCGTCACGGCCGGTCAACTGGCGCTGGCATGGGTACTGGCGCAGGGCGATGATGTAATCCCGATTCCGGGCACCAAGCAGCGCAGATACCTGGAAGAGAACATCGCCGCGCTGCAGGTCAAACTGAGCGCTGAAGAGGCTGAGGCGCTCAGGGCGCTGTTTCCCGTGGCCGAGGTCGCCGGCGGGCGCTACACCGACGTGGGGATGAAGCTAGTCAACGGTTGAGCGTCATCTGAAAAACGTCGATTTCCGCGCTGGCAGGTGCCGTCGACGGTGTGTTCGGTCGCACCGTCGACGACACCTCATGCCACGCTAAAAATCCCGCTTATAGAAAATATCCAGCGAGCTGGCCACGCCGCTCGCCACCTCCACATAGACCTTTTTGCTCAACAGGTAGCGCAACGCGATGGTGTTGGCCGGTTCGAATACGCCGACGCCATAACGCAGGCTCAACTTGTCCGTGATCTTCCCGCTCGCCACCACGGCCGTCTTGTCGCCACTGCCGGAGGTGTCGAGGTCGAAATCCTTGATACCCAACCCGGAAGCCAGCTTGCCTGCGGTGGACGAGCTGCCCGCCAGCCCCAGGGCCAATGCCGCTTGGGCCATCATGTTGTTGTCTTCGCCGGTGGTACTCAGTGGACGGCCCAGCACCAGATAGGACAGCGCCTGCTCCTGACTCATGGCGGGTTCGGAAAAGACCGTCGTGGTCGGCTGCTCCGCACTGCCGGTCAATCGAATCCCGGCGATCACATCGTCGGTCTGGCGAATGGCCTCGATGTCCAGGTACGGCTGGTCCACAGGCCCCGCAAACAACAGCCGCGCCTTGCGGATGGTAAGGCGCTGGCCATACGCCCGGTAGCGGCCATCGTTCAGGTTCAGCTCGCCACGGGTGTCGAGGTTGTCACCGATGTGTACGTGCCCGGCCAGATTGGCGGTGAGCCCGAAACCGCTGAAACTCAACCTGTCTTGCCCGACTTCGACGTCGATGTCCATCGCGATGGCCATGGGCGGTTTGCCCTGTTCAGTCTGCGCACCGACGATCACGGTGTCATCGGACACCTTGACCGTGGACGGCGGCAACTGTCGAACAGTGATCTCCCCTTTGGGGATCGACACTTTGCCCGACACCGCCAGCCGGTCCCCTTGAAGTCTGATCTTCAAATCGGGCGCGGCCTCGAGCTTGGCGTACGGTTCCACCGTGACCGGCAAGCGCGTCCCGCGCAAACTGACGTCCACGTCCAGCGCCTCGCCCCAACCGATGTGACCTGCCACATTGCCCTGCCCGGTCGCGCCGCTGGCCCACTGCCCCGTGAGCTGAATATTTTCACCGGCAATCAGCGCCTGCACGTTGAGTTTCTCCAGGCTGATCGGCAATTCCGGCCCGGACACTTCACCGTTGCTCAATGCCACGGTGCCATTGACTTGCGGCGCCAGAAGCGTCCCGGAAATGCGGCCGTTGCCGTCCAGCTTGCCATTGAGCCGTGCCACCACCGGAACGAAGGGCCTCGCCACCGAGACATCCAGACCGGCCAGCCGGAAATCGCCGCTGACCGGTTTGTTTCTGGCCAGTGGATCGATGCTCAGATGGGCAGACAAGTCACCCAGTTTTCCGCCCTGGAAGTCCAGCGACGTGTCGACCTTCCTGGGGGTGAGTCTGCTGGTGAGCTTTAACGCCTGATAGGGAAAATCCAGCCATTGGTTCTTGTCCTTGACCCGCAGCGTCCCGCCACTGGCGTCGATGAGCACCTGGCCGTTCGGGCCAGCGGCAGGAATGTCCAGTTGCACATCGGCGTTCAACGCACCTTTCCAACTGAAATCCTTGGGCATCCACTGGGCCAGGCTTTCCAGCGGGAACTGTCGCAGGTGGTAGCGCAGGCGCGGCTCGGGCATCAGGCGCTGTTCCTCGCCGCAAAGGCTGGCAGGGCCCGAGGCCCAGCAGTGGGCACCGAAGTTGACCCTGCCGTCCGCCAGCCGCTCAAGTTTCGCCGGCTGCTGGAGCTTCCAATCCTGGCCTCCGGTCTGGATGTCGCCGCTGGCCAGACGCCCGCGCCAATTGCCGTTGTCGAGGGTGCCATCCAGTGCCAGTGCCAGTTTCAGCAGCGGCCCTTGCAGATCCATTGCCACGCGTTGCCGGTGCACGTCACCGGTCCCATTGACGGTCAACGTGCCCAGGGCGGTGTCACCGGCCTGGATGCCGCTGGCTTTCAGGTCGATCGTGCCACGCTGGGCATTGTCGACCTTGGCCGCCAGGGTCAGGCTTTGCAGCGCGTTGGCTTCATACCCCAAGCGAGCGCCTTGCAAAGTCAATTGCCCTTGAGGCGCCTGCAAAGTGCCCGCCAGATCCAACCGGCCCTTGGCTTGCCCTTGCAAGCGCGGCCACAGCTGACCCAGGCGCGGCAAGTCCATGTCCAGTTGGCCTGTGAGTGTCTGCTGCAGGCTGCCCGTGCCGTGAATGCGGTTGTCCCCCAAGCGGATTTGCAAGGCGCTGACGTTCCAGCGTTCCGCTGCGCCGGCAGCCTTCACTTGCAAGACCGCAGGCTGACCGCGCAACCGGCCCTTGAGCCCCAGGTCAGCATCGAGACTGAGCTGTTCATGCTTGAAGGCGCCTTTGCTGCGCAGGGCGCCAGCCAGGGAACCCGGCAGCTCGCCGACCCAGAAAGAAGGGTCGATGGCACTTAGATCCAGCGCGGTGTCCCAGGACACGCCATCGGCAAAACCGATCGTCAGGTGCCCGTCAGCCTTGCCCTGCCCCGCCACCAATGCCAGTTGCGGCAGATAGACTTGTTGCAGGTCGCCGCTGAACGGGCTTTGCAATGTGAACGGCCCGGCGGGGCCCTTGAACGCCCCGGTGAAATGACCGAGGTATTTTCCGTCGGTATAAGACACTTCTCCGGTAAACGTATGAACGCTGACTTGCGGTTCGTCGATCACCGGGTACAGCCGATGCCATGGAAAATCGAGCCAGTCGACCTTCGCGTCGGCACGCAGGCCGCTTTGCCAATCGACCTTGCCGCTCATCCGGAGCCGTTGATCGGGATTGGCCGTCAGGTCCAGGGTCTCGATGTCTGCCCCGTTGGCATCCACACGTCCTCGCAGTTGCAAGGGCACCGCGCCTTGCTCGGCGGGCAGGCTGGCGTTGCCCAGGATGGCGTAACCCTGCGCCAGGTCGCCCTTGGCCGTCAGCTTCAGCTGGTTGAGTTGCAGGGTATCGGGCAAGTCTGCAGTAGGCTTGAAGCTGTCACTGGTGATCGTCACGTCCGCCGGGAGGTTGTCTGCCAAAGGCTGTAACTGGCCCACCAGCCTGGCGTCGATATAACCCTGGGTGTGCGCGTCAAGGTTCAGGGTCTTGAGCAAATCACCCTCGATGTCGAGACGAAGGTTCAGCGGCTGGCCGTTGATGTCCGGCAACTTGACCTCGCCTTGCGCGGTCAGCGGCCAGTCCGCCGTTGGCTTGAGCAGGCCGACCAGGTCCAGGGCCATTTCGTCGCGCTGGGCGTGCAGCGAATCGATCTTCAAGCCGTCGGCCGTCCAGTGCGCCGCAAGGTGCAGGTCGCGGACCTGCTCGGTTCCGTCCAGCCGCACACTGCCCACTTGCACACGTCCAAGCTCGATGGCAAGCGGCAGGTCAAGGTCAGGCAAGGTTATCGGTCCGCTGCGCGGCGCGGCATCCGATGGCGCGAAGCGCATGCGGATGTCTTCCGCCTGGAGGGTATCGATGCACAGGGTCATCCGCGCAAGGCAGGACGGCGACCAGGCGAATACCGGCGCGTCCACCTCCACCTGGCTCTCGCCCGACTGCCATAGCAGCGAATCCGCCTGCCAAGCGCCCCCCAGACGCCCCGTGAAGTGCTGAAGGGACAGACCTGGCACCCTCGCCAGCGCCCAGCGACCGCCGGATTCGGTGCCCAGCAGCCAACTCGCGGCGAGACCAACGAGCAGAACGACCACCAGCACGCTCAGCGCCATGTAAGCCGAAATTCGTTTCAAGCGCGCCCTACCCGTCACAGTTCCGGCCCCATCGAGAAGTGCAGACGGATACCGCCCTCGTCATCCAGCGCATGCGCCAGGTCCAGGCGCAACGGCCCAACCGGTGATACCCAGCGCACGCCGATGCCCACGCCGGTCTTCAGACTCGGGAAATCCAGAGAATTGAACGCGTTGCCCTGATCGACGAACGCCGCGATGCGCCATTTTTCGGCGATCGAATATTGATATTCGGCGCTGCCCGCCACCATGTAACGGCCACCGATCTTGTCGCCGTCAGAGTTCTCCGGTGACAGGGACTGGTAGTCATAGCCGCGGACGCTCTGGTCACCGCCGGCGAAAAACCGCAACGATGGCGGAATGGCCTTGTAGCCATTCGTCGCGGTGCCGCCAACCTGAAGCCGCCCCAGAAACCGGTGGTTTTGTGCCACTGTTGTCAGCCCTTTGATCGTGGCCATCCCGTGCAAGACGTTGGCGTCGGAACCCAGCCCTTCCTTGGCGACTTGGGACTCGAATTGCAAACGGTACCCCTTGTGTGGATCGATCCGATTGTCGCTGCGTAAGTAGGAATAGCTGATGCCCGGCATCAGGAGGGTGCTCAGCCCCGAATCGTTGCCCAGCCGGTACTCCTCGCGCTGCCATTTAAGGGAAATCACCCGCTCCCAGCCGCTGGGCAACTTGCTGTGCCACTCCGGCCCGACCGTGAGCAATTTGCTCAGGCTGTCGGTGTCGGCGATTTCTTCGTATTGGTAACCGCCGGCGAAGCGCAGCTTGTCGGTCAGCGGTGGGTCGAGGGGAATGTCGTAGAACAGCCCGACGTTCTGGCGCGGCGCCGAGAGCTCCGACTCCACGCCATAGCTGTGGCCCTGCGGATTGACCCAATGTCGCGTCCAGTTGGCCTTGACGCGCGGGCCCACGTCGGTGGAGTAACCGACGCCCAGGCCCATGGTCCGCGGCTTGCGGGTCTGCAGTTGCACATCGACGGGGATGACTTGCCCCTGGGCGGTCGCGGGAGAGGCATCTACACGAACGCCCTCGAAATACCCGCTGGACTGCATCGCCTGATTGAGCTCGGCGATGAGTTCGGAGTCATAGGGGGTGTCTTCCTTGAACGGCACCATACGCTTGAGCAGGTCTTCATCGAATGGCGCATCCCCGCTGAAAGTCACCTTGCCGAGTGAAAACCGCGGTCCACTGTCGTACACCAGCTCGATGTCCGCGACGCCTGCGCGCGGGTCCACCAGCAGCCGTTGCGTGACGAAGCGTCCATTGAAAAACCCGTAGCGCGCCGCCTGGTTCTGGATGAGTTTCTTTGCGTCTTCGTAGTAACCGTGGTTGAGCACCGCACCCGGTTTCAGGGCGTCGCTCTTTGGCACTCGAAACGCCTTGAGCTGGTTCGCCGGCCCGTCGATGCGCACGGTGACGTGACGCAAATGCACCGGCTCACCGGGCTGCACGGTCAGGATGAGGTGCCAGGCCTTGTCGACCTGGCGCACGTCGCTGTCGATCTGGGCCTGGTAAAACCCCAACGCCTGCGCAGCCTTGCGCGCCTGCTCGACAGCGCCGACGCTGAAACGCTCGAGGGCTTGCTCGTCGCGCTCGCCGAGGCTGCCCACGTACCCTTCAATATTGGATTTGAGCTCGGAATTGGAAGGTTTGATCCGCACGTCCAGTTGGGCATCGGCAAACGCCGCACAGCTGGACAACATCAGGAGAAAACCGCTGGTGAAACGACCGGGAAACTTCATAGGCGCAAATGCTAACACGAGCGACGGGTACGTCTGGAACCCGCCAGGCGCGCGGCACAGAACGCGTTCACGCCGTCGAGCCCAGCGAAACGTGGGGGTTGGGATGGAAAAATATGTGCTCGCGGATTGGTCCTACAGCAATTTCGCCGATTTCCTCATATCCATGTCGGCGATAAAACTCAAGGTAATGGCCGTTTCCGGTGTCCAGCACCACCCCTTGCGAATGCTCGTCGACGGCGCACCAGTCGTGCAGCGCCTGCAACAACTGCTCGCCATGGTGCTGGCCCTGGAAGTCCGGGTGAATGGCGAACAGCGGCAGTACGTGAACGGCCTCTGAAGGCAAACAAGCCAATACCGCATGGTAGTACTCGAGGTACCGCTGCGTGCAGCGCAGGCCGGTGGACATGACCATCCGCAGCCGCCAGGCCCAGCTCTCGGTGATGCCCAACCGACGCTGGGGTGGCGCGATGAGAACCACGCCGATGAGCCGGTCGTCGAGAAACAGCCCCAAAGCAGGGAGCGCCTGCAGAAAGTGCTGCTTGACCAATTCACGAATGGTCGCGCGGACCCGCTGTTCATACCCCGCCCGCCCGGATTCGAACAGATAAGCGAAACTGGGCTCATGTCGATAAGCCTGATACAGCAACGAGCGAGCCTCCCGAGAATAACCACTGTCCAGTTGGCGAATGTCGAGGTTGGCGGATTCAGGCATCAAAGGCGTCCTTGAGTGGGCCCACTCGCTTGGAACAAGCGGCTTGGTGGCGTCAGGCGTTCGAGTCGGCGGGCATGGCGACAGTTCCCCGTGGCGCTACAGACAGCGTAGCAGGGCCAGTCTGGCTCCGAACGCCTCTGGACGGCAGCCACGACAGGGCCACGTGGCTAGCGTCGCTGTCTGATTTTTGCTAGGGTCCGCGCAACCCGAAGGACCCGCTCCTCCTTCTTCGATACCCGGCTCCGCCGACTCATCCTGCCCGCCGATCGCCTGACTGGTGCTGCGTCTCGCCGACTCAACGGCGGTGGCCCAGAGGCGATGGGCCGGGCCCAGCCCAGGACTGCCGTCTATGAAAATCGTGTCTTTCAACATCAACGGCCTGCGGGCCCGCCCACATCAGTTGGCGGCGCTGATTGAAAAGCATCAGCCAGATGTGATCGGCCTTCAGGAAACCAAGGTCTCCGATGATCAGTTCCCACAGGCGGAAATCGAAGCGCTGGGGTACCACGTGCATTTCCATGGCCAGAAAGGCCATTATGGCGTGGCCTTGCTGTCCCGCCTGGCGCCCCTGTCATTGCACAAGGGCTTTGACAGCGACGATGAAGACGCTCAGCGCCGCTTCATCTGGGGCACGTACGCCGACCCTCAAGGCCAGATCGTCACCGTCATGAATGGCTACTTCCCGCAAGGTGAAAGCCGTGACCACCCCACCAAATTCCCGGCCAAAACCAAGTTCTACGCCGACCTTCAGCAGTTGCTCGAGACGCGTTTCAGCAATGATCAGCCGCTGATCGTCATGGGGGACGTCAACATTTCTCCGGAAGACAGCGACATTGGTATCGGCCCCGACAACGCCAAGCGCTGGCTGAAAACCGGCAAGTGCAGCTTCCTCCCCGAAGAGCGCGAGTGGATGGAAAAGCTGAAGAACTGGGGGTTGGTGGACAGCTTCCGGCATCTGTACCCGGAAGTGATCGACCAGTTCAGTTGGTTCGATTACCGCAGTCGCGGTTTCGAGGACGAACCCAAGCGCGGCCTGCGCATCGACCTGATCCTGGCATCCAAGGGCCTGCAGCCGCGCATCAAGGCGGCCGGTGTGGATTACGATCTGCGTGGCATGGAAAAGCCTTCCGATCACGCGCCAATCTGGCTGCAGTTGAGCTGAACCGTTCCGGTTCGCACGCCAGAAAGCGCTGCTTTTCAACTGAATAAAACGCCCCCACCCTGCAGGGGGCGCCTGCAATCAGCGGTGTTCGCTGCGCATCATCTCTTTGGGCACGTACTTGCCCACTTCATATTTGCCAATCGCCGCCCGGTGCACTTCGTCCGGCCCATCCGCCAGGCGCAGGGTGCGCTGCATGGCGTACATGTAGGCCAGGGGAAAATCGCCCGACACCCCTGCCCCGCCATGCATTTGTATGGCCCTGTCGATGACGCGCAACGCGACGTTCGGGGCAACTACCTTGATCTGCGCGATCTCGCTTTTCGCGACTTTGTTGCCCACCGTGTCCATCATGTAGGCCGCTTTGAGAGTCAGCAGACGAGCCATATCGATTTCCATGCGCGAGTCGGCGATCTTGTCGATGTTGCCTCCCAGTCGCGCCAGCGGGCGACCGAAAGCGGTCCGTTGCACCGAGCGTTTACACATCAGTTCCAAGGCTCGTTCAGCCATCCCGATCGAGCGCATGCAATGGTGAATGCGCCCCGGGCCAAGACGCCCCTGCGCGATCTCGAACCCGCGACCCTCGCCCAGCAATACGTTGTCGTAGGGAACGCGAACGCTGTCGAACAGCACCTCGGCGTGACCATGGGGCGCATCGTCATAGCCGAATACGGGCAACGGCCGGACGATCTTCACGCCGGGGGTGTCAGTCGGCACGAGGATCATCGAGTGTTGCTGATGCCGTGGGCCATCGGGATTGCTCAGCCCCATGAAAATCATGATTTTGCAACGCGGGTCACAGGCCCCGGATGTCCACCATTTACGCCCGTTGATCACCCACTCATCCCCGTCGCGAACCGCGCGGGCCGCCATGTTGGTGGCATCGGACGACGCCACGTCCGGCTCGGTCATGGCGAACGCCGAGCGAATGTCGCCGCGCAGCAAAGGCTCCAACCACTGGCGCTTCTGCGCGTCGCTGCCGTAGCGGACCAGCACTTCCATGTTGCCGGTGTCCGGCGCCGAGCAGTTGAACGGTTCGGGGCCCAGCAGCGAGCGGCCCATGATTTCCGCCAGTGGCGCGTACTCCAGGTTCGTCAGCCCCGCCCCCAACTCCGACTCCGGCAAGAACAGGTTCCACAGCCCCTCGGCTTTCGCCCGCGCCTTGAGCGTTTCCATGATCGTGGTCGGTTGCCAGCGATCCCCTTCCGCCACCTGGCGCTCGAACACCGGTTCTGCGGGGTAGACGTGAGCGTCCATGAACGCGGTGACGCGGTCGCGCAGTTCCTGAACCTTGGGGGAATAAGCGAAATCCATGGGCAGCTACCTTCTGTGAGGTGTTTCTAGACATGCAGCGGATGCTAGAGCACGCCCCCTCATTTATCTAACCTATTCTCGGCGTGTATAAACATTCATCACTGATATATGATTGCGCCGTTTCTGCACGATCGTCCCAACAACAAAAACAGCGTGAGGCGTACAGCAATGAACCTGAGCAAGGTCGATCTCAACCTCTTTATTGTCTTTGACGCCATCTACACCGAGGCCAACCTGACACGCGCCGGCCAGATCGTCGGGATCACCCAACCGGCCGTGTCCAATGCCCTGGCCCGCCTGCGCGAGACCTTCAACGACCCGCTATTCGTGCGCACCGCTCAAGGCATGGTGCCGACCCCCATGGCGCAGAACATCATCGGTCCGGTGCGCAACGCGTTGGCACTGTTGCGTGTCTCGGTGCAGGAAAGCCGTATCTTCAATCCGCAGCAAGCGAACAAGAACTACCGGATCAGCATGACCGACTTGACCGAGGCGATCATTCTCCCGCCGCTGTTTCAACGCCTGCGACGACTCGCCCCGGCCGTGACCATCGAAAGCTTTCTGTCGAAACGCCGGGAAACCACCAAGGAACTGGCCGCCGGGCGGCTGGACTTCGCCGTCGATGCCCCGCTCAATACCGACCCTCAGGTGCGCCATGTCAAGCTGATGGAAGACAACTACGTCTGTGCCATGCGCAAGGGCCATCCATTGGCGCACAAGGCCGCGCTGACCCTGGACGACTACCTGTCAGTGGCCCACATTCACATTTCCAGCCGCCGCAGCGGGCTGGGCTACGTTGACCTGTCGCTCGGGAAGATGGGTATTCAGCGCAAGATCGCGTTACGTTCGCAACACTACCTCATGGCCTCCCAGGTGCTGCAGCAGACGGACATGGTCATGACCGTCCCGGAACGCTTCGCCCGTCGCAACGACCTGCACTTCGTGCAACTGCCGGTCAACGATGTGCCCACCGTCGAAACCCATCTGTATTGGCACGAAAGCACCGATCAGGATCCTGCCAACCGCTGGATGCGCGAGCAGATCATCGAGTTGTGTCAGTGGATCGTGGCCCAGGAGCGCAAGCAGGCACAGCCATTGGAAGACGCGTTGAAGCCATCCTACGGTTGACGTTAACGTCAAGGTCGCCGTAGGTTACGCGCATCGCCTCCCCGTTCGAGTTGAGCCATGACCCACCCGACCTACAGCATTTCCGACCTTGCTCGCGAGCTGGACATCACCACGCGCACCATTCGCTTTTACGAAGAACAGGGAATGCTCAGCCCCGAGCGGCGCGGCCTGGAGCGCATCTATTCGCCAAGAGACAAGGTCACCCTGAAACTGATCCTGCGGGGCAAGCGCATCGGATTTTCTTTGGCCGAATGCCGCGATCTGATCGGGCTGTACGACCCGACGGGCGATAACCAAAAGCAGCTTACGACCATGCTGGCCAAGATCGCCGAACGCCGCGCGCAGTTGGACCAGCAGCTGTTGGACATTCAGCAGATGCAGTTGGAGCTGGACACTGCCGAAGAGCGCTGCAAGGCCGCGCTCGGCCTGGCCCACTGAGCTCTCCTCACTCAAGGACTTCCCCGCCATGACTCTCCCACAACGTGTACGCCTGGTCGAAGTCGGTCCCCGTGACGGCCTGCAGAACGAGGCCCGCCCCTTGTCCGTCGAGGACAAAATACGCTTGGTGGATGACCTGGCGGATGCAGGGCTTTCCTTCATTGAAGTCGGCAGTTTCGTTTCGCCGAAATGGGTGCCACAGATGGCAGGGTCGGCCGATGTATTTGCGGGCATTCAGCGCAAGGACGGGGTGACCTACTCCGCGCTCACCCCTAACCTGCGAGGGTTCGAGGATGCGCTGGCCGTCGGCGTGAAGGAAGTGGCGGTGTTCGCCGCAGCCTCGGAAGCGTTCTCTCAACGCAACATCAACTGCTCGATCAGCGAGAGCCTCGACCGGTTCCTTCCGATCATGGAAGCGGCGCGCCTGCATGGCATGCCGGTGCGCGGCTATGTGTCCTGCGTGCTGGGTTGCCCTTATGAAGGCCACGTGGCACCAAAGCAAGTGGCTGCGGTGGCGAGGGAGCTGTTTTCGATGGGCTGCTACGAAGTCTCCCTTGGCGACACCATTGGCACCGGCACGCCGGGGGCGACCCGGGCGTTGATCGATGCCGTGGCCGCATTCATCCCGCGCGGAAAGCTGGCCGGACACTTTCACGACACGTACGGCCAGGCGCTGGCCAATATCTACGCCAGCCTCCTGGAAGGCCTGCACGTGTTCGACAGTTCAGTGGCCGGGTTGGGCGGATGTCCGTACGCCAAGGGCGCGACGGGAAACGTCGCCACCGAGGACGTGCTCTACCTGCTCAACGGCTTGGGCATCGACACCGGCGTTGACCTGGAACGCTTGATTCGCGCAGGGCAGCGCATCAGCGACGTGCTGGGCCGGGCCAACGGTTCGCGGGTCGCCACTGCACGTTTGTCGGGCTGAAGTGCGACAACTTGTCACAGAGTGTTACCCTGATCGGCATTCAAACGCAGGAAACGGGTAACACGGAAACACCCGAGCGGTTTATCAGCATGCCGCAACCCGGCATCGCAGCCTGCGAGCCCCGGTTTTCGGGCATTTGCAAAAATTGGCATGGCTCCTGCTATGTCTTGCGTACAACAAAAATAACAAACGGCAGCAACCCAATAAAAACAAGACGTATCGGCTCTGACATAACAAGAACAACACGGACAGAGACGCAGCTAACTGATTTTTTTGGAGTGGATCGCTTTGTGAGGCTAAGGCCTCTGAACCGGACAGAGAACAATAAAACTGCCCTCAGGCAGCTCCCGCGTCGGGTCAATCGCAAGATCGAAGCTGTATCAGCGCTCAAAAAAATACGTTTGCTCTTGGCCCCGAATGGGGTCGCTCAAAAAAGCAAAAAAGGTCTGGCCGCCAATAACAACAACAGGTCGCCTAAAAACAAAAAAGAGCATGCAATGCAACAACTTGGAGGGGAGCTCAGGCTCCCCTTCGTGCTGTCTGGCGTTTGAAAAATCTCCCTCTCCCACCCCCGCCGTGTCATCCCGGCCGCGCCCAACGCCCCCTCATCGCCTACTTGTCCGCCTCGGCGCGTCGTCTCGTTGACATTCCGGCGGTAGCAGGTTTACGTTAACGTAAAGGTGATACACATGATTACCCCCCGACCGCCCCGCTAAAAACAACTAAGGGAACGCCGTCTCATGATTTACCCCACCCTCAATTTTGGACTCGGTGACACCATCGACCTGTTGCGCGATCAGGTACAGGCGTTCGTCGCACGCGAACTGGCGCCCCGTGCCGCGCAGATCGACAAAGACAACCAGTTCCCCGCTGACCTGTGGCGCAAATTCGGTGACATGGGCCTGCTGGGCATCACCGTCGACGAACAATACGGCGGAGCGGGCCTGGGGTATCTGGCCCATGTGGTCGCCATGGAAGAAATCAGCCGCGGCTCCGCTTCCGTGGCCCTGTCCTACGGCGCGCATTCCAACCTCTGCGTCAACCAGATCCACCGCAACGGCAACTCGGACCAGAAGGCCCGCTACCTCCCTTCTTTGGTCAACGGTCAGCACATAGGCGCGCTCGCCATGAGTGAACCGAATGCGGGGTCCGACGTGGTATCGATGAAGCTGCGAGCCGACAAGCGCGGTGACCGTTTTGTCCTCAACGGCAGCAAAACCTGGATCACCAACGGCCCCGACGCCCACACCTATGTGATCTACGCCAAGACCGATGTGGAAAAAGGCCCCCATGGCATCAGCGCCTTCATCGTCGAGCGGGACTGGAAAGGTTTTTCCCGAAGCCAGAAGTTCGACAAGCTCGGCATGCGCGGTTCCAACACCTGCGAACTGTTCTTCGATGACGTCGAGGTTCCTGAAGACAACCTGCTGGGCGCCCTCAACGGCGGGGTCAAGGTACTGATGAGCGGCCTGGACTACGAGCGCGTCGTGCTGTCCGGCGGACCGACCGGCATCATGCAAGCCTGCATGGACGTTGTCTTGCCCTACATCCACGACCGCAAGCAATTTGGGCAGAGCATCGGCGAGTTCCAACTGATCCAGGGCAAGGTCGCCGACATGTACACCCAACTCAACGCCAGCCGCGCCTACCTCTACGCCGTGGCCCAGGCCTGCGAGCGCGGAGAAACGACGCGCAAGGATGCGGCAGGGGTGATCCTCTATACCGCCGAACGCGCGACTCAAATGGCGCTGGATACGATTCAGATTCTGGGCGGCAACGGCTACATCAACGAGTTCCCAGCGGGGCGCCTGCTGCGCGACGCCAAACTCTACGAAATCGGCGCCGGGACCAGCGAAATCCGCCGCATGCTGATCGGCCGCGAGCTGTTCAACGAGACGAAATGAAACAGCCATCCATAAGCACGTGGCAAGCCGCACGCAGTGTGCGTCGGCCACCGCCGCGGAGGCCGACCAGGCTCGGAGGAAGATTCAAGTGACGACGTTGAAAACACAGCTCAACCCACAGTCGGCGGATTTTCTCGCCAACGACGCGGCGCTGCGCAAGCAGGTCGACGATTTGCACAGCCTGCTCGCTCAGGTCTATGAAGGTGGCGGCACAAAGGCGCAGGAACGCCACACCTCACGCGGCAAATTGCTGCCCCGCGAGCGTATCAATCGGCTCCTGGACCCAGGGTCGGCTTTTCTCGAACTCAGCCAACTGGCTGGCCATGGGGTATACGATGAAGAAGTGCCCGCGGCGGGCGTGATTGCGGGCATCGGCCGCGTCGAAGGCGTGGAATGCATGATCATCGCCAACGACGCCACGGTCAAAGGCGGCACTTATTACCCGCTCACGGTGAAGAAGCACCTGCGCGCGCAGACCATTGCCCAGCAGAACCGCCTGCCCTGCATTTATCTGGTCGACTCGGGAGGCGCCAATCTGCCGCGTCAGGACGAGGTCTTCCCCGACAAAGAGCATTTCGGGCGGATCTTCTTCAACCAGGCGAACATGAGTGCCAACGGTATTCCGCAGATCGCGGTGGTCATGGGGTCCTGCACCGCAGGTGGCGCTTATGTGCCGGCCATGGCGGACGAAGCGATCATGGTGAGGCAGCAGGCCACGATTTTCCTGGCCGGCCCTCCCCTAGTGAAAGCGGCGACGGGCGAAGTGGTCACCGCCGAAGCCTTGGGCGGTGCCGACGTGCATTGCAGGGTTTCCGGTGTCGCCGATCACTACGCCGACAGTGATGACCACGCGCTGGCACTGGCGCGCCGCAGCGTGGCCCATCTGAACTGGCGCAAGGCCGGCCAGCTCCAGACGCGTGCGCCGGTGGCGCCGCTGTACGCCAGCGAGGAGCTGTATGGCGTCATTTCCGCCGATCCGAAGCAACCATTCGATGTGCGTGAAGTCATTGCGCGCCTGGCGGACGGTTCGGTGTTCGATGAATTCAAGGCCTTGTTCGGGACCACCCTGGTCTGCGGCTTCGCGCACCTGCATGGCTACCCGGTCGCGATTCTCGCCAACAACGGCATCCTGTTCGCGGAAGCGGCTCAGAAAGGAGCGCACTTCATCGAACTGGCCTGCCAGCGCGGCATCCCGTTGCTGTTCCTGCAGAACATCACGGGCTTCATGGTGGGCGAGAAATACGAGGCAGGCGGTATCGCCAAGCACGGTGCCAAGCTGGTGACGGCAGTGGCCTGCGCCAAGGTGCCGAAATTCACCGTGATCATTGGCGGCAGCTTCGGCGCGGGCAACTACGGCATGTGCGGCCGCGCTTACGATCCTCGCTTCCTGTGGATGTGGCCGAATGCGCGAATTGGCGTGATGGGCGGCGAACAGGCTGCTGGCGTGCTGGTGCAGGTCAAGCGCGAGCAGGCCGAGCGCAGCGGCGATGCGTTTACCCCCGAGCAGGAGGCGCAGATCAAACAGCCGATCCTCGATCAATACGAGCACCAGGGTCATCCCTACTACTCCAGTGCCCGTTTGTGGGACGACGGCGTAATCGATCCCGCCCAGACGCGAGACATTCTCGGCCTGGCCATCAGCGCGACCCTGAACGCCCCCATCGAACCGAGCCGCTTCGGCGTGTTCCGCATGTGACCCGAGGAACGACCATGATCGACTTCGACACCCTTGAACTGGAGCACGACCCGCGGGGTTTCGCGACGCTCTGGCTCAATCGCCCTGAAAAGAACAACGCCTTCGATGCGCAAATGATCCGGGAGCTGATCATTGCGCTGGATCGCCTGCAAAACGACAGCCGCTTGCGTTTCCTCGTATTACGTGGCCGGGGCAGGCATTTCAGTGCCGGCGCCGACCTGGCCTGGATGCAGGAATCCGCCAACCTGGACTTCAACACGAACCTGGGCGATGCCCGGGAGCTGGGCGAGCTGATGTACAACCTGGCCAAACTCAAACTGCCCTCCTTGGCGGTGGTCCAGGGTGCAGCCTACGGCGGCGCGCTGGGGCTGGTCAGTTGCTGCGACATGGCAATCGGTGCCGACGACGCGCAATTTTGCCTGTCGGAAGTGAAGATCGGCCTGGCCCCCGCCGTCATCAGCCCCTTCGTCACACAGGCCATCGGCCCCCGCCATGCCCGGCGCTATGCCCTGACCGGCGAGCGCTTCAATGGGCTTCGCGCCACCGAAATCGGCTTGCTGGCCGCGTCCTATCCGTTGGCCGAGCTGGATCGCCGGGTTGACGAGTGGGTAACGAACCTGCTGGCAAACAGCCCACAGGCGATGCGCGTCAGCAAGGAGTTGCTGCGAGAAGTCGGTGATGGCGAATTGAGCCCGGCATTGCGCCGCTACTGCGAGAACACCATCGCCCGCATCCGGGTCAGCGCTGAGGGTCAGGAGGGTCTGCAAGCTTTCTTGAACAAGCGCGAACCGCGCTGGCGCCACGAGAACCGCCACGAGAACAATGAGCCAGAAGGATCACGTCCATGACCCTGCCACGCAGTCAAACCTTGTCCTCGATACTGGTGGCCAATCGGGGCGAAATCGCCTGCCGGGTCATGCGCACGGCCAAGGCGATGGGCCTGAAGACGATTGCCGTGCACAGCGCGATCGATCGCCATGCCCGGCACGTGCAGGAAGCGGACAGTGCAGTGGATCTGGGCGGCAGCAAGGCGTCCGAGAGCTATCTGCAGATCGATGCCCTGATCGCGGCCGCCAGACGCAGCGGTGCCCAGGCCATTCACCCCGGCTACGGCTTTTTGTCCGAGAACGCCCGCTTCGCACAAGCCGTCGAGCAGGCGGGCCTGGTGTTTCTCGGTCCGCCGGCCTCGGCGATCGAAGCCATGGGCAGCAAGTCCGCCGCTAAATCCCTGATGGAGGCCGCCGGTGTGCCCTTGGTGCCTGGCTACCACGGCGAAGCCCAAGACCTGTCCACCTTCCGCGAGGCGGCTGAACGGATCAGCTACCCGGTGCTGCTCAAGGCCACATCGGGGGGTGGCGGCAAGGGCATGAAGGTGGTCGAGTGCGAGCAAGACCTGGCGGCCGCCCTGGCCTCCGCACAGCGGGAAGCACAATCGTCGTTCGGCGATGCTCGGATGCTGATCGAGAAGTACCTGCTCAAACCCCGGCACATCGAGATCCAGGTGTTCGCTGATCAACATGGCCGATGCCTTTACCTGAACGAGCGCGACTGTTCGATCCAGCGCCGCCACCAGAAAGTCGTCGAGGAGGCGCCTGCGCCGGGCCTGAGTTCGACGCTGCGGCGCGCCATGGGTGAAGCGGCGGTACGTGCCGCCCAGGCCATCGGCTACGTCGGGGCGGGCACGGTCGAGTTTCTTCTGGACGCGCGCGGCGCGTTCTTTTTCATGGAGATGAACACCCGCCTGCAAGTTGAACACCCCGTGACCGAAGCCATCACAGGGCTCGATCTGGTGGCTTGGCAAATCCGCGTTGCGCAAGGGGAACCGTTGCCGATCTCACAGGATCAGGTGCCGCTGAACGGGCACGCCATAGAGGTGCGTCTTTACGCGGAGGACCCGGCCAACGATTTTCTGCCCGCCACCGGTACGCTTCAGGTGTACCGGGAATCCACGCCTGGGCCCGGTCGTCGGGTCGACAGCGGCGTGTCGGAAGGCGAGGCGATCTCACCGTTCTACGACCCGATGCTGGGCAAGCTGATCGCCTGGGGGGAAGACCGGGAACAGGCGCGGCTTAGGCTGCTGGCGATGCTGGATGAATACGCCATTGGTGGGCTGCGCACTAATCTGGCGTTCCTCAGGCGAATCATCGCTCACCCTGCATTCGCGGCTGCGGAACTGGATACCGGTTTCATTACGCGCTACCAGGCAGCGTTGCTGCCGCTGCCCACGGCCCTTCCAGACGCGTTCTGGACGTTGGCCGCCCGCGCCTGGCAAGCCACTACTCCCCTTCGGGTCCGCGAAGACGACCCCTGCTCGCCTTGGTCGACGGCCAGCGGCTTGCGTCTTGGCTTGCCCAGCGAGGTCAGTCTGGCGCTGCGGTGCCACGACGAAACCCGTGATGTCCGGTTGCACGATGCGGCAGGCACCGTGCGCTGGCAAGACGACCACTTGCAGCATGAAGCGGACGGCGTGCGGCATAGCGCATTGGCCATTCGGCGCGAGGAGACGTTGTTCGTGAGCTGGCGGGGCGAGCTGCAGGCGGTTCAGCAGGTCGACCCAATGGCCTCTACCGCCAGCCGAGAACACCAGGGCGGCCTGACCGCGCCCATGAACGGCAGCATCGTCCGGGTGTTGGCAGAAGTCGGTCAAGAGGTGGAAGCGGGAACGCCGCTGGTGGTGCTGGAAGCGATGAAAATGGAGCACAGCATACGCGCCACTCGGGCGGGCGTTGTCTCGGCTTTGTATTGCGGTGAAGGGGAAATGGTCAGCGAGGGCGCTGTGCTGGTGGACCTGTCCGACGCCTGACCGGGGTGAGGGCTGGCCGTCCGTTGCCCCGGCGTCGTAGGCCATGACGCAACCGACCCCCGAGGCTGATCGAACGCAGGGTGCAGGCTCCGCGAGCCTTGCACCCTGCTTCGCTGTCAGGCTGCAACCTCATAGAGTTTCGGCATCGCCACTTCCCCGCTGATCAGGCTTTGACGCAACTGTTCGGCCTGGAGCGCCGCTGCCTTCATCGCGCTTTCCTTCACATGGCCGTAACCACGGATGCGCTCTGGAAGCCGCGCCAGGCTCAAGGCGGTGTGACGGTTGGAAGCGTTGACGTGGAGCAGGATCAACTCGACATCGCTGACGTACTGGTCAATCAATACCCTTTCCTGACGTCGCTCAAGGCTACGGCCGAACGGATCGAGCGGCGTGCCCCGCAGGAATTTGAAGGTCGCCAGCACATCGAACGCCTTCAACATCCAGGGGCCGAAACTGCGCTTGCGCAGCGAACCGGTGTGCGGATCGCGCTTGGCCAGCCAGGACGGAGCCAGGTGAAACTCCAGCCGGTAGTCGCCGTCGAACTGCGCCTGCAACTGCCGCTTGAAGTCGCCGTTGCTGTAGAGCCGCGCCACTTCGTACTCGTCTTTATAGGCCAGCAGTTTGAAGTAGTTGAACGCCACGGCCTCGGTCAGCGCCGGGGCCTCGCCCGGAAACGCGCGCGCCTCCGCGACCCTGACCCGTTCCACCAGCGCCAGGTATCGCTTGGCATAAGCCGCGCTCTGGTACTCGGTGAGCGCCTCGACGTGGCCCTGGACACGTTGCTCCAAGGTCGGCGGCTCGGGCTGCACGACCGCATCGGGGTGGGCTGCGGCCTGAACCGCGGGCAGGTCAAAGGCGGCACGACGTCCCCAGAGAAACGCTTGCTGGTTGAGATTGACCGACACGCCATTGAGCTCGATCGCTTTTTCGATTGCCGCTGCCGACAGCGGTATCAGCCCTTTCTGGTAGGCATAACCCAGCATGAACAGGTTGCTGGCGATGCTGTCGCCCATCAGCCGGGTGGCCAGCTCGGTGGCGGGCACGAAGTGGGTCTTATCGTCGCCTACGGCATCGCGAAGGGTCTGCATCATGGCGTCGGCAGGGAATTCGGCATCCGGATTGCGGGTGAACTCCGCAGTCGGTGTCTGCTGGCTGTTGACCACGGCGTGGGATTTGGCGCTGTCGAGCTTGGCGATGGCGTCTGGCCCTGAAGCGACCAGCAGATCGCAACCCAATAGCAGATCCGCCTCGCCTGCGGCGATCCGCACCGCGAAGAGGTCCTGCTGGCGAGCCGCAATCCGAATGTGGCTGACCACTGGCCCGAATTTCTGCGCTAGGCCGGCCTGATCGAGCACGCTGCAGCCCTTGCCCTCCAGGTTGGCGGCGTAGCCCAACATGGCCCCGACGGTGGTCACCCCGGTGCCGCCCACGCCGGGCAGCAGGATGTTGAACGGCCGATCCAGGCCAGGCAGCGTCGGTTCGGGCAACTGCGCGAATGCCTGGGCCTGCGTCGGCAGTTGCGGCTTGCGCAGGGTCCCGCCATGGACCGTGACGAAGCTGGGGCAGAAGCCTTCGACGCAGCTGAAATCCTTGTTACAGGCGCTTTGATCGATTTCGCGTTTGCGGCCCTCGGCGGTCTCTTTAGGCAGGATCGACAGGCAGCCGGATTTGGCCCCGCAATCGCCGCAGCCTTCGCAGACCGCCGGGTTAATGAAGGCGCGCTTGTCCAGATCGGCCATCTTCCCACGCTTGCGGCGACGCCGCTTTTCGGTTGCGCAGGTCTGGTCGTAGATGATCACCGAAACGCCCTTGAACTCACGCAACTCACGCTGCACGCTGTCCAGGTCACGGCGGTGATGGAAGGTCGTAATCGGGGCAAACCCTTCTCGGCTCGGGTATTTATCCGGCTCATCCGAGACCAGCGCTATGCGCTGGACGCCTTCGTTGAACACCTGACGACTCAGTTGATCCACACGCAGCACACCGTCGATCGGCTGCCCGCCGGTCATGGCGACGGCATCGTTGTAAAGGATCTTGTAGGTGATGTTGACCTTGGAGGCCACCGCTGCGCGGACCGCCAAGTGTCCCGAGTGAAAGTAGGTGCCGTCGCCCAGGTTCTGGAACACATGAGGGGTCTCGGTGAACGGCGCCTGGCCAATCCAGGTCACGCCCTCGCCGCCCATCTGGGTAAAGGTGTCTGTGGCACGGTCCATCCAGATCGTCATGTAGTGGCAGCCGATGCCCGCCAGTGCCCGGCTGCCTTCGGGGACCCGCGTCGAACTGTTGTGCGGGCAACCGGAGCAGAAATGCGGGGTGCGCTGGGTGCTGAACAGCGGCGCGGCCAGGGCTTTTTCCTTGTCCTGGAGGAATTGCAGGCGTGCCTCGATTTGCGGGCTGGAATAGATCGGTGCCAAGCGACGGGCGATCACTCGCGCAATCATCGCCGGGGTCAGTTCGGCGAGGTTGGGCAGCAGCGACCGCCCCTCTTCGTCGAACTCGCCAACGACCCGAGGACGCTTGTCTACCGGCCAGTTGTACAACTGACCGGTCAGTTGGTCCTCGATCACGCTGCGTTTTTCCTCGACCACCAGAATCTCGTCCAAGCCTTCGGCGAAGTCATGCACCGAGACGGGCTCCAGCGGCCAGCTCATGCCGACCTTGAGCACTCGAATACCCACGGATGCGCACAGGTCTTCGTCGATGCCCAGTTCTTCGAGCGCTTGTCGCACGTCCAGGTAAGACTTGCCCGTGGTGATGATCCCCAGGCGCGGTTGCGGGGAATCGATCACCACTTTATTCAATGCGTTGGCCCGCGCGAACGCTCGAGCGGCGTAAATCTTGTAGGTGTTCAGGCGCGCTTCCTGCGCCAGCGGCGGGTCGGGCCAGCGAATGTGCAAGCCGTCATCGGGCAACTGGAAGTCTTCGGGGATCCGCGTCTGGATGCGCAAGGGGTCGACTTCGACGACAGCCGACGAATCGACGTTCTCGGCGATGGTCTTCATTGCCACCCAGCAGCCGCTGTAACGCGACAGCTCCCAGCCGATGATGCCGTAATCGAGGATTTCCTGGACATTGCTGGGGTTGAGCACCGGAATCATCGACGCGATGAAAGCATGTTCGCTCTGATGCGCGATGGTCGAGGATTTGCACCCGTGATCGTCGCCCGCCAGGATCAGCACACCGCCCTTTTCAGCGACACCCGCCGAGTTGCCGTGCTTGAACACGTCGCCGCACCGATCCACGCCTGGCCCCTTGCCGTACCACAGCGCAAACACTCCGTCGTATTTTCCCTGGGGGAACAGGTTGACCTGCTGGCTGCCCCAGACTGCCGTCGCCGCGAGCTCCTCATTGACGCCGGGCTGAAAGTGGATGGCATTTTCGCGAAGGTAATCCTTGGCATCCCACAGGCTCTTGTCGAGATTGCCCAGCGGAGAGCCGCGGTAGCCGGAAATGAAGCCGGCGGTGTTGAGGCCGCGGGCCTCGTCGCGCTGCTTCTGCAGCATGGGCAGGCGGGTCAGCGCCTGGGTACCGGTGAGATACAGGTTGCCGGTTGCAAGCCGGTACTTATCGTCCAGACGGATATCGGCGAGGGACATTCAGGCACTCCATTGTTGTTATTGGGATGTGGCCATTCGGTGCGTGTTGAATGGGGGCTGTAGCCTCATGAGCTGCGGCCGCCGGGGCGTCGGGACGGTTGGGCCCGATGCGCACACTGCCAATACTGCCTCCGCGAGGTGGGGTTTTTCTTTCTAATTTGGCCCGGATCTGCTGCTATCCTGCATGACTGTTCCTTCAGAAGAATAAAAAAGGGTCAATTCATGCAGGTCAAACTCAGCCCCATCGATCGTAAGATTCTCCGCCTGTTGCAACACGACGCCGGCCTGTCTGCGGCGGATATCGCCGAACGGGTCGAGCTGTCGCAGTCCCCCTGCTGGCGGCGGATCAATCGTCTGGAAGAAGAAGGCGTGATCGAACGTCGGGTCGCCCTGCTCGATCCGGCGCGACTGGGATTGACCATGACGGTCTTCGTCGACGTCAAGCTGTCAGGCCACGGGCGGCGCTACCTCACGGAATTTGAAGAAGCGATCATTGGCTACCCCGAAGTTCTGGAGTGCTACACCATGGCCGGGGACATGGATTTCATGCTGAAGGTGGTGGTGCAAGACATTGCCAGCTATGAGCGCTTTCTGCGCGACCATCTGTTGCAGAGCCCCCATGTGCAGGAGGCTCACTCCAACATTGCGATGAGTGTGGTCAAGCGCACCACCGAACTGCCTCTGGACTAGCGGTTGCCTGCCAGACCGGGCAATGCCAAGAGAGCAGGATTCCAACTGGCGCCCACGTGGGGGCCCTCAGTTTTTTCGCGGGAAGGGAAAAAAACATTTGACGTGCAAATGATAATGATTATTATTGAGCGCAACCCGTCGCGAGGCGGGTTGATAACCCTCAAGCCTTAGGTCGGCTTTTGGATTATCTCCTCATCAGGCTAATCACGGTTTTTGACCCGGCATTTTTGCCGGGTCTTTTTTTTTGTGCCCTTGAAGGGTCTGGTTCGGTCGGGTGTTGCATCTTCAGGCTAATGAAGAGGGTCGCTGTCGCGGTGGCGCGCATCATAGCAAAAGAACCTGGCGTGCTGAACTGCCCACGAGGTTCAGGCGCAATATCCAGCAAGCTGTCGCACTGAGGCGGGCGCTGACGGGCCGATCATGGACCCAGCGCACTGTGCCTCAAAGGCAGATCAGCGTTAGACGAGCCGAAAAGGGGCGCCCCCCGAGGAGTCTCATCGTCAAACGTTTCTGTCGCGGCCGGTTGCCCCGATCCGTGTAAAGTACCGATCAAAAGCGCCACCCGATGGCGCGGAGTCGGCATTAACCTTTCCAGGACTTTTCCGTGATCCAGAGCGCCCTTTCCATCACCTGTGATTTCGACAGCGGCAATATCGTCGTGCTGGATGCCAGCCAACCGCAAAACGTGCGACTGGCCATCCGCCCAGACACTCGCAGCCCGCATTTCCAGTGGTTCCACTTCAAGGTCGAGGGCATGCAGGTCGGCGAAACGCATACGTTCAGCCTGACCAACGCCAGCGAATCCAGCTACAACCGGGCCTGGACCGGCTACAACGCCGTTGCGTCCTACGACCACAAGACGTGGTTCCGGGTGCCCAGCCACTTCGACGGCAAGGCATTGAATTTCACCTGTTCGCCCGAACACTCGCAGATCTGGTTCGCCTACTTCGAGCCTTACAGCCGAGAGCGGCATGATTGGCTGATGGGCCAGGCGCTCAACGAGGCTGGCACCGAGTTGTTGGCCACCGGCAAAAGCGTCGAAGGGCGCGACATTCCGCTGCTGCGAAAAGGCGATGGCGCGCCGGGCAAGCGCAAGGTCTGGATCATTGCCCAACAGCATCCTGGTGAGCACATGGCCGAGTGGTTCATGGAGGGCGTGATCGAACGCCTGAAAGAGCACGATGCCCAGGTTCAGGCGTTGCTGGCGTCGGCGGATCTGTATCTGGTCCCGCACATGAACCCTGACGGCGCGTTTCACGGCCATCTGCGCACCAATGCCCAGGGCAAGGACCTCAACCGCGCGTGGCAGGATTCGACCCCCGAACTGAGCCCCGAGGTTTATTTCGTCAAACAGCAGATGGAAAGGTACGGCGTGGACATGTTCCTCGACGTGCATGGCGATGAGGAAATCCCCTACGTCTTCACTGCAGCCTGCGAAGGCAATCCGGGGTACACCGACCAGCAGAAAACACTGGAAGCGGATTTCCGCGCACGCCTCAGTGGCTTGACCAAAGACTTCCAGACCCGCTACGGCTACCCCAAATCGGCTCCAGGCAAGGCGAACATGAACCTGGCGTGCAACAGTGTCGGTGAACGCTATAAATGCCTGTCGCTGACACTGGAGATGCCGTTCAAGGACAACGACGATGCACCCGATCCGCTCACCGGCTGGTCTGGAGCACGATCGATGCGCCTGGCCCATGACGTGCTGACCGTCATCGGCGAAATGGTGAGCGTGCTGCGTTGAATCATTGCGTCGGAGAGGCGAAAGAAAGCGCCTCCCCGACGCAAGCGTTGCGCCAGCCAAGCATCCTCGCCTGGCCGATCAGGGCATCAGGTAGCGCATCACCGATTCGCACACCATCGCTTTCTGACGTGCCTTCACCTCGACGTCTTCCAGTTCGATCTGGAAAATCTCGGAGAAGGTGTGGCGATTGGATACGCGATAAAAACAAAACGAGCTGATCAGCATGTGCAGATCGACCGCCTGCACGCCGTGACGGAATACCCCGGCCTGCTCCCCACGGCGCAGGGTTTCGTCGAGCGCACCCAGGATATGCTGGCTCAAGGCACGAATCGTCGACGACTGCTTCACGTTGTCGCCGTTGTGAATGTTCTCGATGCACACGATGCGCACGAAATCCACATTGCGGTCATGGTGGTCGAACGTGAACTCCACCAGACGGCGAATGGCCTCCATCGGCTCCAGCACGTCTAGCCTCAGGCTGCTTTCGGTGCGGCGGATGTCGCCGTAGAGCTTTTCCAGCACCTCCGCGTACAGTTGCTCCTTGCTGTTGAAGTAGTAATAGATCATCCGCTTGGAGGTCTGCGTGCGTTCGGCTATCGCATCGACCCGGGCGCCGGAAAGGCCCTGAGCCACGAATTCGGCAATGGCCGCCTGGAGGATGCCATCGCGGGTTTTCTCGGGATTATTCTTGCGGCCCTTGGGTGGCACCTCGGCGGGCGCTTCCAGAAGGGTGTCGTCGACAATTTTCATGCAGGGCTCACGACCACGGTTGAATGTCGCGATTATGGGGCCGCACCGTGAAGTTAAGGAAGTGGCATATACCGGCGATTTCCGGCCGACTTACGCTCCGCCGGAGTTTGTCGCGCCGAGGACACCCCGCCGCGATAAATCGTTAGCCTGCTTTCATTTCCACCCGCCTCGGGCGATGATGGCGCACTCCACCGCTCCAGCGAAGAGGCCCCATGTCTGCCGCACTGCCGCCGAACTCCCCTGCCCCGAACGCCGGTTCGGTGGCGATCACGCTGCAAATCGTCGCCATCGTGTTTTACACCTTCATCGCCTTCCTGTGCATTGGCCTGCCCATCGCCGTGATGCCCGGCTATGTTCACAGCCAATTGGGGTTCAGCGCTGTCGTGGCAGGGCTGGTGATCGGTGCGCAATACCTGGCCACCCTTCTCAGCCGCCCGGTGGCGGGCAGGATCTGCGACACCATCGGGACCAAGCGGGCCATCGTCTACGGGTTGCTGGGCATTGCCACCAGCGGCGTGCTGACGGTGGTGGCCGTGTTGCTCGAGCCTTTCCCGAGTATCAGCCTGGCCATTCTGATCGTTGCGCGCCTGATGCTGGGGGTGTCGCAGGGGTTGATCGGCGTCGGCACCATCAGTTGGTGCATCGGCCAGGTCGGTGCCGAACACACTGCACGTTCGATTTCCTGGAACGGTATTGCCTCCTATGGGGCCATCGCCATCGGTGCCCCGCTGGGGGTGCTCATGGTCAAGGCGCTGGGTTTCGTGAGCCTGGGGCTGGCGCTGACGGCGCTGGCCGGGGGGGCGCTATGGCTGATTCGCAACAAGCCACCGGTCCCGGTGGTGCGAGGTGAGCGCATGCCATTCTGGTCGGTGTTCGGCCGCGTCGCACCGTACGGGCTGGGGCTGACGCTGTCGTCCATCGGCTATGGCACCTTGACCACCTTCATCACCCTCTATTACGTCAACCGAGGCTGGGAGGGCGCTGCGTGGTGCCTGACGGTGTTCGGGGTCTGTTTCATCCTTGCGCGCTTGCTGTTCATCAATGCGATCACGCGTTTTGGCGGTTTCCGCTCGGCCATCACCTGCATGTCGGTCGAGGTCGTTGGCCTGATCATGCTGTGGCTGTCGCCGAATACCGGCCTGGCGCTGATCGGTGCAGGCCTGACCGGCTTTGGCCTGTCGTTGGTGTACCCGGCCATCGGTGTCGAAGCGATCAAGCAGGTCCCCAACAGCAGCCGGGGTGCGGGGCTGGGGGCGTATGCGGTGTTCTTCGATCTGGCCTTGGCTGTTTCCGGCCCGCTGATGGGGGCCATTGCGTTGGGCATGGGCTACGACTGGATCTTCTTCTTCGCTGCCTTGTTGTCGATGCTTGCGCTGGGCCTGACGCTGTGGCTGTCCCGTCGGCCACAGGCCGATACCCGCGTGTGAGACGTCGCCAGTCAGTCGGGGTGGGAAAAAGCTGAACTGCCAGGATCGAGGCCGGTCGGAACTAGCACATTCCCTCGCGACAGGAGTGAGCGCGTGACCTCGGATTCCCCTGGCTTGAGCGTCCCCCCCTCAGACACATCCCACGCGCGCGATGTGCATCGCCTGCGGGTGCTGACCGTCAACACGCACAAGGGCTTCACAGCGCTCAACCGGCGTTTCATCCTGCCGGAACTCAGGGAGGCCGTGCGCAGCACGGGGGCCGATCTGGTTTTTCTACAAGAGGTGCTCGGTGGCCATGATCGTCATGCGGAGCGATACCACAATTGGCCCGTCACCTCGCAGTACGAATTCCTCGCGGACAGCATGTGGAGCGACTTCGCCTACGGCCGCAATGCGGTGTACCCGGAGGGCCACCATGGCAATGCGCTGCTTTCGAAGTACCCGATCCTGCATTACCGCAACCTCGACGTGTCGATCACAGGCCCCGAACGCCGTGGCTTGCTGCACTGCGTGTTGCAGGTACCCGGCCATGAGGAAGTGCACGCCATCTGCGTTCACCTGAGTCTGCTGGAGAGTCACCGCCAGTTGCAGTTGAATCTGTTGTGCGACTTGCTGGATTCATTGCCCGAGCACGCCCCAGTGGTGATCGCCGGAGATTTCAATGATTGGCAATTGCAAGGCAACAAGCGTCTGGCACGCTGCGAGTATTTGCACGAAGTCTTCGAACGCTGCAATGGTCGGCTGGCCCGGACATATCCGGCACGGTTCCCGCTGCTGCAGTTGGACCGCATCTACCTGCGCAATGCCACTAGCCACGACCCCAAGATTCTTGGCACCCGGCCCTGGACGCACCTGTCCGATCACCTGCCGCTGGCGGTGGAAGTGCACCTCTAGAGGACGCCCCCCGTTCGAATGCACGCGCCCGTGACAGGGCATTGGGCGAAGCGTCTACGACTTTAGTACGGGTTTTCGTTTCTATGGTCGCATTCACAAAGTGCCGTTTCTGACATGTAATGCGCGAACACCGTCCTCAAGGCCGACGCCGAGCGACGCGCAGCATTATAAGAAAGGCGCCCCAACCATGCATAAAATCCTGATTGCCGACGACCACCCACTGTTCCGTGAGGCCATCCACACCGTGATCCGCGATGGTTTTCCAGGCAGCGAAATCAGGGAAGCCGGCGATCTCGACAGCGCGTTGGCAATCACCCGCGAGCACCATGACCTGGACCTGATCCTGCTGGACCTGAACATGCCAGGTATGCACGGCCTCAACGGGTTGATCAGCCTGCGCAATGAGGCACCCACCATTGCAGTGGTGATTGTTTCGGCCGAGCAGGACAAGCAGGTGGTGCTTCAGGCCATTACCTATGGCGCCGTTGGCTTCATCACCAAATCCTCGCCGCGCAAGCAGATGACCGAGGCCATCGAACAGATTCTCAATGGCAACGTCTACCTGCCCTCGGACGTCATTCGCAGCCAGAAACCCCAGGCGCGCCGCGCCGTCAGCAACGCTGCGCATCTGGCACCCGAGCTGATTCACGCCCTGACGCGCAAGCAATTACTGGTGCTCCAACGCATGACCAAAGGCGACTCGAACAAACAGATCGCCTTTAACCTCGACATCGCCGAAACCACCGTCAAAGCGCACGTGTCGGCGATTCTTCGCAAGCTCAACGTGCACAACCGCGTCCAGGCGATTCTCAGTGCTGGCGACATCGATTTTGCAGCATATCTGCGGCGGTGATCGACGGGGAGACGCCGGTTCGACGGGCGTCGAACGTCCCCGGAAGGAACGCTCAAGCAACTTGCAGCGGGTGGCTGCCCCCTGCCCCACAGACTCAGGTGCGGGACAGGTGGCCAGCCTGCAGCCTCCGGCGAGGTGCCGATTCAGATCCGGAACGTCCCGACCAAGTGCTGCAGGCGTGCGGTTTGGTGTTCAAGGTGAGCGCAGGCGTCGAGGGTCGACTTGAGGTTATCGACGCCTTCCTGGTTGAGCGTGTTGATCTCGGTGATGTCGACATTGATCGACTCCACGACCGCGGTCTGCTCTTCGGTGGCGGTGGCCACCGACTGGTTCATGCCGTCGATCTCGCCGATGCGTCGGGTCACGCTGTTCAGGCGCTCACCGGCCTGGTTGGCAACCGTCACGCTGCTTTCGCTCAAGCGCTGGCTCTCGGTCATGTTCGCCACCGCATCACGGGCACCCGTTTGCAGTTCTTCGATCATGCCCTGCACCTGCTGAGCCGAGTCCTGAGTGCGATGGGCCAGGTTCCGCACTTCATCGGCCACGACGGCAAAGCCGCGTCCGGCCTCACCCGCACGGGCGGCTTCGATGGCTGCGTTCAACGCCAGCAAGTTGGTTTGCTGCGAAATACCGGTGATCACCTCGAGGATCTGCCCGATGTTGGCGGTCTTCGCGTTCAAGGTTTCGATGTTGGCGCAAGACTCGCTGATCTTTTCCGACAGCGCGTTCATCGCCTTGATGGTCTGCGACACGACACCCTGCCCTTCACTGGCCAACTGTGTCGCTTCGCTGGAATGCTGGGAAGCCAGCGCCGCATTCTGGGCGATTTCCTGAGCAGCGGCCCCTAGCTCGTTGATCGCCGCAGCAACGCTGCTGGTACGGCTGGATTGCTGATCCGAGTTGCCCATGGACGAGTTGGAAGCACCCACCACCCGCGCGGCGACCTCGCCCAGTTGTCCCGCCGTGGAGGCCACTTCGCGGATCGAACCGTGAATCCGCTCCACGAAACGGTTGAACGACAATGCCAAAGCGCCGAACTCGTCTTGGGAGAGGATCGACAAGCGTTTGGTCAGGTCGCCCTCTCCGTCGGCGATGTCCTGCATGGCGCGACCCATCTGGTGCAACGGCTGCATCAGCACCCGGATCAGCAGGCCCAGGAGCACCATGATGATCGCCACCGCAATGACCATTGCGGTCATGGCCGAGGCACGGAATTCACTGAGCATCGAGTAGGCCGCGTCCCGGTCGAGCACCAGCGCCACGTACCAGTTGGCCGAAGACAGGCCCTCGACCTTGGTGAACGAAATGAACTGCGCCTTGCCAGCCGATTCGATTTCCGACACGCCTGGCGCGATTTTCGGCGCCCCGTTGGGGTAAGCCTCACTGACGTTTTTCAGGATCAGCTTGCTGTCCGGGTGAATCAGGATCTTGCCATCGGCGCTAACGATGTACGCATAGCCATGGCCACCGAAATTCAGCGAATTGATGGTTTTGGTAATGGCATCCAGCGATATGTCCGCCCCAGCCACACCGATCATCTGGCCTTGCTGACGCACCGGGGTGGCCAGGGTGACCACCAGCTTGCCCGACGAGGCGGCGATATAGGGCTCGGTGACGATGGTGCCTTGAGCCGCATCGGCGGCCTTGTACCAGCCGCGGGCGCGCGGGTCATAGTCGGCGGCACGGTTACCGGCCGGAACCGAGAACATCAGGCCGTCCTTGCCGCCGAAGTAGCTGAGCTGGAAGTTGTCCGGGTACACCGGCAGTCCCACGATGCGCTGCAGACTGGCGGGCGTGGCGCCATCGGCGGCAATCTGCTGGGCCATCGAATAGAGCAATTGGGTTCGGCTGTCGAGCCAGGTTTGAATGTTTTGCGTGGTCAAACTGCCCAGTTGTTGCAGTTCGGCGTTGACATTGCTCTTCAGCGTTTCGCGCTGTCGGTAATCGTTCACGAGGATGAAACATGAAAAAGCAACGACAACTATGAGTGCAGCGGCCAGCAGGATCTTTCTGCTGAAGCCCAGACGTTTGATCATACGATTGTGTCCATAACCAGGAATGCCAGCGACGAGGATGCGTGACCGATCAGGCGCGCGCCGCGCTTTTTACGGGGTTGTAAGAAGAAAGGGAAGATGCGGCCTGAAATATGTTTCGACCGTGGGGGTGGGAAGTTGAATACCGGCTGTCGAACAGCCTTAGTTCGCTTACTTAAAAAACCGGTTAATTGGCTCGGTCACTTTTCAAGGGCAGCAGACAACTAATTCAGGATCCAATATGCGCGGTTTTAATTGCCCCGGGCAAACACTCTGCTGCGGCTGCTGTTTGGCTGGTTGGTCGGTTGGTTCGGTTTATAGCGAGCTGATCCATTGGCGAGGGTGACGCTGATTCACCGTTCCGCTTTTACAGCGGCCCCATTTGTGG